>NZ_DASVZH010000226.1:0-3411 GCF_036391795.1 Oryzihumus sp.
GTCCCAGGGGTGGGCAGGGGTGAGCCGGGCCGCCGAGGTCGGCGGCGCGGCATACAGTGCCTGTTCGTGAGCACCTATGCCGACGCCGACCGCGAACGGTGGGTCCGCGAGGACCCGGCGCTCAAGCGCGCTGACCGCGACGACTTCGCCCGCGACCGGGCTCGCGTCGTCCACTCCTCGGCGCTGCGCCGGCTCTCGGCCAAGACCCAGGTGGTGCAGCCGACGAGCGACGACTTCGTGCGCAACCGGCTCACCCACTCCCTGGAGGTCGCGCAGATCGGTCGCGAGTTCGGGGCCGCGCTCGGCTGCGACGCCGACGTCGTCGACACCGCCTGCCTGGCGCACGACCTGGGTCACCCGCCGTTCGGCCACAACGGCGAGGCTGCGCTGGCGGCCGTCGCCGCCGACATCGGCGGGTTCGAGGGCAACGCCCAGACGCTGCGCCTGCTCACCCGGCTGGAGGCCAAGCGCACGCACCCCGACGGGCGCCCGGCCGGGCTCAACCTCACCCGGGCCAGCCTCGACGCCGTCCTGAAGTACCCGTGGCGGCGCGGCGAGGCGCCGTCGCAGACCGCCAAGTTCGGCGTGTATGCCGCGGACGCGCCGGTCTTCGAGTGGGTCCGGCTCGGGGCGCCGGAGGCCGATCCCACCCGCCGGTGCCTCGAGGCGCAGGTCATGGACTGGTCCGACGACGTCGCCTACTCGGTGCACGACGTGGAGGACGCCGTCGCCTCCGGCCGGGTCGACCTGGCCGACCTGCGCTCGGAGTCCCAGATGGCGCAGGTGGTCGAGGTGGCGCGCGCGGCCTACGCCCCGGACCTGACCGAGGAGGACCTGGCGCGGGCCATGGGCCGGCTGCTGGACACGGGGTGGATCCCGTTGTCCTGGAACGGATCCCGCGCCGACCTCGCGGCGCTCAAGGACATGACCAGCCGGCTGGTCGGCAGGTTCGTGCTCGCCGTGGAGGAGGCGACGCGCGCGGCATACGGCCCGGGTCCGTTGACCCGCTACGCCGCGGACCTGGTCGTGCCCGAGGAGGTCCGCGCGGAGTGCGCGCTGCTCAAGGGGGTGGCGGCGCACTTCGTCATGAACGCCGCCGAGCGGCTGCAGGTGATGGCGCGGCAGCGCGACGTGGTGCGCGACCTGGTCGAGGCGCTGCTGGACAAGCCGGAGGACCGGCTCGACGTCACCCACCTGGCCGACTGGCGCGAGGCCGGTGACGACGCGGCGGCCATGCGGGCGGTCGTGGACCAGGTGGCCGGCTACACCGACCCGCGGGCCACGGCCCTGCACGCGATGTGGGTGTGACCACCTAGACTCGCCGCGGCACACCAAGGAGGCTCTGTGGCGGGTCGGATCAAGGCCGACGACGTTGCTCTCGTCAAGGAGCGCTCGTCGATCGAGGACATCGTGCGCGAGCACGTCACGCTGCGCAGCGCCGGGCCCGGCTCGCTCAAGGGGCTGTGCCCCTTCCACGACGAGAAGTCACCGTCCTTCAACATCCGGCCCGCGGTCGGGGCGTGGCACTGCTTCGGCTGCGGCGAGGGCGGCGACGTCATCTCCTTCGTGCAGAAGGTCGAGCACCTCAGCTTCAGCGAGGCCGTCGAGCGGCTCGCCGGCAAGCTCGGCATGGAGCTGCACTACGAGGACGGCGTCGGCCCGCGTCGTGACGAGGGGCTGGGCAAGCGGTCCCGGCTGGTCGAGGCGCACCGGGTGGCCACCGAGTTCTACGCCGGCTCCCTGGTCGACCTCGCCGAGGCGCGGGCCGGGCGCGACTTCCTGCGCGACCGCGGGTTCGACCGGACCGCCGCGGAGCACTTCGGGGTCGGCTTCTCCCCGCGGGCCGGCGAGGCCCTGACCCGGCACCTGCGGTCCAAGGGGTTCAGCGACGACGAGATCGTGACCGCGGGGCTGGCAGGGCGCGGGCAGCGCGGGCTCTACGACCGGTTCCGCGGACGCCTCATGTGGCCGATCCGCGACATCACCGGTGACGTGGTCGGCTTCGGCGCCCGGCGGCTGTTCGACGACGACCGGATCGAGGCGAAGTACCTCAACACCGCCGAGACCTCGATCTACAAGAAGTCCACCGTCCTCTATGGCCTCGACCTGGCCAAGAAGGCCATCTCCCGTGACCGCACCGCGGTCGTGGTCGAGGGCTACACCGACGTCATGGCCTGCCACCTCGCGGGCATCGAGACCGCCGTGGCCACCTGTGGCACGGCCTTCGGGGTCGAGCACATCAAGGTGCTGCGCCGGCTCATGCGCGACGAGAGCGACCTGGCGCCCGCCAAGGTGGTCTTCACCTTCGACGGTGACGCCGCCGGCCAGAAGGCGGCCATGCGGGCCTTCGCCGAGGACCAGCGCTGGGCCTCCCAGTCGTTCGTGGCCGTGGAGGCTTCCGGCAAGGACCCGTGCGAGCTGCGTCAGGCCGAGGGCGACCTGGCGGTGCGGGCGCTCATCGAGGACGCCCTCCCGATGTTCGAGTTCGCCGTCCGCACCACCTTGGGGCGCTTTGACCTGGTCAACGCCGAGGGACGGATCCAGGGCCTGCGGGCCGTGGCGCCGATCATCGCCGGCATCCGCGACCGATCCCTGCGCCCGGAGTACACCCGCACTGTCGCCGGCTGGATCGGCGTCGAGGTCGAGCAGGTGGCCGCCGAGGTCGGGCGAGCCGGGCGTATCGCCGCCCGCGACGCGGCGTCCGGTGGGGGTGCCCCGGGGCGTGGCAGTGACGGCGCGGGCCACGGCCCGGACGGCGGTCCCCGCGGCGAGCCCGAGCACGACCGGCGCGACGAGGTCCAGGTCATGCCCCACCCGGACCTGCGCGACCCCGTGGTGCTGGCCGAACGGCAGCTGCTCCAGGCCGTGCTGCAGTTCCCGGGCCAGTTCGACCCGGCAGAGCTCGACGCCATCGACACGGCAGCGTTCACTGCGCCGGCCCACCGTGCCGTCCACGACGCGGTCCGCGCCGCCGGCGGGCCCGGTGCCGCCGCCTCCACCGGGGTGTGGGCCGACCGCGTCACCGAGGCCGCCGCGGCCACCGTCCGGCCGCTGGTGAACGAGCTGGCGGTGGCGCCGCTGCCGACGAGGATCGACGGCGCGACCGGGCTGCCCGAGCGGCGCTACCTCAGCTCCCTGCTCGTCCGCGTCCAGGAGGTGGCGCTGACCCGCCGCATCGCCGACGCGCTCAGCGCGCTGCGCCGCATGGAGTCCGGCGACCCCGAGGCGGCACGGGCCCTGTCGGTCCAGCTCCAGGGGCTGCAGCGTGAGCTCGTCGCCCTGCGTGACAGGCTGGGCTGATGCGCCTTCCCCGCCTCCGCAAGACCCAGCCCGACCTGCCCGGGGACGTCGCCGCGACGCTCGAGCTCGGGCGGGGGGAGCGGGTCCTCGCCCACGCGGTCGACGACGTCA
>NZ_DASVZH010000227.1:0-15995 GCF_036391795.1 Oryzihumus sp.
GTGCCGGGGGCGTGCGGCCCTCGCGGTTGCTCATCGCCCACCACAACAGGCCGCCCAGGACGAGCAGGCCCCACGGGAAGCCCCAGAAGCCGTTGTGGCCGAACCACCACGGGAAGCCGCTGAACACGGCGAAGCCGGTGACGACCAGCAGCACCACGGCGCTGCCCTCACCGTGGCGCAGGGCGCGCTCGGCCATGATCGAGCTGTTCGTGTCCGGCAGCAGCAGCCACGCGACGAGGTAGGCCGAGACACCCACGCCCCCGAGCAGCGCCAGCAGCACCGTCGCGGCGCGCACGATGACCGGGTCGACGCCGAGGCGGTCGGCGATGCCGGAGCAGACGCCGCCGATCCACCTGTCCTGGGCGCGTCGCCGGACCCCCAGGCCGCGCAGGCCGTCGAAGAACTTGTCGAGCGCGTTCACCGGTGCGCTCCCCGTCGGTTCGTCCATGTCTCGATCCTGCTGCGCGCCGCTGGCTCCAGCCATGAGGAACGTCCCTGAGCCGACCCTGACCCGCCCCTGAGAACGGGCCGCAGCACCTGACCCGGGACGTCGGGGTGGGACAGGATGGGCACGTGCCCACGCCCTACCAACCCGCCCGGCCGGCCGAGCCGTCGCGGCACCGGCTGACCCGCCCGGCCGAGGGCCGCTGGATCGGTGGCGTGTGCGCCGGGCTGGCCGAGCACCTCGACCTGGACGTCACCGTGGTCCGGATCTGCTTCGTCCTCGGCAGCTTCCTCGGTGGGGCCGGCATCGGCGTCTACCTCTTCCTCTGGGCCCTCACACCGCAGGAACGTCCAGCCTCCGATCCCGTTGCGGGACAAGGAGCCCCGGCGCGTCGCAGCCGCCCGGTGCGTTCCGAGGCAGCGCGCAACCTGCTGCTCGGCGCCGCCCTGGTGCTCTTCGGTGCGGCCCTGGTCCTCCAGCAGCACGGGGTGAACCTGCGCCTGGACATCGTCATCCCGGTCCTGGTCGTCGCGCTGGGCGCCGTGCTCGCCTGGACCCAGCTCGATGACACCGAGCGTGACCGCTGGTTGGCCCGTGGTGGCGCCGACCGCCCGCCGGGGATGTTGCGGCTCGCGGCGGGCGTCGTCCTCGCCATCGCCGGGCTCATCGGCCTGGCCGCGATGGGGCACGGACTGGCCGGCCTGGGGAACGTCGCCGTCGCGGCTGCCGCGGTCCTGGCTGGTGTCGCGCTCATCGCCACCCCGTGGGCGGTCCGGCTGTGGAACGACCTGCGCGAGGAACAGGCACGGCTGGTGCGGGCCACCGAGCGGGCCGACATCGCGGCGCACCTGCACGACTCGGTGCTGCAGACTCTGGCCCTCATCCAGCGCAGGGCCGACGACCCGGCCGAGGTGGCGCGCCTCGCCCGCGCCCAGGAGCGCGAGCTGCGCGGCTGGCTGTATGCCGGTCCGCGCGGTTCCGGGGCCAGTCTCGCCACCGCGGTCACCGAGGTCGCCCACGAGGTGGAGGACCTGCACGGGGTGCCGGTCGAGCTGGTGGTGACCGGCGACCGGCCGCTGGAGGAGCCCGGGCAGGCCCTCGTGCGGGCCCTGCGCGAGGCGCTGCTCAACGCGGTGCGCCACGGCCGGCCGCCCGTCTCGGCCTACGTCGAGGTCGGGCCCACCCTCGTCGAGGCTTTCGTCCGCGACCACGGTGACGGCTTCGACGTCGACGCGGTCCCGTCGGACCGGCTCGGGGTGCGCGAGTCGATCGTCGGACGGATGGACAGGCACGGTGGGTCGGCCCGGGTGCGGCGCCTCGAGGACGGCACCGAGGTCTCCCTGGCCCTGCCCGTGGCCCCACCGGGCGGCGTGGCCGGCGGACCCCCTGGAAGCGTTGCAGCACAGACCAACCCGCCCACCGCCACCCAGCCGGGGCCACGCGCCGCGACCCCGTCCGAACCTCCGGGAGCCCGCTCATGACCGACCCGATCCGGCTGGTCCTCGTCGACGACCACCGCATGTTCCGCTCCGGCGTCAAGGCCGAGCTCGACCCGACGCTGGAGGTCGTGGGCGAGGCCGCGGACGTCGACGAGGCGGTGCGCGTGGTCGCCGCCACGCGCCCCGACGTGGTGCTGCTCGACGTGCACCTGCCCGGCGGCAACGGCAACGGCGGCAGCGACGTCATCAGCGGCTCTCGCGGGACGACCACGGGGTCGGGGGCACCGGTGCGGTTCCTGGCGCTGTCGGTGTCCGACGCCGCCGAGGACGTCATCGCGGTCATCCGGGCCGGCGCCCGCGGCTACGTCACCAAGACGATCAGCGGCACCGACCTGACCACGGCGATCCGCCGCGTCGCCGACGGCGACGCCGTGTTCAGCCCGCGACTGGCCGGCTTCGTCCTGGACGCGTTCGGCGCCGCCGCCGGCGAGGTAGCCGAGGTTGACGAGGAGCTCGACCGGCTCAGCGCCCGCGAGCGGGAGGTGATGCGGCTGATCGCCCGCGGCTTCCAGTACAAGGAGGTGGCCAAGGAGCTGTTCATCTCGGTCAAGACGGTCGAGACCCACGTGTCCTCGGTGCTGCGCAAGCTGCAGCTGTCCTCCCGGCACGAGCTGACCGCCTGGGCCGTCGGGCGACGCCTGCTCTAGCGCGACGACCCGGTCCCGGGTTCTACTGGGCGTCGTGTCGTCCCAGCGCGGGGTACGGGCCCAGGTCGCGGACTCCTGGTTCCGCTCGGCGGCGGCGGGGGTCCAGGCCGACCTCGTCGACGCCCCGATCACCCTGCCCACGGACGTCCTGCGCGACCACCGCGAGGCGCACCCGCTCTCGCGGGTCTTCCCGCTGCTCGACGACGTGCTCGGCCAGGCCGCCCGCGACTGCGACGCGATCATGGCGGTCAGCGACTCCGCCGGGCAGCTGCTCTGGGTGTGCGGCCACCCCCAGGTGCTGCGCCAGGCCGAGACCATCGGCTTCGTCGAGGGCGCCAACTGGGACGAGCGCGTCGCCGGCACCAACGCCCCCGGCATGGCGCTGAGGCTGGACGAGTCGGTCAACATCATCGGCGCGGAGCACTTCCGCCGGTCGGTGCAGCGCTGGAGCTGTGCCGCCACGCCGATCCACGACCCGCAGACCCACGGCCTGCTCGGCGTCCTCGACATCACCGGTGGCGACCAGATCGTCGTGCCGCAGACCATGGCGATGGTCCGGGCCGCCGCCCGCATGGCCGAGGCCGAGCTGGCGCGCGAGGTGCTCTCGCGGCGCAGCGGTGAGCCACGGCATACCGCGCGCGGCCTGTCGGTGGTGATGGAGTCGCTCGGGCGCTCCGAGACGCTGCTCTCCCTCGACGACGGCCGCGGGCACGAGGGGACGATGCGGCTGAGCCCGCGGCACAGCGAGATCCTGCTGCTGCTCGCGTCCGCCCCGCGCGGGCTCTCCGGCGACGAGCTCGCGGTGCTGCTCTACGAGGAGGACGTCAGCGCCTCGACGCTGCGGGTCGAGCTCAACCGGCTGCGCCACCTGCTCGGCGAGGACGTGCTCGCGTCGCGGCCCTACCGCCTCGCCGCCGAGATCGCCGGCGACTGGCTCGCGGTCGAGGCCCATCTCGCCAGCGGCGACGTGCGCTCCGC
The DNA here is from genome assembly GCF_036391795.1 of Oryzihumus sp. Taxonomy (GTDB): domain Bacteria; phylum Actinomycetota; class Actinomycetes; order Actinomycetales; family Dermatophilaceae; genus Oryzihumus. The sequence continues at coordinate 3,570 of NZ_DASVZH010000227.1, forward strand.
GCTGCGCCTGTATCGCGGCCCCCTGCTGCCGCACTCGGCCGCCCCGGGCGTGGTGCGGCTGCGCGAGGAGGTCCATGAGTCGCTGCGCCGCGCGGTGATGCAGAGCCGTGAGGCTGACCTGATGTCGACGTGGACGCGCGCGTCCTGGGGCAGCGACGACTACGCCATGTGGCTCGCCCAGCGAGCGGCGCTGCCGCAGGGCAGCCCGCTGCGGCCGCTGGTGCTGGGGCAGATCGCCCGCCTCGACCGCGAGCTGTCCTGACCGGCGAGCCGTCCTGACGCCAGCGCGCGCTGTGCCGGGAACCCGGCGGTCCTGACCCGCGGGAGGGCCGGCCGTGCGTCCCGTGCAACGTGGATGCAACATCGCCGTTCCTAGCGTCGGGGCCATCCCCTGCACCCGGGTCGCAGACACACTTCCCCGGTGCAGGGGCCCACCACTGACGTTGGGAGACGGCAATGACGGTTTACGCACCCCCTGGCACCGCGGACTCGCTGGTCTCGGTCCAGAGCAGGTACGGCCACTTCATCGGCGGCAACTGGGTCGAGCCGAAGAAGGGCCAGTACTTCGAAAACATCTCGCCGGTCAACGGCAAGGCGTTCTGCGAGGTCGGTCGGGGCACGGCCGAGGACATCGAGGCGGCCCTGGATGCCGCCCACGCCGCGGCGCCGGCCTGGGGTCGCACGCCGCTGGCCGAGCGTTCGCTGATCCTCAACAAGATCGCCGACCGCCTCGAGGACAACCTCGAGATGCTCGCCGTCGCCGAGTCCTGGGAGAACGGCAAGGCGGTGCGCGAGACGCTGGCCGCGGACCTGCCGCTCGCGGTCGACCACTTCCGCTACTTCGCGGGCGTGCTGCGCGGCCAGGAGGGCAGCAGCAGCGAGATCGACGAGAACACGGTGGCCTACCACTTCCACGAGCCGCTCGGCGTGGTCGGGCAGATCATCCCGTGGAACTTCCCGATCCTCATGGCCACGTGGAAGCTGGCCCCGGCCCTGGCCGCCGGCAACGCCGTGGTGCTCAAGCCCGCCGAGCAGACGCCGTGGTCGATCCTCAAGGTCATCGAGCTCATCGCCGACCTGCTCCCCGCCGGCGTCGTCAACGTGGTCAACGGGTTCGGCGTCGAGGCGGGCAAGCCGCTGGCCTCCTCGCCGCGGATCGCCAAGATCGCCTTCACCGGCGAGACCACGACCGGCCGGCTGATCATGCAGTACGCCAGCCAGAACATCATCCCGGTGACGCTGGAGCTCGGCGGCAAGAGCCCGAACCTCTTCTTCGAGGACGTCATGGCCGAGCGGGACGCCTTCTACGACAAGGCGCTCGAAGGCTTCACGATGTTCGCGCTGAACCAGGGCGAGGTCTGCACCTGTCCGTCGCGGGCGCTCGTGCAGCGTTCGATCTACAGCGACTTCGTGCCGGAGGCGGTCGCCCGGGTGGAGAAGATCGTCCAGGGCAACCCGCTCGACACCACGACGACGATGGGCGCCCAGGCCTCCAACGACCAGCTCGAGAAGATCCTGTCCTACCTCGACATCGGCCGGCAGGAGGGCGCCAAGGTGCTCACCGGTGGTGAGCGCAACGTGCTCGAGGGCGACCTCGCCGAGGGCTACTACGTGGCGCCGACGATCTTCGAGGGCAACAACGCGATGCGGATCTTCCAGGAGGAGATCTTCGGCCCGGTGCTGTCGCTGACCAGCTTCGACGACGAGGCGGACGCGCTCAAGACGGCCAACGACACCCTCTATGGCCTCGGCGCCGGCCTGTGGACGCGCGACGGGTCGCGCGCCTACCGGGTCGGCCGTAGCATCAAGGCCGGTCGCGTCTGGACCAACTGCTACCACCAGTACCCCGCGCACGCCGCGTTCGGTGGCTACAAGCAGTCCGGCATCGGCCGCGAGAACCACAAGATGATGCTGGATCACTACCAGCAGACCAAGAACCTGCTGGTGTCCTACTCGCCCGACGCCCTCGGCTTCTTCTAGGCCGATGGCGGAGACCCAGCAGAGTCGGGTTGAGGCCACCGGTGAGGCGGCGGACCTGCTCCGCCGCCTCACCGAGGTGCACGGGCCGGTGATGTTCCACCAGTCCGGCGGATGCTGCGACGGCAGCTCCCCGATGTGCTACCCCGCAGGGGAGTTCCTGACCGGCGACGCGGACGTCCACCTCGGTGACCTCGACGTCCCGGGGGTGGCCGGGCCGGTGCCGGTGTGGATATCAAAGGCGCAGTACGAGTACTGGAAGCACACGCACCTGACCATCGACGTGGTGAAGGGCCGGGGCAGCGGCTTCTCCCTGGAGGCGCCGGAGGGCGTGCGCTTCCTCATCCGCTCCCGGCTGATGACGCAGGACGAGCTGCGGGCGTTCTCGCTGCTCTGAGGCCGCGGCCCTAGGGTGTGGCCATGTCCTTCGTCTTCAACCTGGTCCTCGTCCTGCACCTGCTCGGCATGGCCGCCATCGTCGGTGGGTGGTTCGTCGTGGCCAGGTCGCCGCGCATCGTCGAGCCGATCGTGTGGGGCGCCCGCGCCCAGATCGTCACCGGGCTCATCCTGGTCGGCCTCGCGCAGGCAGGCTGGTCCGACCACAAGCCGGACAACGCCTGGGTCGCGGTGAAGCTGCTCGTCGCGCTGGCCGTCGTGGCGCTGTCCGAGATCACCCGGGCGAAGAACAGGCGCGGGGAGTCCTTCAACCCCAACCTGGTCCACGCGGTCGGTGGCCTGGCCGTCGTCAACGTGCTCGTCGCCGCCCTCTGGACCTGAGCGGGCGACGACTCCCTCCCGAGGCTGGTCAGGGGATGAGGAGCAGCTTGCCGGTGGTGCGCCGGCCCTCGAGGTCGCGGTATGCCGTGCCCGCGTCAGCCAGCGGGTAGCGCCCACCCACCTCGAGGTGCAGGCGCCCGGCCGCGATCGCGTCGAGGACCTCACCTCCCCGCCACAGCAGCTCCTCGCGGTCGGCGACGTAGTGCCCGAGCGTGGGCCGGGTCACGAACAGCGACCCGGCCGGGTTGAGTCGCTGCAGGTCGAACGGCGGGACCTGCCCGCTGGCCGCACCGAACAGCGCGAGCATCCCGCGGGGGCGCAGCGAGGCCAGGGACCCCTCGAAGGTGTCCTTGCCGACGCCGTCGTAGACCACGTCGACCCCGCGGCCGCCCGTGAGCTCGCGCACCGCGGCGGCCACGTCGGTGACCTCGCTGTAGTTGATGACGTGGTCGGCGCCGAGCGCGCGGGCCTTCTCCGCCTTCGCGTCGGTCCCGGCGGTGCCGATGACGGTGGCGCCGCGCGCCTTGGCCATCTGCACGAGGAGCTGGCCGACCCCGCCCGCCGCCGCGTGCACGAGGACCGTGTCCCCGGGCTGCACGGCATACGTGCTGGTGACCAGGTAGTGCGCGGTCATCCCCTGCAGCATCGCTGCCGCCGCGGTCTCCAGGTCGACCCCCTCGGGCACCGGCACCAGCGCGGCGGCGGGCAGCACGGCCAGGCCCGCGAAGGTGCCGGGCTGCATCGCCCACGCCACCCGGTCGCCGACGGCGACGCCGGCCACCCCCTCGCCGAGGGACTCGACCACGCCCGCGCCTTCGCTGCCGACGACGAACGGCGTGGGGATGGGGTAGACGCCCTCGCGCTGGTAGACGTCGATGAAGTTGACCCCGCAGGCCTCGACCCGGACCCGGACCTCGCCGGCGCCCGGCTCGCGCACCTCCCGCTGCTGCACCTCGAGCACCTCGGGCCCGCCGTTGCGGGTGACGACCAGGGCGGTGGTGGTGGTCATGGGTGATCCCCCGATCCGGTTGTGGGACAAGGACTGTCGTGCGTCAGTTGAGCCGGGTCACGGCGTAGGCCTCGGCCAGGTGGCCCTCGGGCAGCCCGAAGCCGCTCGCCACCGCCCCGCCCCAGGTGCGCAGCATGGCGTCGAGCTCGTCCATGTGGGAGGTCTGCGAGGCGTGGGCCTGCAGCGCCTTGAGCTTGCGGTCGTAGGTGGCGGTGATGTCCACCGCGTGGGTCATCCGCGGGTGCGCCATGATCCAGATCTCCCCGACGTGCCACTTCGGCAGGCCCTCCTCGAGGAGCTCGGGCCAGGCGAACGCGTTCTCCGCCGCGGGGTAGGCCGCCCGGATCGCCGCCTCACCCGCGGCCATGTGATCAGGGTGGGAGGCCTGGAGCCGGTCGTACCACCGTTCCGGGGACTGGATCAGCAGGCGCTGCGGGCGCACGTCGCGGATCACCCGGACGATGTCACGCTGCAGTTCCCAGCTCGGCTCGAGCCAGCCGTCGCGGTAGCCGTCGAGGAAGCGCACGTCGGTGACGCCGAGCGCGGCGCTGGCGGCCCGCTGCTCGGCCTCCCGGATCGCCGGCATCTGCTCGCGCGGGGTCTCGTCGAAGCCGCCCTGCTCGCCCCGGGTGCACAGCAGCACCGTGACGGCGATGCCGGCCTCGGTCCAGGTGGCGATGGTGCCCGCGGAGCCGAAGTCCGCGTCATCGGGGTGGGCGACCACGACCAGGGCCCGCTCGATCTCGGAGTCGTCCCGCGGGCCCGGTGCGGTGAACAGGTCCTGGCTCATGCCGCCACCTTATGCGCGGCCGAGGCCGGCGAGCGCGGCCCCGTCCAGGCGGTAGACCGACCACTCGTCCTGCGCCTGGGCGCCCAGCCCCTCGTAGAACCCGATCGAGGGAGTGTTCCAGCGCAGCACCCACCACTCCAGCCGGCCGTAGCCCCGCTCGAGGCAGATCCGCGCCAGCGTCGCGAGCAGCTCCTTGCCCAGGCCGGACCCGCGCTGCTCCGGGGTGACGTAGAGGTCCTCCAGCCAGATGCCGGGACGGCCCAGCCAGGTGGAGAAGGTCAGGTACCACACCGCCATCCCCACCACCGCGCCGTCGACCTCGGCCACGTGGGCCCAGGCGGTCGGCGCTCCCTCGGCGGGGAACAGGCACGCGAGGAAGCCCTCCGGGGTCGCCTCGACCGCGTCGGGCTCCTTCTCGTAGACCGCCAGCTCCTGCACCAGCCGAAGGATGGCGGGCACGTCCTCGGGGGTGGCCGGCCGGATCGTCGCGGTATGCCGTGTGGTCACCCGCCGAGGGTATGCCGTGCGGTCGCGGCGCACCCGGCGTCGCCCCGCGGCCGGGACCACGTCCACGTCACCCGTCCCGGATGAGGCGGGCCGGTCGGCCACCGCATGAGCATGGCCGGCACGGGGACGCGCCCGTCGCGGCCGGTCCCGGGGAGGAGGCCGCCGGGCATGCCGGAGCAGCATCCGTTGTCCGTGGTCGCCGCGAGCTACGACAGCGTCGACGCCGCGATCGTGGACTACGAGGCGCTCAAGGCGCTCTACCGCGTGCCCGGGGCGGCCCACGGGTTCGACGCCGCGGTGGTGGCCCGGGACCAGCACGGTCAGGTCCGCATCGTCCGCAAGCACGAGCATCCCACCCGCCACGGCGCGGCGGTCGGCGTCGGCTGGGGCCTGGCCCCCGGCGTGGCCGCGCTGCTGTTCCCGCCCCTGGGCGTCATCGCCGTGCGCGCCGCCGGGGCGGTCGGCAGCGCAGAGGTCGTCGCGGTCGCGGGTCACGCCGCTGGGGGGCTCGACCGCGAGGCGCTCAGCCGGCTCGGCGAGGCCCTCGACGCGGGCCGGGCCGGGGTGGTGGTGGTCTGCGAGACGCGCCTGACCGGACGGGTGGAGGCCGGCGTGGCGACGGCCGGCCGGGTCGTCACGGCGGCGATCGACGTCGACACCGACCGGCTCGCGGCGGACCTGCTCAAGACCCAGGAGCCGGTGCTGCCCGTCCCGCCCCGGCAGACGGGACCGCCTGAGCTGTCATAGTCCTCGCGTCCGGGGAGGCTGCGCCGGGCCGCGGCTCGAGCCGGTCGCTGTCGGCCGGACCCCGTAGGCTGGACCTCGAGATGAGCACCCTCTTCGACGACCTGCCCCTGCCCGGACTCAGCCCGAAGCAAGCCTCTGGCGAGGTGGACCACCGGGGCGTGCCCACCTGGGCCGAAGCCGCCGGTGAGGCGCCCGGCGAGGGTGCGCCGCGGCATACCGGGGTCACCCGCGACTCGGCCGCCCTGCTCGAGGGGCTCAACCCGCAGCAGCGCGAGGCGGTCGTGCACGAGGGCTCCCCGCTGCTCATCGTCGCCGGCGCCGGCTCGGGCAAGACGCGGGTGCTGACCCACCGCATCGCCCACCTGCTGGCGGCGCGCCACGTCAAGCCCGGTGAGGTGCTCGCGATCACCTTCACCAACAAGGCTGCCGCTGAGATGCGCGAGCGGGTCGCCGCCCTCGTCGGCGGCCGGGCACAGGCGATGTGGGTCTCGACGTTCCACAGCGCCTGCGTGCGGATCCTGCGCCGCGAGGCCACGAAGATCGGGATGAAGTCGACCTTCTCCATCTACGACGCCGCCGACAGCCAGCGGCTGATGTCGATGGTGCTGCGCGACCTCGACCTCGACCCCAAGCGCTACCCGCCGCGTTCGTTCTCCGCGCAGGTCTCCAACCTCAAGAACGAGCTGGTCGACGAGGAGACCTTCGCCTCGCAGGTGGTCGAGGGCAACCACCAGGAGCGGATGCTGGCCGAGGCCTACACCGCCTACCAGCGGCGGCTGCGCCAGGCCAACGCCCTCGACTTCGACGACCTCATCATGACCACGGTCACCATGCTGCAGGCGTTCCCGGACGTCGCCGAGTACTACCACCGCCGGTTCCGCCACGTCATGGTCGACGAGTACCAGGACACCAACCACGCGCAGTACCAGCTGGTCAAGGAGCTCGTCGGCGCACCCGGCGGCGAGGTCCCGCCGGCCGAGCTGGTCGTCGTGGGTGACGCCGACCAGTCGATCTACGCCTTCCGTGGCGCGACCATCCGCAACATCGTCGAGTTCGAGCAGGACTACCCCGACGCCCGCACCATCCTGCTGGAGCAGAACTACCGTTCCACGCAGAACATCCTGCGGGCCGCCAACGCCGTCATCGCCAAGAACCCCGACCGGCGTCCCAAGAACCTGTGGACCGACTCCGGCGACGGCACGCCCATCGTCGGCTACGTCGCCGACTCCGAGCACGACGAGGCCGCGTTCGTCGCCCGCCAGATCGACGCGCTGGCCGACGAGCACGGGGTCAAGCCCAAGGACGTCGCGGTCTTCTACCGCACCAACGCCCAGTCCCGCGCCGTGGAGGAGGTGTTCGTCCGGGTCGGCCTGCCCTACAAGGTCGTCGGCGGCACCCGCTTCTACGAGCGGCGTGAGGTCAAGGACGCGCTGGCCTACCTGCGGGTCATCTCCAACCCCACCGACACGGTCAACCTGCGCCGGATCCTCAACGTCCCCAAGCGGGGCATCGGCGACCGGGCCGAGGCCTGTATCGCGATGCTCGCCGAGCGCGAGCGGGTCCCGTTCGTCGCGGCCCTGGGCCGCCCGGAGGACGCCCCCGGCATCGCGACCCGCTCGGTCACCGCGATCAAGGCGTTCACCGGGCTGCTCGAGGCCCTGCAGACCGTCCACGAGGGCGGCGCCGGCGTGGCGGCCCTGATCGAGGCCGTGGTGGAGCAGACCGGCTACCTCGCCGAGCTGCGCGCCAGCCACGACCCGCAGGACGAGACGCGTGTGGAGAACCTCGCCGAGCTCGTTGCCGTCGCGCGCGAGTTCGACGAGGCCAACCCGGAGGGCTCGCTGGAGGACTTCCTCGAGCAGGTCTCGCTGGTGGCCGACGCCGACGAGATCCCCGACTCCGAGGAGGCCGAGGACCAGGGCGTGGTGACGCTGATGACGCTGCACACCGCCAAGGGCCTGGAGTTCCCCGTCGTCTTCCTCACCGGCATGGAAGACGGCACGTTCCCGCACATGCGGGCGCTCGGGGACAACAAGGAGCTCGAGGAGGAGCGCCGGCTGGCCTACGTCGGCATCACCCGGGCCCGCGAACGGCTGCACCTGTCCCGCGCGGTGGTCCGCTCCGCCTGGGGTCAGCCGCAGTACAACCCGGCCTCGCGCTTCCTCGACGAGATCCCGGCCGAGCTGATCGACTGGCAGCGCAGCGAGTCCACCGGCATGCGCCCCTCCTCGACCCCGGCGGTGGCCACCCTCGCCGGGCGGCCGGGGGTGCGCTCACCGGGCAACAAGCCGGTCATCTCGCTCAAGGACGGCGACCGGGTCACCCACGACTCCTTCGGCCTCGGCACCGTGGTGCGGGTGGAGGGCGAGGGCGACAAGGCGATGGCGCACGTCGACTTCGGCGGCGACGCCGGGGTCAAGCGGCTGCTGCTGCGCTACGCCCCGGTCGAGAAGCTCTGACCTGGCACACCCCCACCGGAGAGAGGGGTGGTCGGGCCGAGGGCTCAGGGGAGGAGGCCGTGCGCCCGCAGCCAGGGCAGCGGGTCGACCGCGTCGCCCCCGTCGGGGTGGATCTCCAGGTGCAGGTGCGGGCCGGTCGAGTGGCCGGTGTTGCCGGACTGGCCGACGACGTCGCCGGGGGAGACGTGGTCGCCCACGCTGACGCCGACCGCGCTCATGTGGCCGTACCACGACTCCGTGCCGTCCCAGTAGCGCACCTTGACGATGGTGCCGAAGCCGGACTCGACACCGGCGAAGACGACCTCGCCGGTGGACATGGCCACGAGGTCGGTGCCCACGGGGGCGGCGAAGTCGTCGCCCTCGTGCATCCGGCCCCAGCGCCAGCCGAAGTTCGATGACATGGAGGCGCCGCTGATCGGCATGACCCAGCGGTGTGCCCGGGCCAGCTCGGCGGCTGCGCGCTTCACGGCGAGGGCCTGTCGCGCCTGGGCGCGGGCCGCCCGGTCGGCGGCCTCCCGGCGAGCTGCCGCCGGACCCGTGTCCGCCAGCGCCGTCTGGTGCCGCTCCACCACCTCCTGCCGGTACGTCGACTGCGCCTCAGCCTGGCCGTGCGCCTGGTGCACCAGGGCGGCGTTCTGGTCGAAGCTGACCGCCCGCGGCTTGGCGTTCGTGGCCACGGCGGCGCCGGTGGCGGTGAAGGTCAGGGCGGCCGCGGCGGCCGTCGGCAGGGCGACGCCCGCGGTCAGTCGAGGGGTGTGCTGCTTGGGCGCTCGGTGACGGCCGGGGGCGCGGTGGCGCGCCGCGTACTGGTCGGGCACAGGCAGGAACCTCACGGCAGGTGGCACGGGAACCGCGAGACTAGCGTGACCGTTTCGTGACAGGCAAAGGCCGCTGTGGAAAACCAGGGCCCCTCGGTCCTGGCTCCTCAGCGTCCGTGCGTGAGGTCCCCGGCGGGGTCGGGCTGGGGGCCGCGCGGCTCTGCGGCGACCGGGGTCCGGCCCGAGGAGGCCAGCGGCGTCACACCGGCCGTGACGGTCGAGCCGTCGGGGTCCAGGTGCGCCAGCGCCGTGGAGATGCCGTGGACCACGCTGCCGAGGATGGGCAGGCTCATGTGCCCGACCCCGTGCAGGCGCACGTTGCGGGCGGACAGGTCCTCGTGGGGCAGGCTGGCGTGCCGCTGGGGGAAGATCATCTGGTCCAGGTCCGACCAGTAGACGACGAACCGGGTGCGGCAGTGCGTCACCGGCTCGGCCAGCTCGCGCATCAACGTGCTGCCCGGGCGCAGCTGGCGGGTCAGCCGCGAGGGCCAGGCGAACGCCGTGTAGGTGCCCTGGTGCGGGGTGCCGAGCGTCACGAGGGTGTGGACGCGCTGGTCTCCGCCGAGTCGGGTCACGTAGTAGCGGGCGATGAGCCCGCCGAGGCTGTGCCCGACGACGTGGATGCGTTCGTAGCCGGTCTCGGCCACGAGCACCTCGACCTCCTCGGCCAGCCGGGCCGCGGCCGCGCGCACGTCAGTGGTGAGGGGGGAGTAGTTCATCGACAGCACCCGCCCGAAACCGCGGCGCCGCAGCCCGAGGCGCAACACCGAGAAGATCGAGCGGTTGTCGGCCATCCCGTGCACCAGCAGGATCGGCGTGCCGGCCGCCTCGACGTCACCGATGACCAGGCCGCGCTGCACCGGCGGCAGCTCGCTGACGCTGTAGCCGTGGGCCTGGTCCTGGCGACGGTCGGCGACCAGCCCCCAGGGGTAGAGCGCCACGTGCGTGGCCAGCCAGGTCGCCTCGACGGCTGCGCCCATCAGCCCGGTGGGAGTGCACAGGGCGCGAGCCGCACCACCGACCACCCCCGTGGCCGTCACGGCCACCCCGGTCGCCCGCCCTGCTGCCCGCAGCAGGGCGGCCCGTGGACCAGCCGGCGCGTCTCCCTCCGAGCCCGACCTCGGCGCCGGGGCAGGGGGGCTGGGAACGCCGGTCAGGGTCATGCCTATCGACTCCTCACGCCCGGGGGCGGCTGTCACGTCGGTGTGACGGGGGTGACATGACGGTAACGCCGAGGTGGCGGTGGCGCGAGGGCAAAACGCCCTGCCGATGGCGAAAACCCCTGCGCCGTATGCCGTCCGGTTGCCCCGCGAGGGCGACCGGACGGCATACCGGCCGGCTGTGACCGATCTCGCCCGGGCCGTGGCGGCCCCGGGTCTGCCCACGGAGGAGGAGTTTGGCTAGTCTGCCGCCCATGACCCAGAGCCCGCTGCGCGTTGTCGTGGCCAAGCCCGGCCTCGACGGACACGACCGTGGGGCGAAGGTCGTTGCGCGTGCCCTGCGTGACGCCGGCATGGAGGTCGTCTACACCGGCCTGCACCAGACGCCGGAGCAGATCGTCGAGGCGGCCATCCAGGAGGACGCCGACGCCGTGGGCCTGTCGGTGCTCTCCGGTGCGCACATGACGCTGTTCGCCAAGGTGGCCGAGCTGCTCAAGGCCCGCGACGCCGAGGACATCGTCGTGTTCGGCGGGGGGATCATCCCCGAGGGCGACATCCCCGAGCTCGAGAAGCTCGGAGTGGCCAAGGTGTTCACGCCCGGTGCCACGACGACCGAGATCGTCGCCTGGGTCCGGGACAACGTCACCCCCAGCTGACCTCCGGCCGGCCGCGCCCGCTCAGGGCGTGATCGTCATCAGCGCGCCGGGCCGCTCCCAGCGCATCACCGTGCGCAGCGCCGAGGACGGGATCGACACGCACCCGGCCGTGCCGTGGCCGAGGTCGACGTGGAAGAAGATCGCCGACCCCCGGCCCGGGGTGCGGGCCTCGTTGTAGCCGACCACCTGCGCGTAGTCGTACGCCGGGGACTTCAGCAGCGGCTCCGCGCTGTCCCACCGGCCGCTCGCGGGCGTGTGCTGGTGCGTGTTGTAGAGGCTCGAGCCCGGGTCGTCGACCCAGACGTCGCTGGAGCCGGTGGTGAACCACGGGCCGTCCAGGCCGGGGTTGCCGTAGGGCCCGAACCCGCCGCGCAGCGGGAACGTGCCGGCCGGGGTGGTCATGTCGCCCTCGCGCTTGGACCAGCTCACGCCCCGCTGGCCGACGTGTCCGTAGTACGGCCCGAGCTGGCTGACATAGCTGCCGTGGCTGCGGGCGCAGGCCCGCACGGTTGCACTGGCGCCGTAGGCGTCGACCAGCACCACCTGTGAGGCGGTCACCGAGGACGGGATGCCCTGGCACACCACGGCGGTCGGCGTCCGGAGGGCCTCACGGCTGGGTGAGCTGGGGGAGGAGCGCCGCGGCCGGGTCGCGGGGGCCGGCGGGCGGGTGGTGCTCGTCGTGGCGCTCGGCGTCGGCGTCGCGGTGGTCGTGCTCGAGGTGGGGCTCACCGAGGGGGTGTCGGGGGTGGCGGTCATGGCGGCCGGCCGGATCGTCACGCCGGGGGTGCAGGCCGTGCCGAGCAGGGCCGTGGCGGCCACGAGGCCCGCGGCCAGGAGCGGTCGGGTGGTCATCGGCTCACCTCGAAGTGCTGGTAGTCGGGCGCGCTCCACAGGCCGCCCCAACGGAAGCCCAGCCCGGTGAAGGCGCGGACCGCGGCGCTGCCGGAGCTCGCAAACACGCCTGCCGCGGGGGAGCGGTGGGTGACGAACCACTGGTCGGGCCAGACTCGTCCCTGATCGTCCCGGTAGGGGTTCTCCCAGTCGTTGACGTCGACTGCGCGCCCGTAGGCGTGGTTGGAGTACTGCTTGCGCTCCTCCTGGCCCCCGACGTAGCGGCAGTTGAACGCCGAGGTGTTGTCGGCGTCCATCGCGGCGTAGTCGTTCGCGCCCGGACCCTTGGGGTTGTGGCCCCACGCCCGGTCCATGACCCTCATCTGCCGGATCCGGAACCGCTGGTCGTAGAGCCGCGTGAACGCCGCCGCGGTGCGGGTGGCGATCGAGGCGTGGACGACGACCGCGCCGCGCGAGCGCTTGCCGTCGAAGCCCCAGAAGTTCACGGTCACGTAGCGCAGGTCTGCGCGGCCCACCGGGCAGCCGGGTGTCCACGAGTAGCCGACCATGCGCGACCAGACCGCGTCGGGGACGAGGCTGACGCGGGCGTTCGCGCCGGCGCCGTCGGCGGCGGCGTTGGCCGGGAAGCGCACGCGGGGCTCGGCGCCGGAGCGCGCGGCGGCAGCCGGCATCCC
>NZ_DASVZH010000228.1:0-7550 GCF_036391795.1 Oryzihumus sp.
TGACCACGCGCCCGGGGCCACCGGCCGCGAGCGCCGCCGCGGTGGCCCGGGAGGCGCTGCCGATCTCGCAGGCCCTGCCCGCCCCCTCGCCGACCTGCGTCAACGCTCCTGCGGGGTGGAGCGCCGCGGAGGAGCGCCGCCCCGGCGTCGACGACCTGCTCCCCCGCCAGGTCCGGTCGCGGACCGGCCCGGTCGTCGGCTACCTCGATGCCACCAGCGCCGTGTGCGGGCAGCGACTCGGCGTGCACCTGTCCGGCCGCGCCCCGGTCGGACAGGTGCGGCTGCGCGCCCTGCGCATCGGGGACTACGGGGGTCACGGGTCCCGGCTGGTGTGGGAGTCAGGACCCGTCACGGTGCACCACGAGCCCGACGCCGCGCCGACCGGCCCGGACAAGGTGGTCGCGGAGCACTGGCCGGTCACCACCAGGCTCGACGTCACCGCCCAGTGGCCGCCCGGGCTCTACCTCGTCGAGGTCGTGCCGGTCGCCCAGCCGGGCTCCCCGTCATACCTCCCGCTGGTCGTGCAGACCTCCGGGGCCCGCTCGCCGTACCTCATGGTCGCCGGTGACCTGACCTGGCTGGCCTACGACGAGTACGGCGGCAGCAGCCTCTACGCCGGCCCCGGCCAGACCCACCAGCAGAAGTCGGCGAACCGGTCCTACGTCGCCTCGGCCGACCGTCCCCTCACCGGGGACGGGCTCACCCAGGTGCTCGCCATGGACGTGCCGCTGGTCCGGTTCCTCTCGAGGCACCACCTGGCCACGGACCTCACGACGGTCACCTCGCTGGACGCCACGCCGGACCAGGTGCGGGGCCGGTCCGCGGTGCTGCTCGGCGGGCACACCGAGTACTGGACGCTGCGGGCGTACGACGCACTCGTCGCCGCCCGGGACGGCGGGACCAATCTCGCCTCCCTCGGCGCGAACGAGATCTACTGGCAGGCCCGGGTGGAGCGCGACCCGACGGGGCGGGCGACGGGGATGACCGTCTACCGCCTCGCGACCCTGGACGGCCTCGCGGCCCGGACGCCGCAGACCACGACGGTCCAGTGGCGCTCCCGCCTGCTGCACCGTGACCCCGCGGCGTTGGTGGGTCTCGGCATGTCTGCCGTGGGGGTCCACGGCAGCTACACGGTGCGCACGGCCCCGGAGTGGCTCTTCGGCGGGACCTCCCTGCGTCCCGGGTCTGTGCTCACAGGCGTCGTCGGCTACGAGGTCGACGCCGTGGAGCCGCCCGGGGGCAGCACCCCGGCCAACACCCAGGTGCTGCTCCAGACCGTCGTCCCGGTCCAGGGCCGGTCCCGGCCGTCCCTGGCCACCGCGGGCTACCACTCCGCCGCCAGCGGGGCCGGGGTGTTCGCGGCCGGCACGACCTACTGGAGCTGCGACCTCGACGCGACCTGCCCGAACGGGCCGGTCCCGGCCGCCACCGTCGCCGCTCTCGACCGGATCACGCTCAACCTGCTCACCGCGTTCGCCACCCCGCGGGCCGGCGCACGCCACCCGAGCGTGGCCACCGCCTACCCCGCGCTGGGCCAGGACCCGGCCGGCGCCGACGCCTCCTGACCCCGACCCTGGCCCTGACCCTGACCCTCAGCCTGGCCGTCCGGGCGGCACACCTGTAGCCACCTGTCGTCAGCGGGGTGCCTCATCCCGTGCGGGTCGCCCGCCGGCCGGGGCCACGCCCCAGGGCCACGGCGGCACCCACCGCCGCGAGGACGCCGAGCACCAGCATGGTCACCCGGAAGCCGTGGGCGGAGGCCGTGGCGGTCACCGCCGACCCGTGCCCGGCGGCCAGTGCCCATGCCGCGGCCGCCACCGCCACCCCGAGGGCGGTGCCCAGGCCCCGGGTCATGTTGAGCAGCCCGCTGACCAGCCCGGCCTGCTCCGGGTGCCCGGCCGCGGCCACGGATGCGTTGTTGGCCGGGGTGAACACCCCCATGCCCAGGCCGACCAGCGTGAGCAGGCCGGCCACGGCATACCGGTGGTGCGCGGCGGGGACGAGCGCGAGCAGGGCTGCCGCGGACAGCGCCAGTCCGCCGGACGTCACCGCGGCGGCACCGGCGCGCCGCGTCAGGCGGGCCGACACCGGGGCGGCGAGCGCCAGGGCTGCCGGCAGGACCATGAGCAGCAGCCCGGCCCGGCCGGCGCTCATCCGCCAGGTCGCCTCGAGGAACAGCGGGGTCACGAAGAGCACCCCGAACAGCACGAGGTAACCGAGCGCGGCGGCGGCCAGGCCGGAGCGGAAGGCGCGCTCGGCGAAGAGCTCGAGGTGGACCAGGGGCGCGTCCTGCTTGCGCTCGACGGCCACGAACGCCGCCAGGCCGGCGAGCCCCAGGCCGCCCAGCACCGCGACTTCTCCCGCCGATGCCCCGCGGGCGAGTGCCGAGCAGGCCAGCAGCAGGGCCGTCGTGGTCGGCAGGAGCAGGGCCAGGCCGGCGAGGTCGAACCGGCGCCGGGCCGCCCGGGCCCGGGTGCGCGGCAGCAGCAGCACCGCGGCGACCACGCCCAGCACGCCGGCCGGCAGGTTGACGAGGAAGACCCAGCGCCAGCCGGCCACGTCGACCAGGAGGCCGCCGACCGCCGGCCCCAGCGCCAGGCCGAGCGCCTGGGCCGCGCCCTGCAGGCCGATGGCGCGGTGCAGCGAGCGTGCGCTGACGCTGGTGCGGATGAGGGCGACGCTGTTCGCCTGGAGCATGGCCGCCCCGACCGCCTGCACGACCCGCATGGCGATGAGCACCCCGAGCGAGGCGGCCAGGCCACAGCCCACCGAGGCGAGGGTGAACACGACGAAGCCGTAGGTGTAGAGCAGCTTGCGGCCCAGCACGTCTGACAGCCGCCCGGCCGCGGCGACGAGGCCGATGAGCACGACCAGGTAGGACAGCGAGACCCACTCCAGCTCCCCGACGCCCGCACCGAGCTCGCGCTGCATGCTCGGCAGCGCGACGGTGACGATGCTGGCGTCCAGCTGGCCCATGAAGGCGCCCACGCAGACTGTGCCCACGGCCCACCACTGCGCCCGCGCGGAGGTGCGCACTCGGTCCGGGCGCGCGGGTTCGACCAGGACGCGGCGCCATGGCTGGACGGTCACGGCCGGACACGCTCCTCGAACAGTCGGGGGAATTGGTTCTGTCTGCGATCTATTCTAGGGCAGAACCACCCGTGGCTAGGATCGCGCCATGGACCGGACCGCGCCCGCGCCAGCCGCCCACAGCGACGCCTGGCGCCTGGCCGACGTCATCGCCCGGCTGCGGCGCACCCTTCGCGCGAGCATCCGCAGCGACTACCCCTGGGAGAAGCTGCCGATGGCCCAGGTCGAGATCCTCCAACGCCTGGAGGACGAGCCCGGCCTGCGCGTCAACGACATCGCCGAGCGGCACCGCCTCGCGAAGAACACCGTCAGCCAGCTCGTCCAGCAGCTGGTCTCCGCCGGCCTGGTCGACCGGGTCACCGACGAGCGCGACCGCCGCGCCGTGGTGCTCGCCCTGACCGACGACGGCCGCCGGCACCTGCAGCAGTGGCAGCAGGCCCACGAGCTGCGGTTCGCCCACGCCCTGGACCGCCTCTCCCCCACCGACCGCCGGGCGATCCTGGCCGCGTTGCCGGCGCTCGGGCGCCTGGTCGACGAGCTCAGCGCAGGAGCTGCACCACCGCCGTGAGCAGGCCTCCCGCGGCGACGAAGCTGCAGGCGAGGGCCACCCGCACCATGTGCCAGAACGGCCGGTACTGCGCCTCGTCGTCACCGAGCTGGTCGAACCGGCGGCGCAGCCGGTAGACCAGGACGCCCGCCGAGAGGGTGGCCACCGACCCCAGCGCCGCCAGGGGCCACACCTTCAGCCGCAGGTCGGTGATGACCAGCGGCACCATGATGACGGTCGCGGTGATCGCCGTGCGCTGCCAGGACAGCGAGGTCCGCTCCGGCTGCAGCGCCGCGCGGTCCGGGATCGGGCTCATGACCGGAACAGCTGCACCAGGCTGAGCACCAGGGTCAGCCCGGCCAGCACGATGACCCCACCGGCGAGGGACACCAGGGCCCGCGGCGGTGGCAGCGCCTCGTGCGTGCGCAGCGCGCGCTCGATCCGGGCCCAGGCCACCACCGCACGCCAGGCCAGCGCCCCGCCGCCGACGCAGGCTGCTGCCGCCACCAGCGCCGACCACTTGGGCAGCGTGGCCAGGCTGGAGACCGAGAGGAGCGCGACCCCGCCGGCGAGCAGGGCCATGGCGGTGCGCATCCACGCCAGTGCGGTGCGCTCGTTGGACATCGAGAACCGCGGGTCGGGCTCGTCACCGACGCCGTAGACGCTGCGCGGCCAGCGGCGGTCCATCACCCGTCCCAGGCGGTATGCCGCGCCCACGCCTCGGCGCGGGGCCGCACCTGCGTGAACCACGGCTCCTTGCTCTCGGCGTAGTCCGTTGTGGTGGCAGCCGATCCGGCGAGCTCGCGCTTGAGACGCGCGTAGTCCTCGCGGGCGGCGGCGTCGGCACGGAGCCAGTCGCGGAAGAGCAGGGCGTAGCGCCAACCGGGCGACCCGACCTCTCGCACGTGCACGTGGGCCACCCGCCCCGGGTCGGCGCTGCCGTGGAACCGCTTGCGCCACAAGGCCAGGTCGGGCTGGTCAGGCTTGGGTTCGTCGTGGGTGATGCCCTCGACCCGAGGGAACCCCATGCGCCCCAAGGCGCCCACGAACTCCGGGTCGTCGGCGTCCTCGAGTCGGCGGACGGACACCTGCAGGTCGATGACGTCCTTGGCCACCAGGCCGGGCACGCTGGTCGAGCCGATGTGGTCGACGGACACCGCCCGCTCCCCCAGCACCAGCGCGATCCGCTCGGCCAGACGCCCGGCCTCGACCGGCCACGACGCGTCGGGGCCCACCAGGGTCGGGACCTCGGGCCCACGGCTGCGCCGGCCGTGGACGAGGTTGTCGTTGAAGGGGACCAGCCGGTCCCGCCAGAGCGCGTCGACCGCCGCACGGACCTGCTCGACGCTGCCGTTGTTGGGCAGCAGCACGTCGGCGGCGGCGCGGCGCTGCTCGTCGGTCGCCTGCGCGGCGATGCGCGCCTTGGCGTCCGCCTCGGTGAGGCCGCGCAGCGTGGTGAGGCGCGCGATACGGGTCGACTCGTCGGTGTCCACGATGAGCACGAGGTGGTAGCCGGCGCCCATGTGCTTCTCGACCAGGAGGGGAACGTCGTGGACGACCACCGCCGCCGGTGGCGCCGCCGCGACGAGCTCTCCGGCGCGAGCGGCGATACGCGGGTGGGTGATCCGCTCGAGGTCGCGCCTGCCGTCGGCGTCGGCGAACACGATGGCCCCCAGCGCGGCCCGGTCCAGCGAGCCGTCCGCCGCCAGCACCCCCGGCCCGAACCGCTCGACCACCGCGGCCAGGCCATCCGAGCCCGGCGCGACGACCTCGCGTGCCAGCAGGTCGCTGTCGACGACGACGGCGCCGAGCTCCCGCAGCCGGTCGGCGACCGTCGACTTGCCCGACCCGATCCCGCCGGAGAGGCCCACGCGCAGCATGGCGCCGACCCTACCGCCGGGGCACGCCTCAGTCGTCGGCCAGCCGGGCGGGGAAGCCGCCCGTGGCCACCGGGCCCCAGCGGTGCGGCGTGATGCGCAGCAGGCTCTTGCCCTGGCGGTGCATCGCGGCGCGGTAGTCGTCCCAGTCCGGGTGCTCACCGGAGATGGCGCGGTAGTAGTCCACGAGCGGCTCCAGCGACTCGGGCATGTCGAGCACCTCGACCTGGCCGTCGACCTGGACCCAGGGGCCACCGAAGTCGTCCGACAGCACCATCACGCTGGCCCGCTGGTCCCGCCGCGCGTTCGCGGTCTTGGCCCGCTCGGGGTAGGTGGAGATGACGATGCGGCCCTGCGCGTCCACCCCGCCGGTGACCGGCGAGAGCTGCGGCTCGCCGTCGTGGCGGCGGGTGACCAGCACCATCTGGTGCCGCGGCCGGACGAACTCCAACAGGCCGTCGAGGTCGACCCTCGTGTTCGTCGCGATGGTGCGTGGCATGTCAGGACCCTTCCTGGTCGGGGTGGGGTGGTGCGGTGCTGGCCCGCACCACGAGCTCGGTGGGCAGGACGTGGTGCCGGGCCCGGCGCCGGACGTCCGAGCGGGGCGCGGCGAGCGCGCCGGTCAGCTCGGCTGCCGCGACCTTGCCCTTGGCGGCGAAGTCCTGGCGGACGGTGGTCAGCGCAGGCCGCATCCGGGCCGCCATCGGACTGTCGTCGAAGCCGACCACGGACAGGTCCTCGGGCACGCGCAGCCCGGCGTCCTCGGCGGCGTGCACGACGGCTGCGGCCACGACGTCGGAGAAGCACAGGATCGCGGTCGGCCGCTCGGGCAGCGCCAGCAGCAGCCGCGCGCCCGCGAGGTAGTCGTCGTGACCGGAGTCGGGGACCTTGACCACCGGCGGCTCGATGCCCGCGGCGCGGAGCGCCTCGAGCCACCCCAGCAGCCGCTGGCGCACCGGGTGGGCCAGCGGCGAGGCGAGGGGGTCGGGGTCGAGGCCGAACGAGCCGCCCACCGCCGCGCTGACGATGCCGATGCGGCGGTGGCCGAGGTCGACCAGGTGCTGGGCGGCGGCCCGGGCGCCGCCCCGGTCGTCGACGTTGACGCTGGGCACGCCGGGGGCCTGCACCTGGTCGACGAAGACCAGGGGCAGGCCGCGCTTGCGCAGCCACGCCACGGCAGGCGTGGTGGGGTCACAGGAGTAGACCAGCGCGCCGTCCATCGCCACGTCACGGGCGGGGACCCGGCCGCTGGTCTCCGACGAGGTGAGCAGGGTGAGGGCGAGGCCGGTCGGGGCCAGCTCGGAGGCGATCGCCCCGAGGAAGGCCATCGCGACCTCGTCGGCGAAGGCGTAGTGCAGTGCATCGGTGAGCAGCACGCCCACCGCACCCGTGCTCCCCCGGGCCAGCGCCCGCGCGCTGGGGTCGGGCCCGACGTAGCCGAGCTCCTGCGCGGCTTCGAGGATGCGCTCCCGCAGCGAGGCGGAGAGCTGGTCCGGCCGGGAGAAGGCGTTGGAGACCGTCATCCGGCTCACACCGACCTGGTCGGCGATCGTCTGCAGGGTCACCTTGGCCACGCCTCACCTTCTCACGGGCGTGACGCAGCGGTGCCGGACGTCAGCAGGGGGCGCCGCAGGCCGGCGCGACGCGGTCCGCGGTGCGGTGCAGGACCGAGGCCAGGCCGGTGCGGGACCGCTCGAGGCGGGGACGGCGTGCCGGCGCCGGCTGCTCGACGACGACGGGGGCGCCGGGGCGGGCGCTGAGGACCTCGCGCTCGGCGGCGGCCCGGATGTGAAAGGCGGCGATGGGGGCAGTGCTCACGGTGGTGCCAATCGGTTCTCGGAGGGGTGGCTTCTGTACCGATACAGTAAACCCTCCATTCTGTACCGGTCAAGCCGATCGCCCCACGGGTACCGCGTTGCCGCCCGCCCGCCCGCCGGGTCCGGGTGGGGAACGCACGAGGGCCCGGACCGCAGTGCGGTCCGGGCCCTCGTCGCAGCGATGCTCAGGTGAGCGTCACGGCGTAGCTGCTCAGTTGC
>NZ_DASVZH010000229.1:0-15184 GCF_036391795.1 Oryzihumus sp.
ACGGCGGTGCTCGGCCTGGGCGACATCGGGCCGCTCGCGGCGATGCCCGTCATGGAGGGCAAGGCGGTGCTGTTCAAGCACTTCGCCGGCGTCGACGCCGTGCCGGTCTGCATGGAGTCCGGCACGGTGGACGAGCTCGTCGACGCCATCGCCCGGATCGCCCCCACCTACGGCGGGATCAACCTCGAGGACATCTCCGCGCCGCGCTGCTTCGAGATCGAGCGCCGGCTGCAGGAGCGCCTCGACATCCCTGTCTTCCACGACGACCAGCACGGCACCGCGGTCGTGGTGCTCGCCGGGCTGGTCAACGCCGCCCGCGTGGTGGGCCGCCCGCTGGCCTCGCTGCGGGTGGTCATCTCCGGCGCCGGCGCGGCCGGCGTCGCCGTCGCGCGGCTGCTGAGCCGGGCCGGCATCGGCGACATCGTGGTCTGCGACTCCCGCGGCATCATCTCCCCGCGCCGCTCGGACCTCGCCGAGCACAAGCACCGCCTCGCGGCGACGACCAACCCCCGCGGGCTGACCGGCTCGCTGGCCGACGCCCTCGTGGACGCCGACGTGTTCGTCGGCGTCTCCGGCGGCTTGGTGCCCGAGGCCGACGTCGCCCGCATGGCCCCGGGATCGGTCATCTTCGCCCTGGCCAACCCCGACCCGGAGGTGCACCCCAGCGTCGCCTCGCGGTATGCCGCCGTCGTCGCCACCGGACGCTCCGACTTCCCGAACCAGATCAACAACGTGCTGGCCTTCCCCGGGATCTTCCGCGGCGCGCTCGACGCCGGCATCCCGCAGGTCACCGAGGCCATGAAGGTGGCGGCCGCGCATGCCATCGCGGACCTGGTCGAGGAGCCCACGGCGGACGAGATCGTGCCCAGCGTCTTCGACGAGCGGTGCGCGCCTGCCGTCGCCGCGGCCGTGGCGAGCCTCGCCTGACCGGCTTGGCTAGGGTCGGGACATGCTCGCCGCCTACGCCGCCAGCCAGTCCGCCTCCGACCCGCTGTCGGGCCTGGTGATCGGGGAACGCCCCGATCCCGAGCCGCGCCCTGGCTGGTCCGTCGTCACGCTCAAGGCGGCCGGTCTGAACCACCACGACGTCTGGTCGCTCAAGGGCGTCGGCCTGCCGGCCGACCGGCTGCCGATGGTGCTGGGCTGCGACGGCGCAGGCCTGGACGAGGAGGGCAACGAGGTCATCGTCCACGCGGTGGTCGCCAGCGAGGGCTGGCACGGCGACGAGACCCTCGACCCGCGCCGCACGCTGCTGTCCGAGCTGCACGACGGCACCCTCGCCGAGAAGGTCCTCGTGCCCACGGCCAACCTGGTGCCCAAGCCGGCCGGACTCGACTGGCACACCGCGGCGTGCCTGAGCACGGCCTGGCTCACGGCATACCGGATGCTGTTCTCCAGTGCCGGCCTGACGCCGGGCGCGACCGTGCTGGTGCAGGGCGCCGGCGGGGGAGTGGCCACCGCACTGATCCAGCTCGGGGCGGCCACCGGCTACCGGGTGTGGGCGACCAGCCGCGACGAGGCCAAGCGGGCCCGCGCGCTGGAGATCGGGGCCGACGCGGTCTTCGAGCCCGGGGTCCGGCTGCCCGAGCGGGTCGACGCCGTGATGGAGACCGTGGGCGCGGCGACCTGGTCGCACTCGGTCAACTCGCTGCGCCCCGGTGGCACCGTCGTCATCTCCGGCGCCACCTCCGGCGACGCACCGGCCAAGGCGGAGCTGACCAAGATCTACTTCAAGCAGCTGCGGGTGGTCGGGTCGACGATGGGCAACCGCCAGGAGCTGGAGCGCCTGGCCCGGCTCGTCGACAGCCGGGGGATCTCCCCGGCCGTCGACTCCGAGTTCGCCCTCGCCGACGCCCGCGCCGGCTTCGAGAAGATGGTCGCCGGAGACCTCTTCGGCAAGGTCGTCATCACCACCTGAGCCTCAGCGGCGCTGCAGCACCTCCCGGATGCGGCCCGCGGCGTCGTGCAGGATGTCGAGCACCTCCTGCCGCTTCTGGCTGTCGGCCTGCACCCGGCGCACGGCGTCGCGCACGTCGTGGCGGAAGGCGTTGATCGCGGCCTCGATGTCGCGGGCGGCGGGGCCGCTGCTCCAGTCACCCAGCGGCCAGGCCGCGTCGTAGGCCGTGCCGGCGGGGGTGGCGTTGGCCCGGGCCTCCTTGGCCGCCGCCTTGAGCTCGGCCCGCAGGTCGGTGGCGCTGCCGTGGACGCGGGAGCGCACCTGCTGGGCCAGCTCGCGGACCGAGTGGTCCAGGTCCTGCTGCAGGTCGGCCAGGTCGAGCTGGCGTGCCTGCACCTCCGCGCGGCCCGCGTCGGTGATCCGGTAGGTCGCCTTGCGGCCCTCCTCGGAGCGCTCGACCAGTCCCTCCTCCTCGAGCTTGGCCAGGCGCGGGTAGACCGTGCCGGCGCTGGGGGAGTAGAGCCCGTTGAACCGCTCCTCGAGGGCGCGGATGATCTCGTAGCCGTGCCGCGGCCCCTCCTCGAGCAGGGCGAGCAGGTAGAGGCGCAGCTGTCCGTGGGCGAAGACCGGGCTCATCCGGCGGCGCTCTCGGTGTCGCCGGGGATGTCCTGCGGCATGTCCTGGGGGGTGTCGCGGGGGCTGTCCTGCGGCCTGTCCTGCGGGGCGGCGCCCCCGGCGGCGCGCAGCACGACGACGTTGCCGGAGATCGCATTGGCCTTGATCGCCAGCGCCCGGTCGCCCTCGCTGAGCTGGCCGCCCGGTCGCTTCGAGCCCGGGAGGGTGACCCGCTTGCCGTCGATGACGACCTGGCCCGAGGCGGTGTGTGCCGTCACGTCGAAGCCACCGCCCGCCGGGATGCGCACCGTGACGTCGCCGGAGACCGAGTTGGAGCTGATCTGGGCGGCTCCGCTGGTGAGGTCCAGCGCGATGTCGCCGCTGACCGTGTTGAGCTTGATCGCGCCGAGCCGGCTGGCCTGGACCGTGACCGGGCCGCTGACCGACTTGCCGGTGAAGTTGCCGGACAGGCCGTGGCACTCCACCTCGCCGCTGACGGTGTTGGCCCTGACGTCACCGGCGATGTCGTCCAGGGTCAGCCCGCCCGAGACGGTGTTGGCCCTGACCTCGGCCCGCACCCCGTTGACCAGCGCGTCCGCGCTCACGGTGCTCACACTGACCTCGGCCGTGGACGGCACCGACAGGCTCACGCGGGCGCTGAGCCGCTGGTTGCCCAGCGAGGCGAAGCGCTGCTTGAGGGTCTCGAACAGGTTGTCGCCGTCCTCCGGGACGTGGCTGACCCTCAGGGTCGAACCGGTCCACGTGACCTGTAGCGGCCGCCCGGTCACCTCGTGGACCTCCAGTCGTGCCGTGCTCGAGTCGTCGTGCGTGACGATGTCGACGTGGCCGCCGACCAGGCCCACCTTGAGCCTGAGGACCGTCTCACCCTCGCCGCCGATGTCGAGGACCTTGGGTCCGTCGATCTCCCACTGCTCTGCCATGCCCCGCTCCCTTGCTGAGGTCTGGTCGACGCGTTATATCGCGTCTGGTGCAGTCACGTTATATCGCGATGTATCGCGAGTGCAAGGGTTCGTCGACGACGACCCCGAGACGGGGCCCCTGTGCCCCTGAACGCCGAACTGGACGTTGCCGCCCCTATACCGCGGGTGAAGGGGCAGCAACGTCCCAGTTCGGCGAGGTCGGTGGGCGCGGCGCGCGGGGAGGCGGTCAGTCCTCGATGAGCAGCCAGCGGCCCCAGCCGCCGTGCAGCACCAGCCAGGCGATCAGGCCGTAGCCGGCCTGCCCCGGGTGCCAGCCGTCGCCGGCGAACAGGTCGGCCTGCCACTGCTCGTGCCCCAGCAGGGGGTGGAAGCAGTCGACGTAGGGGACCAAGCGGCGTGAGCAGACGTCGGCCTGGGCCTCGACGACGACCTCGAGCCGGTCGTTGAAGTCGTGGTCCAGGGTGGGCGTCGGCCCCACCACGAACGTCGCGATGCCTGCGGCCGCGGCGTCGTCGAGGATGTTGGCCAGGGACAGCCGCAGGCGGGCGGTGGTCATACCGTTGCGCACGTCGTTGGCGCCGACCCCGATGACCAGCCGCCGCTCGGCCCGCTCGGTCCAGCGCGGACGGCACTCCGCGCCCCAGCGGGCCAGGACGTCCGTGGAGGCGTCGCCGCGCACGCCCAGGTTGTATGCCGTGAGGTCCACGTCCGGGTGGGAGGTGCGGCCCACGACCCGGGAGACCCAGCCCAGGCCCTTGGGGTCGCCGTAGCCGGCGACGTAGGAGTCGCCGATGAACACCAGCCCGATGTCCCGCGGGCCCTCGGGCACGTGGAACTCGGTGGTGGGGGCGAACTCGGTCGGGATGTCGTGCGCGACCTCGTCGGCGAAGTGGTCCACAAAGCTCACGCTGCTCAGTCCTCGTCGTCGTCGAGCCGCGCCAGCCAGGTGGCGAAGCGCTCGATGGGGGTCTCGAACTCGGGGTTCAGGTCGACGAACGTCCGCAGCTGGTCGGCCAGCCACTCCAGGCTGACCTCCTCCTCGCCCCGTCGCTGCGCCAGCTCCTCGATGCCCCGGTCGGTGAAGTACACGTTCGGAGGCTATCGCCCGAACCGGTGCACGGGACGACGGCATGCCGGCCGATGGTCAGGAGACCATCCGCCGCCGGCGGCCGACCCGGCGCGGCAGGGGGTCCTGGTGGCCCTCCCAGACCCGCGAGAGCAGGCTGCGGGAGGCGGCCACGGCCAGGTCACGGTCGTGGGTGAGGACGAAGTTGAACCGCCGGTCCGCCTCCGGCCGACCGGTGTCGCCGAAGTCGTGCGCCGTCAGCAGCGTCGCCCAGGTGGGGGTGATGACGACCAGCGTCCACTCCCGCTGCAGCGGGTCGGCGGGGTCGAGCGGGGCGTGCCGCGCGCCGGCCACGGGCGGGGTGTCGACGCCGGTGCCGAGCATGGCCACCAGCGACCCGGCGCGGGCCAGCTGCTCGTAGCGGCCGATCGTGGACGGGGTGAGGTGTCGCGCGTGCTGGAAGGAGGACAGCACGATGGCGGCACCGTCGGCGTCCAGCGCCTGCGCCTCCAGCGTCTTGCTGAGCTCGACCAGGAAGCGCTTGTCCGCCACGCGCGGGGAGTGCGTGCGGGTGACGAGGGTGTAGGGGCTGTCGTGGGTCTCCAGCAGGGCGGCGGCCCGGCCGCCGAGCATCGCGGTCAGCCGGCCCCGCGCCCCGGCACGATCCCCGTGCGGGTCGTAGAGCGGGCCGGCCGCCAGGTGGGCGCCGAGCATCCGCACGGTGTTCTCGTCGGCCGGGGTGGTGACGCCCTCGGCCAGGACGAGGCTGCCGGTCGCGGCGGTGTGCGCGCGGACCGCGTGGAGCACGTCGGCCTGGTGGCGCAGGTCGCGGCTGTGCAGGACGCTCTCGTCGAGGCGCACGACCTCGGGGTCGAGCAGCGGCAGGGTCGCCAGGGTCGCCGGGGTGGCACCCACCGCCCGCAGCGCGACGGTCCAGCCGTGCCGACGGGCCTGCTCGGCTGCCCGCAGGGAGGTCGCCGGGTGGGTGAGCACGCGCAGGCTGTCGAGCTGGAGCACGAGCCGTTCGCGGAGCCACTCGTCGTCCGGCAGCGTCTCGAACGACTCGGCGGAGGCGTCCAGGAATACCCGCGTGTAGTCGGCGTGGCCGAAGCCGAGCGCCGCCACCGCCTCCATCGCATGCCGGCGCCGGGTCGTGTCGAGCTCCCCGGCGGCCGGGTGGCCCGCCACGGCCTCGGTCAGGGCAATCGGGTGGCGCAGGATGGCGTCGCCGTCGGCCCGCTGGACCGCCTCGTAGCCCACGAGCCGGCCCGACTCGCACTCGACGACGGGCTGGACCCGGGTGCTGAACGCGCCTGAGCGCACGACGTCGGCGATGTCGGGGCCCTCGGCGGCGGCCGGGCTCGGGGCGGCGTGCAGGTGGGTCATGGTGCCTCGCTTCGGGACGTGCCGTGCTGTCGGTGCTGCTCGTCGCGCCCGGAGGTGACGCGGAGGCACGTGGGCCTCACCCTAGCCGCGGGCGCGCACCCGGTCGCGCGGCGGCGCGACCCGGCATACGACGAGGGGCGGGGCCCGCGAGCTGCGGTCCCCGCCCCTGTCAGCGGGCGGCTGGTATGCCGGTCAGCGGTCGAACGCGCGGGCGATCAGCTCGGCCTGCTCGACGGCGTGCTTCTTGCTGGACCCGGTCGCCGGCGAGGCGGAGGCGCGACGGGAGACGACGCGCAGCCCGCGGGTCTCGCCCTGCTCGGCCAGGGCCTGCGGCAGGTTGAGCGCCATGAACGGCCACGCGCCCTGGTTGGCCGGCTCGTCCTGGACCCACACCAGCTCGGCACCCGGGTAGGCCTTGACCGCCTCGGCGATCTCGGTGCCCGGCAGCGGGGCGAGCTGCTCGACGCGCACGATCGCCGTCGTCTGGTCGCTGCGCTTGGTGCGCTCGGCCTCGAGGTCGTAGACGACCTTGCCCGAGGCGAGCAGCACGCGGGTCACGCCGCCGGGCTCCGGGGCGCCACGGTCGGGCAGCACCGGACGGAACGTGCCCTGCGTGAAGTCCTCGACCGGGGAGGCCGCGGCCTTGAGGCGCAGCATCGACTTCGGGGTGAAGACGATGAGCGGCCGGCGCGGGCGGGTGTAGGCCTGGCGGCGCAGCAGGTGGAAGTAGGACGCCGGGGTGGAGGGGTAGGCCACCGTCATGTTGTCCTCGGCGCACATCTGCAGGAAGCGCTCGATGCGGGCGGAGGAGTGGTCCGGGCCCTGGCCCTCGTAGCCGTGAGGCAGCAGCAGCACGACCGAGGAGCGCTGCCCCCACTTCTGCTCGGAGGAGGAGATGAACTCGTCGACGATCGTCTGCGCGCCGTTGAAGAAGTCGCCGAACTGCGCCTCCCACAGGACCAGCGCGTCGGGACGCTCGACCGAGTAGCCGTACTCGAAGCCCATCGCGGCGTACTCGGAAAGCAGCGAGTCGTAGACCCAGAAGCGGGCCTGGCCCTCACCGAGGTAGAGCAGCGGCGTCCACTCCTCGGCGGTCACCTTGTCGATGAGCACCGCGTGGCGCTGCACGAACGTGCCGCGGCGGGAGTCCTGGCCGGCGAGGCGGACCGGGACGCCCTCCTTGAGGAGCGAGCCGAAGGCGAGCAGCTCGCCCATGGCCCAGTCGATGCCGCCCTTGCGCACCATCTCGGCGCGCTTCTCCATGAGCTGGTGCAGCTTGGGGTGCACCGTGAAGCCCTCGGGCATGTTCACGAACGCGTCGCCGATGTGCTGCATCTCCTCGGCCGGGATGGCCGTGTCGACGCGGCGCACCGGGGCGGCCTCGTCGGCCTCCTGCGCGGACGGGCGCTCCAGGCCGCCGTGGCCCTCGGTGTCGGTGCCGGGGACCTCGGTGTGGTTGGACGTCGCGGCGGCCTTGGTGGCCTCCTTGGTCTCCACGAAGACCCGCTCGAGCTGCTGCTGGTAGTCGCGCAGCGCCGCCTCGGCATCCTCGACCGTGATGTCGCCACGGCCGATGAGGGACTCGGTGTAGAGCTTGCGGACCGAGCGCTTGGCCTCGATGAGGTTGTACATCAGCGGCTGGGTCATCGACGGGTCGTCGCCCTCGTTGTGGCCACGGCGGCGGTAGCACACCATGTCGATGACGACGTCCTTGTTGAACTGCTGGCGGAACTCGAAGGCGAGCTCGGCCACGCGCACGCAGGCCTCGGGGTCGTCACCGTTGACGTGGAAGATCGGCGCCTGGATCATCCGCGCGACGTCGGTGGAGTAGAACGACGAGCGCGAGGAGGACGGGCTCGTGGTGAACCCGACCTGGTTGTTGATGACCACGTGGATTGTGCCGCCGGTGCGGTAGCCGCGCAGCTGGCTCAGGTTGAGCGTCTCGGCCACGACGCCCTGGCCGGCGAAGGCCGCGTCGCCGTGCATCAGCACCGGCAGCACGGTGAAGTCCTCGCCGGCGAGGTCGAGCCGGTCCTGCTTGGCGCGGACGATGCCCTCGAGGACCGGGTTGACCGCCTCCAGGTGGGACGGGTTGGCGGCCAGGTAGACCTTGGTCTTGCCGCCGTCCTCGGAGATGAACTCGCCCTCGGTGCCGAGGTGGTACTTCACGTCGCCGGAGCCCTGGACCGACTTCGGGTCCTGGGCGCCCTCGAACTCGCGGAAGATCTGGCCGTAGGACTTGCCGGCGATGTTGGCCAGCACGTTGAGGCGGCCACGGTGCGGCATGCCGATGCAGACCTCGTCGAGGCCGTCACCGGCGGCGCGGCACAGGATGCGGTCGAGCAGCGCGATGACGGACTCGCCGCCCTCGAGGCTGAACCGCTTCTGGCCCACGAACTTGGTCTGCAGGAACGTCTCGAACGCCTCGGCGGCGTTGAGCCGGCGCAGGATGCGCAGCTGCTCGTCCGCGGAGGTCTTGGCGTAGGGGACCTCGATCTTGGACTGGATCCACTTGCGCTGCTCGGGGTCCTGGATGTGCATGTACTCCACGCCGACGGTGCGGCAGTAGGAGTCACGCAGGATGCCGAGGATCTTGCGCAGCTTGAGCATCGGCTGGCCACCGAAGCCGCCGGTGGCGAAGTCGCGCTCGAGGTCCCACAGGGTCAGGCCGTGCGTGGTGACGTCGAGGTCGGGGTGGCGGCGCTGGCGGTACTCCAGCGGGTCGGTGTCGGCCATGAGGTGGCCGCGCACGCGGTAGGCGTGGATGAGCTCCTGCACGCGGGCCGTCTTGTTGACGTCGTCGTCGTGGCTGGCGGAGATGTCGCGGACCCAGCGCACCGGCTCGTAGGGGATGCGCAGCGACTCGAAGATCTCGTCGTAGAAGCCGTTCTCGCCGAGCAGCAACGCGTTGACGATGCGCAGGAAGTCGCCGGACTGCGCGCCCTGGATGATCCGGTGGTCGTAGGTGCTGGTCAGCGTGAGGATCTTGCTGACGGCGTTGCGGTTGATCGTCTCCTGGTTGGCGCCCTGCCACTCGGCGGGGTAGTCCAGCGAACCGACGCCGACGATCGTGCCCTGGCCCGACATCAGGCGCGGCACCGAGTGCACCGTCCCGATGGTGCCCGGGTTGGTCAGGCTGATCGTGGTGCCCGCGAAGTCGTCGACGGTCAGCTTGTTGTTGCGGGCCTTGCGCACGACGTCCTCGTAGGCCGTCCAGAAGTGCGCGAAGTCCATGGCCTCGGCGGCCTTGATGCTCGGCACGAGCAGCTGGCGGGTGCCGTCGGGCTTGGCGATGTCGATCGCGAGGCCGAGGTTGACGTGCGCCGGGCGGACCAGCGCCGGCTTGCCGTCCTTCTCGGTGTAGCCGTTGTTCATCTCCGGCATGACGGCCAGGGCCTTGACCACGGCGTAGCCGATGAGGTGGGTGAAGCTGACCTTGCCGCCGCGGCTGCGCTGCAGGTGGTTGTTGATGACCACGCGGTTGTCGATCAGCAGCTTGGCGGGCACGGCCCGCACGCTGGTCGCCGTCGGGACGGCGAGGCTGCTCTCCATGTTGGTCACGACGCGGGCGGCCGGGCCACGCAGCGGCACCGTCTCGTCCTCGCTGGTGGGGCCGGTGGGCTTGACCGCGGGGGCGTCACGCGGGGTGGGCTTGGCCGCTTCGGCGGCCTTGGGCTCGGCCGGCGCCTCGACGGGTGCGGCCGGGGCGGGTGCGGCCTTGGCGGGGGCCGGGGCGGCCGGGACCGCGGCGGGAGCGGGGGTGGCGGGAGCGGAAGTGGCCGCCGAGCCGTTGGCGCCCGCCGGCCGGCCGTCGGTCGGCTGGTAGTCGGCGAAGAACTCCCACCACGCCTTGTCCACCGAGTTCTTGTCCTGCAGGTACTGCTGGTACAGCTCGTCCACGAGCCACTCGTTGGGTCCGAAAGCTGCCAGGGGGTCGTTGGTCGGTGGCTGGGCGGACACGGCGAACATCGCCTCTTTCATCGCGTCGACGGTGACGATCACTACGGGTGGCCCCCAGCCTATCCCCGCAGGCCGGGGGCCACGCCGTCGCCATCCCCTCCGTCAGGGGCGAGTTAGGTCACGTCACGGCGCACCGTCAGGAACGACCCGACGCCGGCCAGTACCGCGGCATACGCGGCCAGGACGAGGGCCCCGCCCCACCAGCTCAGCTGGTCCACCGACTCGCCCCCGAAGCCCCGTGAGAGACCCGAGACCATGGCGTTGGTGGCGTTGGCCGGCAGCAGCTCGTTGGCGGTCGTCCAGTGCAGCGCGAGGAAGGCCAGCGACATCAGCGACTGACCGATCCAGGCGATGCCGATCGAGATGAGCAGCGCCGCGACCTGGTTGCTGATGAGGATGCCGGCACCCAGGCCGATGAGCGCCCAGAGGCCCAGCGCCAGCAGGCTCAGCGCGAGGGTGCGCCACACGTGCTCACCGGCCGGAAACGGGTCAAACCCGCGGAGCTTGATGACGGAGGCGCCGACTCCGACCGAGCTCAGGCAGAACAGCACGCCGTAGAACGCGCCGACGCCGAGCAGCGCGACGACCTTGGCGAGCATCACGTGGACGCGGCGCGGGGTGGACAGGAAGGTCGCGGTGATCGTCTTGTGCCGGTACTCCGCGCCGATCACCATGACGCCGATGGCCAGGGTGAGCAGGTAGGCCAGGCTCAGGCCCGCGGTGTAGACGGTGGTGACCATGCCAGGCTTGTCGAGGGCAGGCAGGGCGTTCTGGCCCTCGCCCTGCCCGGCGAGGCCACCGAGGACGGCCGCGAGGCCACCACCCACGACGACGATGCCGATGCCCATGCCCCACCACAGGCGCGTCGTGAAGATCTTGCGGAACTCGGACCTGATCGCGCCGTTCATCAGCGCACCGCGCTCTCGGTCGGGGCGGGCGTGCCGCCGGGCGGGGTGACGGGGTCGGGTGAGCCGTCCAGGTTGCGGTTGCGGTTGGCCGGGTCCTCGGTCAGCTGGAAGAACAGCGCCTCGAGGTCGGTCTGGTGCGCGCGCAGCTCGTGCACGGGCAGCCCGGCGGCGAGGGCGACGTCGCCGACGCGGGCGAGGTCACCGGTGTGGACGTCGAGCTGGCCGTCGGTGGCCGGGTCGGCGGTGATGCCGGCGTCGAGCAGCGCCCGTGCCAGCGCCGCGGCGTCGGTGGTGCGCACGACAGCCCGCTTCTCTCCATGCAGGTCGGCCATCGCGCCCTGCCGCACGAGGCGGCCGTTGGCGATGATGACGACGTCGTCGACCGTCTGCTCCACCTCCTGCAGCATGTGGCTGGAGATGAGCACCGTCCTGCCCTGGCCGCTCAGGTGGCGCAGGAAGAGGCGCAGCCAGCGGATGCCCTCGGGATCCAGTCCGTTGGCCGGTTCGTCGAGGATGAGCACCCGCGGGTCGCCGAGCAGGGCGGCGGCCAGGCCGAGGCGCTGACGCATGCCCATGGAGTAGCCGCCGGCCCGCTTGCGCGCCGCGGCCGGGATGCCGACCAGCTCCAGCAGCTCGTCCACCCGGCGGGTCTCGATGCCCGCGGTGTCCGCGAGGACGCGCAGGTGGTCGCGCCCGGTCCGTCCCGGGTGGAAGTTGGTGGCCTCCAGCGCCGAGCCGACGACCCGTTGGGGGTCGGACAGGTCGTGGTAGCGCTGCCCGCCGATGGTGGCCGTGCCCGCGGTGGGGCGGACGAGGCCGAGCAGCATGCGCAGCGTCGTCGTCTTGCCGGCGCCGTTGGGGCCGAGGAACCCGGTGATCCTGCCCGGCTCGACGCTGAAGCTGAGCCGGTCGACGGCGGTGAAGCTCCCGAAGCGCTTGGTCAGCTCGTGCACCTCGATGCGGGTGCCCTGCTGGGGTGCTGCGGTCGTGGTCATGTCTGGTCCCCGGTCTCGCTCATGGCGCTCATCCCACCACGGGTGGGGGCGCGGGACCCCGGCATTTCGGCTGATCTCAGGGGGATCTCAGGGTCATCCCGCAGGCCGGGACCCCGCCGCGGGGCCGGCTGCTCTCTAGGATGGGACGCACTATGACCGAATGGCTGCTGGTCCTCGCCGGCGTGGCGTTGACGTTCGGCACGGCGGTCTTCGTCGCCGCGGAGTTCTCCTTCGTCGCGCTCGACAAGCCCACCGTGCAGCGCGCCGTCGACGAGGGGGACCACGCCGCGCGGAGGGTGCTGTCGTCGCTGCGGCAGCTGTCGACCCAGCTGTCGGCCTCGCAGGTCGGCATCACCCTGACCACCCTGGTCCTGGGCTACATCGCCGAACCCTCGGTGGGCCGGCTCCTCGCCACCCCGGTCGCCGCTCTCGGGGTGCCGGCGGCCGCGGTGGATCCGGTGTCCGCCGGGCTGGCGCTCTTCCTCGCCACGGTGTTCTCGATGGTGTTCGGCGAGCTCGTCCCGCAGTTCCTCGGCATCTCCGAGCCGCTCGGGGTGGCCAAGCTCGTCGCGTTGCCGGTGCGCATCTTCTCGGTGGTGACCCGCCCGCTGATCATCGTGCTCAACGGCTCGGCCAACCTGGTGCTCAAGATCTTCGGCATCACCCCGCAGGAGGAGCTCTCCGGCGCCCGCACCCCGCAGGAGCTCGCCTCGCTGGTGCGCCGCTCCGCGGCGGCCGGCACGCTCGACGAGACGACCGCGCGCCTGGTGACCCGGTCCCTGGACTTCGGGGAGCAGACCGCCGCCGACGTGATGACCCCCCGGGTGAGGTGCACCGCGATCGAGCGCACCGCCTCGGCCGCCGACGTGCTGCGCCTGGCCCGGCGGACCGGGCACTCGCGCTTCCCCGTCATCGGCGAGGACTGGGACGACGTCGACGGCCTCGTCCACGTCAAGCGCGCCATCGCCGTGCCGCACGAGCGGCGCGAGGACGTGCCGGTCTCGGCGCTGATGATCGCCCCGACCCTCGTGCCCGAGACGATCCGGCTCGACCCCCTCCTTCTCCTGCTGCGCGGATCGGGCATGCAGCTCGCCGTGGTCGTCGACGAGTACGGCGGCACGTCGGGGCTGGTGACCCTCGAGGACGTCATCGAGGAGATCGTCGGGGAGGTCAGCGACGAGCATGACCGCAGCCGCACCACCGGACGGGAGATGACCGACGGCTCCTGGACCGTGCCGGGCCTGTGGCGGCCCGACGAGGTGCACGACCGCCTCGGCGCCGACGTGCCCGAGGGCCCGGCCTACGAGACCGTCGGTGGCTTCGTCATGGCCGCGCTGGGTCGCGTCCCTGCCGTCGGCGACACCGTCACGGTCCCTGGCTGGACCCTGCGGGTGGAGGCCATGGACGGGCGGCGCGTGGACCGGCTGAGGTTCACGCCGCACCCGCCGGAGCCGGACGACGAGGCGGGCACACGGCATACCGACGAGCGGGCGGAGGAGCGAGCATGAGCCCGTCCGTCGCGCTGTGGCTGTCGTTCTTCCTGTTGCTGGGCAACGCCTTCTTCGTCGGCGCGGAGTTCGCCGTCATGGCGGCACGGCGCTCGCAGCTCGAGCCGATGGCCGAGGCGGGCAGCCGTCGCGCCCAGGTCAGCCTGGAGGCGCTGGAGCAGATCGCCTCGCTCCTGACCGCGGCCCAGCTCGGCATCACCTTGTGCTCGGTCGGGCTCGGCGCCGTGGCGGAGTCGGCGCTGCACGAGCTGATCCTGCCGGTGCTGCAGCTGGTGCACCTGCCCGGGTCCGCCGCCGACCCGATCGCCCTGGTCCTGGCCCTGCTGCTCGTGGCCTACCTGCACGTCGTGGTCGGCGAGATGGTGCCCAAGAACCTGGCCATCGCCGGACCGGACAAGGCCGCGCTCGCCCTGGCCCCGCCGCTGCTCTACATCGCCCGGGGGCTGCGGCCGGTGATCCGCCTGATGGAGGGCGTGGCCAAGACCTTCGTGCGCCTGGTCGGCGTCGAGCCCAAGGACGAGATCGCCTCGGCGTTCACCGCGGAGGAGGTCCAGCACATCGTCGCCGAGAGCCACCGGGAGGGGCTGATCGAGGGCGAGCGGCACGGCATGGTCCGCGGGGCGATCGAGTTCAGCGACCGGGTCGCCGGTGAGGTGGCGGTGCCGCTGGACCAGCTGGTCACGCTGCCGATCGGGGCCACGCCCGACGACGTCGAGCGCCTCGTCGCCCGCCACGGCTTCTCCCGCTACCCCTTCACCGACGCCTCCGGCGACCTCGCCGGCTACCTGCACCTCAAGGACGTGCTCTACGCCGACGAGGCGGAACACACCCAGCCGGTGCCGCTCAAGCGGGTCCGTCGGCTGGCCACGGTGGCTCCCGGCGACGAGGTCGAGGACGTGCTCGCCACCATGCAGCGCACCGGCGCCCACCTGGCCCGGGTCGTCGACACCGACGGCACCAACCAGGGCGTCGTCTTCCTCGAGGACGTGCTGGAGGAGCTCGTCGGCGAGGTCAGCGACGCCAGCCAGCGATGACGCGCGGCGCGGGCGGGGCACGGCATACATGCGAGAGGACCCCTCGCTCTGGTGGGCGAGGGGTCCTCGTGCGCGTGGTGCCCCCGGCAGGATTCGAACCTGCGCTCCCGCCTCCGGAGGGCGGTGCTCTATCCCCTGAGCTACGGGGGCCAACGACCGCTGCCGGAAGGGTTTCCGACCCGGATCGAGCGCGCCGGATGAGGTTAGCAGCCTAGGGTGGGTTTCATGGAATGGGGCGGGCCGGGTCGCAGCAGCAGCGCGAGGTACGGCTATCACGATGCCGAGGGGAGCGGTCGCATCCTCGTCGTCGACGACACCGACCAGATCCGCACACTGATCCGGGTGAACCTGGAGCTCGAGGGATACGAGGTGATCGAGGCGCGCGACGGCGAGGAGGCGCTGGAGATCCTCGCCGACACCTCGCAGCCGCTGCCGGACGTCATCACCGTCGACGCGCTGATGCCACGGCGCGACGGCTGGTGGACCGTCTCGATGATCCGCGCGGACCCGCGGCTGATGGACATCCCGATCATCATGGTCACCGCGTCGGTGCAGTCCCACCACCGTGCCCAGGCCGAGCAGGCCGGGGTCGACGGGTTCATCGCCAAGCCGTTCGAGCCCGACGAGCTGCTCGCGCTCATCGGCATCCTCGCCGTGGGCGGGCGGGTCTAGGACCCCGCGAGGGCACCACGCCGAGGCGCTCACCTGCCCCTTTAGGCTGGGCCGCGTGACCCCCGAAGAGCTTGCGCTGGCCATCCGCTCCGCGCTCGTTGCCGCCGTGGAGGCGGGCGAGCTGACCGTCGTCGTGCCGGATGAGGTGCGGGTGGAGCGTCCGCGCAGCCGGGAGCATGGGGACTGGGCGACGAACGTGGCG
>NZ_DASVZH010000230.1:0-48828 GCF_036391795.1 Oryzihumus sp.
ACCGAGAACGCGCTGCTGGCCGCAGCCCGCCACGAGGGCGTGACGGTCATCCGCAACGCCTCCCCCAACTACATGGTCCAGGACCTGTGCTTCTTCCTGGACAAGCTCGGCGTGCGGATCGAGGGGATCGGCAGCACGACCCTGACCGTCCACGGCCGGCGCGAGATCGACGTGGACGTGGAGTACTCCCCCTCCGAGGACCCGATCGAGGCGATGAGCCTGCTCGCGGCCGCGGTCGTCACCGAGTCCGAGATCACCATCCGCCGGGTGCCGATCGAGTTCCTCGAGATCGAGCTGGCCCAGCTGGAGCTCATGGGGATGAAGTACGACATCACCCCGGAGTACCGCTCGGCCAACGGGCACACCCGCCTGGTGGACCTGACCACGATCGCCGGTCCGCTGGTGGCGCCGGCGGACAAGATCCACCCGATGCCCTTCCCCGGCCTGAACATCGACAACCTGCCGTTCTTCGCGATCATCGCCGCGTGTGCCGAGGGCACGACGATGATCCACGACTGGGTCTACGAGAACCGCGCGATCTACCTGACCGAGCTGACCAAGGTCGGCGCGCGCGTGCAGCTGCTCGACCCGCACCGCGTGATGATCGAGGGCCCGACCCGGTGGCGCGCCACCGAGGTCATCTGCCCGCCTGCGCTGCGCCCGGCCGTGGTGATCCTGCTGGCGATGCTGGCTGCGCCCGGCACGTCGGTCCTGCGCAACGTCTACGTGATCAACCGCGGCTACGAGGAGCTCGCCGAGCGCCTCAACGCCCTCGGCGCCACGATCGAGACCTTCCGCGACATCTGAGCAGGCGGCCGGAGGCCGGCCACACAGCCCCCGGGCGAACTGTGTGGCCGGCACACACGGCACAGTGAGGCGAGGCGGTCCTAGCCTCGGGCCTCATGCCGCACGACGCCTCCTCACCGAACCTGCCCACCGACACCTCCCTGCGGGGCCGGACCGCCCTGGTCACCGGCGCCGCCAGCGGTATCGGCGCGGCCTGCGTGGAGCGCCTCGCTGCGTCCGGCGCCTCCGTCGTGGCCGTCGACCTGGACGCGGCCGGCCTGAAGCGCTTCGCGGACCTTCCCGCGGTCGAGACCGTCGCGTGCGACCTCGCCGACCTCGACGGCCTCACCGACCTGCCCGCCGCGGTCGACATCCTCGTCAACAACGCGGGCGTGCAGCACGTCGCACCGATCGAGGAGTTCCCGACCGAGCGCTTCGACCTCATCCTGCGGCTGATGCTGCAGTCCCCCTTCCGCCTCATCCGGCACGTGCTCCCCCACATGTATGCCGGCGGCTGGGGTCGCGTGGTCAACGTCTCCAGCGCGCACGGCCTGCGGGCCAGCGCCTACAAGTCGGCCTACGTCAGCGCCAAGCACGGCCTCGAGGGCCTGTCCAAGGTCGTCGCCCTCGAAGGTGCCGCCCACGGAGTGACGAGCAACTGCGTCAACCCGGCCTACGTTCGGACCCCGTTGGTGGAGAAGCAGATCGCCGACCAGGCGGCCGCCCACGGCATCGAGGAGTCCGAGGTCGTGAACGAGGTCATGCTCGCACCGGTCGCCGTCAAGCGGCTGATCGAGCCCGGGGAGGTGGCCGACCTCGTCGCCTTCCTGTGCGGCCCGTCGTCGGCGTCCATCACCGGCGCCGCCTACACGATGGACGGCGGCTGGACCGCCCACTGAGGACCCGGGTGGCCGGGGACCTCCGAGGACCCGGCCACCCGGCATACCGCACCACCCTTTCGCCCCACCCTCACCACCCACCCCCCACACCAGGAGCCAGCATGGCCAGCACCCTTGTGTCCGAGCCGACGACGGGGCGCAGGTCCCCGATCGCGCGGATCGTCGGCGCCAGTCTGATCGGCACGACCGTCGAGTGGTACGACTTCTTCCTCTACGGCGTCGCC
Organism: Oryzihumus sp.; assembly: GCF_036391795.1. GTDB lineage: Bacteria > Actinomycetota > Actinomycetes > Actinomycetales > Dermatophilaceae > Oryzihumus. The sequence goes on from NZ_DASVZH010000230.1 coordinate 1,910, forward strand.
GCTGCGGCGGTCTTCCCCCACGTGTTCTTCCCGAACGCCAAGGACCCGCTGCAGGCCACGTTGCTCAGCTTCGCGACGTACTGGATCGGCTTCGTCTTCCGCCCGCTCGGCGGCCTGGTCTTCGGCCACTTCGGTGACCGGCTCGGCCGCAAGAAGCTCCTGGTGCTCTCGCTGCTCATGATGGGCGTCGCGACCTTCGGGATCGGCCTGCTGCCGGGCTACGCCCAGGTCGGTGCCCTCGCGCCGGTGCTGCTGACCGTCATGCGCTGCATCCAGGGCTTCGCCCTCGGCGGCGAGTGGGGCGGTGCGGTGCTCATCGTCTCCGAGCACGGCGAGCCCAGCCGGCGTGGCTTCTGGGCCTCCTGGCCGCAGGCCGGGGCCCCCGCCGGCCAGCTCATCGCCAACGGCGTGCTGGCGGTGCTCGCGGTCTTCCAGGACGACAACGCGTTCCTGTCCTGGGGCTGGCGCATCCCGTTCCTGCTCTCGGCGGTCCTGGTCATCATCGGTCTGTGGGTCCGCCTGCAGGTCGAGGAGTCCCCGCTGTTCAAGGCAGCGCGTGAGCGGGCCGACGTGCGGGCCTCCGAGGGCACCGTCGACAAGCTGCCGCTGCTGGACGTGCTGCGCCGCTACCCCCGCGAGATCCTCACCGCGATGGGCGCGCGCATGGCCGAGAACGTCGCGTACTACATCTTCACCATCGTCATCACGACCTACGTCGTCGAGCAGCTGAAGCTGCCCAAGACGTACGCTCTCAACGCCGTGCTCATCGCGGCCGCGATCCACTTCTGCACCATCCCGCTGTGGGGCGCGCTGTCCGACCGCATCGGCCGCAAGCCGGTCTACCTCATCGGCGCCGCCGGCGTCGGCGTGTGGGGCTTCGCCTTCTTCGCGATGCTCAACACCAAGAGCTTCCCGCTCGCGGTCATCGCCGTCGTCGTCGGCCTGCTGTTCCACGGCGCGATGTACGGCCCGCAGTCGGCGTTCTTCGCCGAGCTGTTCGGCACCAAGGTCCGCTACTCGGGCGTGTCCATCGGCTACCAGCTGGCCTCGATCATCGCCGGTGGCCTGGCGCCGATCATCGCCGTGGACCTGCTGAAGAACTACCACAGCGGCACCGCCATCGCGGTGTACGTCGCGATCTGCTCGGTCATCTCGCTGGTGGCCGTGCTGTCCTACCGCGAGACCCGGCAGCGCGACCTGGCCACGATCACCAAGGGTGAGGTCGCCTGACCGTCCGTCCGCGGCGCCGGCGCGGGGCTGCCTAGGATCGGGCCTGATGTCCACTCCTGCAGACCCTGCGCTGACGCTGCTCACGCTCCTCGCCTCCGGGGCGTCGGCCGCCGAGCTCTCGGCCGTCGACGCCCCGGAGGCGCGTGCGCTGGCCCTTCGGGTGCGGGCCGCCTTCGACACCCGGCGCCGGCGTGAGGCCGAGCTGAGCGCGCTGGTCGAAACCGCGCGCGACCTGGCCTCGATGCGCGACCCGGCCGGCGTCCTCGACGCGATCGTGCGCCGGGCCCGCACCCTGCTGCAGACCGACGTCGCCTACCTGACCCTGGCCGACCCGGAGGCGGGCGACACCTACATGCGCGCCACGGACGGGTCCGTCTCGGCGCGGTTCCAGACCGTCCGGCTCAGCCTGGGCGCCGGGCTCGGTGGCCTGGTGGCGTCCACCCACATGCCTTACTGGACGGCCGACTACCCCCAGGACCAGCGGTTCCGGCACACGGAGACGATCGACAGCGCCGTCGGCGACGAGGGGCTGGTCGCCATCTGCGGCACGCCGCTGCTGGTCGAGGAGCAGTTCGTCGGTGTCCTCTTCGCGGCCAACCGCTCGCCCCGCCCGTTCAGCCACGACGAGGTGTCGCTGCTCGGCTCCCTGGCCGCACTGGCCGCGGTGTCGATCGTGACCACCCGCGCCGCCGCCGAGACGGCCGAGGCGCTGGCCGCGCTCTCCGAGGCCCACGAGGTGGCCCGTCGGCACGTCAGCGGGGTCGAGCGTGCCGCGGCGGCCCACGACCGGTTCGCCGAGCTCGTCCTGCAGGGCGGCGGCGTCGACGACATCACGGCCGCCCTGGTGGAGCTGCTCGGCGGGTGGGCGGTCCTGCTGGACCCCGAGGGCACCCGGGTCGGCACGGCGGGCCGGTCAGCGCCCCACCCAGCTGCGGGCGGCTGCCCCGACCCCCTCGCCGGCGCGGCGGCGGTCCTGGCCACGCACGCCTCCGGCCGCCTGGCCACCGAGGACGGCGTCTGGGCCGTGAGCGTCACCGCGGCGCACGAGCGGCTGGGCACCCTCGTCGTCGGCGGCGTCGGCCGGCTCGACGAGGCCGACGAGCGCACCCTCGAGCGCGCGGGCGTGGTGAGCGCGCTGGTGCTGCTGTTCGAGCGGGCCGCGGTCGACGCCTCGCTGCGGGTCGTCACCGACCTGGTCTCCGACCTGGTCAGCGGCCGGGGCGACGCCCCGTCACGGCAGACCCGCGCCCGGGCCCACGGGCTGGACCTCGCCGCTCCGCACTGCGTGCTGGTCGTCAAGGGGCGCGAGGGCGAGTCACGCCGGGCGCTGGTGCTCTCGGCCCAGGCCGCCGCCGGTCCGGGCTCGGTCGTGGGCGAGCACGACGGCGACGTCGTGGCGCTCGTGCCCGCCCAGGACCCGGACGCGGCGGCAACCCACCTGGCCACCCGGCTCTCACGCAGCGCCCCGGTCACCGTGGGTGCCGCCGGCCCGGTCCGCTCGGTCGAGGACCTGCCCGCCGCCCACGCCGAGGCGCGCCGCACGGCGGCGGCACTGATCGCGCTCGGCCGGACGGGTGCCGGCGCCTCCGCCCAGGCGCTCGGCTTCGCCGGCCTGGTGGTGGGCTCCGACCCCGACATCGCCTCCTACGTCGCGCGCGTCCTGGGGCCGGTGTCCGCCTACGACACCCAGCGCGGCAGCGAGCTGATCAAGACCCTGGAGACCTACTTCGCCGCCGGGTCCAGCCCGCGGCACGCCGCGACCACGCTGCACGTGCACGTCAACACCGTCGCCCAGCGGCTCGAGCGGGTGGCCACGCTGCTCGGGCCCGACTGGCAGCACCCCGACCGGGCACTGGAGCTGCAGCTGGCGCTGCGGCTGCGCCGGCTCATGCGGGCTGACTGACCAGCTGTCGCTGCACCGCCGCCGTGACCGCCTCGACCCCGGCCTGGGCGAGGATGACCGAGTAGTGGTTGACGTCCCGGACCTCGGTGACCCGCACCTGTTCCGGCACCCCGAGCGCCGCCAGGCGCTGCTCGTCGTACAGGCCCTGGGGCTCGTCCATCAGGCCGCGCTGGGCCCACAACAGCTCCACCGGCACCCCTGCGGCCACGGCGGTCCCGACCGCGGCGTGCACCTCCGGCGAGGCCAACAGGTCGCGGCCGTCTGCGCGGATGGCCTCCAGGATGCACGAGCTCACCACCTCCGCGCCGTCCTGGACGAGGTCGTGGCGCAGGTAGCGGTGCAGCGTGGCGGCGCCCACCGGGTCGGCGAGGATGCCCGCCATGGCGGGGTGCGGCTCCCAGAAGGCGAGGTAGGCCTGCTCGTCCGGGAAGCGCATGGTCAGCCGCTGCATCGCGGGCCCGATGACGGCGGTCAGGGCGGCGTCGATGTCGGTCTCCGCGGGCATCGGCAGGGACAGCCCCCCGTCGACGAGCACCGCCGCGCGGACCCGGTCGGGGTGGCGCGCGGCCGTCAGCGCCGCGACGAACGCGCCCATCGAGTGCCCCAGCAGGACCACCTCGCGGGCGCCGAAGGCGTCGGCGACGCCGATGACGTCGGCCGCGTGCGCGTCGAGCCCCCACGGACCGGTGATGTCCCGGCTGCTGGCCCGGCCGCGCAGGTCGGGGGCAAGCACCCGCGCCGAGCCCGGGCCGAGGCGCTCCCCGAGGGCGTCGGCCACCATCCGCCAGGACAGGGCGTTGGCGGTGATGCCGTGCAGCGCGAGGACCAGCGGCCGGTCCGCCTCACCGCCGCGGGGTTCGCCCTGCGGCAGGGTCAGGTCGTGGACGCCCAGCGACCCGCCGGGCCGGTCGATGCGGTACTGCGGCTCAACCTCAGGCACGTTGACCTCCTCGTTGGCGGAGGCCGGTGAGGCCCCCGGGTGCGTAGTAGACCACCAGGACAAACAGCACGCCCAGGATGAACAACGGTTGCGACAGCGGCGTGCGCAGCACGGCCGGGAGGCCCTGGACGGCGGGGAGCCCGGAGACGTCCACCAGACGGGCGTCGGCCCAGGTGTAGAGGAACCCGCCGAGGACCGCGCCCCACCGGCTCCCGGCACCGCCGAGCACGACCATCACCAGCAGCGACAGGGTGAACTCGGTGGTCGTCAGGTGGGCGGTCGCCCCGCCGAGCACGACCAGGTGCACGACCCCGCCGACGGTGCCGAGCACCGAGCCGACCACCAGCGCCTGCAGCCGGGCCCGGTAGGTCGAGACCCCCAGCACCCCTGCGCGCAAGGGGTTCTCGCGCACCGCCGCCCACAGGTGGCCGGCGCGGGACTGCGACAGCCACGCCACGACGGCCCAGGCCAGCGCCAGGAAGGCCAGCGCGAGCCAGTAGCGGTAGGGCGCGTTGGCCACGCCGGTGAACAGTGACGGCGTCGTCGCCCGGTCCAGCGGCAGGCCCTCCTCTCCCCCGGTCACCGAGCCCGGGTCGCGCAGGACCAGGATCGACGCGGCCTGGGCGAAGGCGAGCGTGACCATGGCGAACGCGATCCCGTTGACCCGCAAGGCGATCGAGCCGACCACCAGTACCAGCACGAGCCCCACGAGCAGCGCGACGAGCCCCGCCAGCGCCAGTGGCAGGCCCCAGGTCCGCATGGCGATGGCGGTGACGTACGAGCCAGTCGCGACGAAGAGGGCGTGGCCGAAGGAGAGCAGCCCGGCCCGGCCGAAGACCACGTCGTAGCTGAGCGCGATCCCGGCCATGACCAGGCACAGCGCCAGCAGCTGCATCGACCCCGGCCCGTTCACCCGACCGGGGAGCAGGACCGGCAGGTCGGCGGGGACGTAGGGCAGCCACGCCAGCACCGCCAGGAGCACCAGCGGTATGCCGTGTCGCAGGCGTCTCATGCGGGCACTCCTTCCAGCGTGCGCGGCCGGGCGAGCAGCACCACCGCCAGGAGGAGCACCACGGACAGGTCGCCCACCCCCGAGGCCGCGTAGTAGTTGGCGAGCTGCTGCACCAGGCCCACGGCGAGGGCTGCGACCGCTGTGCCGGTCAGCGAGCCCATGCCTCCGATGACCACGACGATGAAGGCGAAGATGAGCAGCGAGGCGCCCTGCCCCGGGGCCACGCTCCCGGCATACATCGCACTGACCACGCCGGCGAGCGCCGCCGCGGCGCCGCCGATCGCGAACACCACGGTGAACGTCCGGCGCACCTCGATGCCCAGGGCCTCGACCATGGTGCGGTTCTCCACCCCGGCCCGGATGACCAGGCCCAGGCGGGTGAACCGCAACAGGGCCAGCAGCGCGAGCAGGACCAGGACGGCCAGCCCGACGACGAGGAACCGGTCATGGGGCACCCGCGCCCCCAGCAGGTTCGTCGTTCCGGCCAGCCACTGCGGCCTCGGCAACGGCCGCGGGTCGGCGCCCCACACCCCCTCGACGACCGCGATCGACGCCAGGCTCAGTCCCACCGTGACGAGGACCTGCTGGATGTGGTGCCGGTAGAGCGGGCGGATGAGCACCACCTCCACGACCGCACCGATGCCGGCACCCACGACGCAGGCAACGAGCGTCCCCACGAGCAGGCGCCAGCCGACGGCGGTGCCCGTGGGCAGGTGGGCGCTGACCCACCACGCGGTGTAGCCGCCGGCCACCATGAACGCGCCGTGGGCGAAGTTGAGCACGCCCATGAGGCCGTAGATCATGCTCAGCCCCGACGCGGCCAGGAAGTACAGCGCGCCCAGGCCCAGGCCCGTGGCGAGCAGGAGGGTGATGGTGCTCATGGGCGGTCTCCGCTCAGGGCGCTGGAGGGCTGTCGCAGCGCGACGCCCAGGAGCTCGGTCGTGCGGGCCTGGTCGGCCAGCAGCGCCCCGGCCGTGCTGCGATGGACGACCGAGCCGCCGTCGATGACGACGACGTCGTCGGCGATCCGGCGCACGAGCGGCAGGTTCTGCTCCACCAGCAGGACCGGGACCGTGCGGGCGACCTGCGCCAGGACGTCGGCGACCTCGGTGACGAGCTTGGGGGCCAGTCCCTTGGTGGGCTCGTCGATCAGCAGGATCCGGTTGTCCCGCAGGAGGACCCGGGCGAGGGCGACCATCTGCTGCTGCCCGCCGGAGAGCGTGCCCGCCTTCTGCGAACGGCGGGCCACCAGGTCGGGGAACAGCTCCCGGACCACGGGGGCGTCGGCTCCCGTGTCGCCGCCGACCAGCCGCAGGTTCTCCTCCACGGTCAGCCCGGCGAAGACCTCGCGGTCCTCGGGCACGTAACCCACCCCCGAGCGCACCGTGCGGGCCGTCGACCAGCGGGTGATGTCGGTGCCGTCGAGCTCGATGACGCCCTGGCGCGGGACGAGGCCGATGAGTGCCTTGAGGGTCGTGGTCTTGCCCACCCCGTTGCGCCCGAGGATCGCCGTGACGCCGGTCTGCGGCACCTCGAACCCGACACCCTGCAGGATGTGCGAGCCGCCCACGCGCACGTGCAGGTCCGCGACGCGCAGCAGCGGACGGGCGGCGACCTCGCTCACAGCGGCTCCCCCAGGTAGGCCTCCTGGACGAGCGGGTCGGCCGTCACCGCTGCCGGTGACCCGGTCGCGAGGAGACGGCCGTGGTGCACCACGGCGACCCGGTCCGCCAGGCCGAGCACCACGTGCATCAGGTGCTCCACCATCACGACGGCGACGCCGCTGTCGCGCACCGCGCCGATCAGGGCGCCGAGGCCGTCGACGTCCTCGGCGGAGACCCCCGCCATCGGCTCGTCGAGCAGCAGCGCACTCGGTCGGGACGCCAGCGCCATCGCCAGCTCGAGCTTGCGCCGTTCCCCGTGGGAGAGGTCACGTGCCCTCGTGTCGTGACGACCCGTCATACCGACGTGGTCCAGGGCCTCCCTGGCCCGTGCCCCGGCGTCGCCGGACCGGGCCCGGCCGAACGGGCTCAGGGGCCGGCGGTCCACGGCCTGCACGGCCAGCCGCACGTTCTCGAGGGCGGTGAGGCCGTCGAAGAGCGCGGACGTCTGGAAGGTGCGGGCCAGTCCCCGCCGGGCCCGGGTGGCCGGCCGCGCGCGGGTGACGTCGTTGCCGGCGAGCACGACCCGCCCGGCGCTCGGGCGGCGCACGCCCGAGAGCACGTTGACCAGGCTGGACTTGCCCGCCCCGTTGGGGCCGATGACTCCGAGGAGCTCACCGGCCCCGACCTCGAGGCTGACGTCGTCCAGGATGCGCGCGCCCCCGACCTGCCACGTGATGCCCTCTGCTGCGATCACGCTCACTTCGCGGCAACCGGCGGGGCGACCGTGGCGGCGTCGATGGTCTTGACCAGCTGCGGCTTCCACCCGGCGCCGTCCTTGACGAGCTTCGCAGTGAACATCGGCTGCAGGACCGCGTGGTCCTCCTTGCGGATGGTCAGGTCGCCCTTGGGCCCCTGGAAGCTCCAGCCCTCGAGCGAGCTCACCATCTTGTCGACGTCGGTGCCGCCCTGGCCGAGCGCCCGGACGACCATCTGCGCGGCCACGAAGCCGTCGTTGGTGAACAGGTCCACGGTCTGACCCTGCTTCTTCAGCCCGGCGTCGAGAGCCTGGTAGGCCGGCGTCGAGGTGGCCCCGTCGAAGAAGTGCGACAGGAAGCTGATCTTGTCCGCGACCGGGCCGAACGCGGCGTAGCTGGCCTTGATGTCGAGCCCGGTGACGACCTTGGTTGTGTCGAAGACGCCCTGCTGCGAGAGGGTCTGCCACATCTGGGTCGCGTTGGCGCCGGCCCAGGCGACGAAGAGCAGGTCCGGCTTCTGCGCCTTGACCGTGGTGGCGAACGGCGTGAAGTCGGTCGCTGCGGACGGCACCGCGACCGGGGTCACGGTGGCCCCCTCCTTGCCGAGGATGGCCGTGACGCCGGCGATGTTGGCCTTGCCGAAGGCGCTGTCCTGGGCCAGCACGGTGACCTTCTTGCCCGAGACGTTGCCGAGCATCGTGCCCGCGGTCATGACGTCCTGGTAGGTCTCCCGGCCGGAGCGGAAGGTGTACTTGTTGATGCCGGTGATGGCGTCTGTCGCGGCCGGGCCCGAGATGAAGAGCACCTTGTTGTCGGCGGCCAGCGGCGCGACCTGCAGCGCCACGCCGGAGGACGTCGAGCCGGCGATCACCTTGGCGCCCTTGCCGATCAGGTCGGTCGCCGCGGAGACCGCCTTGGCCGGGTCACCGGCGTCGTCGGACTCGCTCAGCGTGACGGGGTGCCCGTTGACCTTGCCGGTGCCCCGGGTGGCGTAGGCCAGGCCGGCGTCGAAGCCCGCGCGGTACTGCGCTCCGTACGTCGCCAGCGGGCCGGTCTTGGAGTACACCAGACCCACCGTGTATGCCGCCCCGGCGCCACCGCTGCCCGCGTCGCCGGCCGCCGAGCCGGGAGCTCCCGGCGTCCCGCACGCTCCCACCGCGAGACTGCCCAGCAGGGCACCTGCCACGACGAGAGCCCATCGCTTCGACATGCGTTCCTCCCCATCGCCCCGGGTGGCACGACGTCGTTGCCGTGTCAGTCGCCCGGGGCCCTGAGCGGGGAAACTACGGGACGGGGTACCGGGCCGGTGATGGCGTGGCGGTCCACAGATCCTCAGGTGTGAGTGTGCTCACAGCACAGGGGTCAAGGGCGGCGCGCGTAGCCGGACCCGGCTGCCTGCACGTCGCAGGCAGCCGGGATGACCCCGGAACGGCTCAGCCGGCGGCGTGCCCGAGCTGGGCCGCGAGGGCCGTCGCGATGGCGTCGGCGGTCAGCCCGACCTCCTCGAGCAGCTGCGAGCGCGAGGCGTGCTCGAGGAACCGCTTGGGGATGCCGTGGCAGTGCACGGGCTGGGAGAGCCCGGCCTCGCGCAGGGCGTGGGTGACGGCCGACCCGATGCCGCCCTCGACGAGGTTGTCCTCGATGACGGCGACCGCGCCGGCCCGTCGTGCGGCGTCGACGACGTCGTCACTGACCGGCAGCACCCAGCGCGGGTCGACGACGCGGACGCTGTGGCCCTGGGCCTCGAGCTTTGCGGCGACGCCGAGCGCGGTGGGGGCAAGGGACCCCACGGACACCAGCAGCAGGTCCACCGGCTCGCGGCCGGAGGGACCGTGGAGCACGTCCACGGTCCCCCACTGCTCGGTGGCCAGCACCGGGTCGGCGACGTCGCCCTTGGGGAAGCGGATGACGGTCGGGGCGTCGGACACCTCGACGGCCTCGCGCAGCTGACGGCGGACCTGGTCGCCGTCGCGCGGGGCGGCCAGGCGCAGCCCGGGCACGATGTTGCCCAGGGTCATGTCCCACATGCCGTTGTGCGAGGCGCCGTCGCTGCCCGTGATGCCGGCACGGTCGAGCACGAACGTCACGCCCGCCTTGTGCAGCGCGCAGTCCATGAGCAGCTGGTCGAAGGCCCGGTTGAGGAACGTGGCGTAGACCGCGACGACCGGGTGCATCCCGCCGAACGCCAGGCCGGAGGCCATGGTGACGGCGTGCTGCTCGGCGATGCCGACGTCGAAGACGCGGTCCGGGAACTTCGCCGCGAAGCCGTCGAGTCCGACGGGGATGAGCATGGCCGCGGTGATCGCCACGACGTCGGGGCGTCGCTCGCCGATGGCGCACATCTCGTCGTTGAACTCGTCGGTCCAGATGCGTCCGCCGGCCTCGAACGGCAGGCCGGTCTCGGGGTTGATGACGCCCACCGCGTGGAACTGGTCGGCCTCGTCGTCGATCGCGGGCTGGTAGCCGCGGCCCTTCTGGGTGATGACGTGCACGAGCACCGGCCGGCCGTACGCGCGGGCCCGGCGGAACGCGTGCTCGAGGGCGGCCTCGTCGTGCCCGTCGACCGGGCCGAGGTACTTCAGGCCCAGGTCCTCGAACATCCCCTGCGGGGCGACGATGTCCTTCAGGCCCTTCTTGACGCCGTGCAGCGTCTCGTACATCGCCGAGCCCACGACGGGGGTGCGCGACAGGGTGTTCTTGCCCCAGTCCAGGAACCGCTCGTAGCCGCGCGTGGTGCGCAGCGTGGCCAGGTGGTCGGCCAGGCCGCCGGTGGTCGGGGCATAGGAGCGCTCGTTGTCGTTGACGACGATGACCAGGGGCAGGTCCTTGTCGGCGGCGATGTTGTTGATCGCCTCCCACGCCATGCCACCGGTCAGGGCGCCGTCCCCGATCACGGCGACGGTGTGCCGGCCCCGCTCGCCCTTGAGGCGTCGCGCCTTGGCGATGCCGTCGGCCCACGACAGGGCGGTCGAGGCGTGGGAGTTCTCGACCACGTCGTGCTCGGACTCGGCGCGGCTCGGGTAGCCCGACAGGCCGCCCTTCTTCTTGAGCTTGCGGAAGTCCTGCCGCCCGGTGAGCAGCTTGTGCACGTAGGACTGGTGACCGGTGTCGAACACGATCGCGTCGCGTGGGGAGTCGAACACCCGGTGCAGGGCGATGGTCAGCTCGACCACGCCGAGGTTGGGGCCGAGGTGGCCACCGGTCTTGGAGACCTCCGTCACCAGGAAGTCGCGGATCTCCGCGGCCAGCTCAGGCATCTGCTCCGCGGGCAGCGCCCGCAGGTCAGCAGGGCTGGAGATCGTCTGCAGCACACCCACGATGGAAAACAGTCCTTCCGCACACACGGCTCGAGTCGATCGAGTCTAGTTGTTCCCCTCAGGCGACCGTGATGGCCACCTCCGAGGGTGCCTCCAGCACCTCGGTCGTGCCATCGGCCAGACAGCGCACGCCGAAGCGGTGGCCGGCGAAGCGCAGCCCGTGCACGGTCATCTCCCCGTAGGCCGCGGGGCGGGCCGGGCGCAGCACGAGCCGCCCCGCGGAGGCGTCCGGCTCGAACCCCAGCGCGACGGTCAGCAGGGCGGCGGCGGAGGCCGCCGACCACGCCTGCGGCCGGCAGGACGCCGGGTAGGGGGCGGGCTGGTCGAGCACGCCGGACCCGGCATACAGCTCGGGCCAGCGGTAGCCGAACGGCACGGCCGCGGCCAGCAGGCTGCGGCCCACCGCGACGGCCGCGTCGCGGTGTCCCTCGCGGACCATGCCGAGGGCGCAGATCGCGGTGTCGTGCGTCCACACCGAGCCGGTGTGGTAGCCGATCGGGTTGTAGCCGCCGTTGTCGGTGGCGAGGGTGCCGATGCCGTAGCGGCCCAGCATCGTCGGCCCGGTCAGGGTCGCCGTCACCCGGGCTGCCTCCTCCGGTCCCAGCGTGCCGGTGCCGAGGACGTGGCCCATGTTGGACCCCACCCCGTCGACCAGGGCGCCGTGCCCGTCGACCGCGATGCCCAGGTAGGGCCCGTCGGCGCCCTCGGCCCAGTAGCGCTGCCGGAACCGGGTGCGCAGCCCGTCGGCCCAGGCCCGCAGGTCGGCGGCGCCGTCCTGACCGAACGCGTCGAACAGGGTGGCCGCCGCCTCGGCCGCCTCCACGGCGTACGCCTGGGCCTCCACCAGCGCGATCGGGCCGTCGGCGACCCGGCCGTCGCGCCAGCGCACCGAGTCGGCAGAGTCCTTCCAGCCCTGGTTGGCCAGGCCGGTGCCGGTGGTGTCGAGGTACTTCAGCAGCCCGTCGGCATCGGGCGCGGCATGCTCAGTCAGCCACCGGGTCGCGGCACGCAGGTGCGGCAGCAGCGCCACCACCTCCGCCTCGGGCAGGCCCCAGCGCCACGCGTCGTGCAGCAGGCTGACCCACAGCGGCGTGGCGTCGATGGTGCCGTAGTAGACCGGCGGCAGGGACAGGCCCTTGACCTCGTCGACGTATGCCGTGCGGCGCACCTCGTGCGGGATCTTGCCGGGAGCCTGCGCGGAGGCGGCGTCGACGACGGTGCCCTGCCGCCGGGCCAGCGCGCGCAGCGTGCCGCCGGCGAGCGTGGTCCCGAACGGCAGCGCCATCCGCGCCGCCCACAGCGAGTCGCGGCCGAACAGCGTGAGGTACCAAGGTGTCCCGGCGCCGGCGTAGACGTCCTCCGGCGCCTGGGGGTCGGTCAGGGCGAGGTGCCGCAGGTCGGTCATCCCCATGGCCAGGGCGGGCCCCAGCCGCGGGTCGTCCGCCTCGACCGTGACGTCGTCCCAGTCGAGGCGGCCGGCCCCGCCGTCGGCGTCCAGCCCGGAGGTTCCCCGCCGGGTCACGAGGAGGGTGAGGGTGACGGTGGCGCTGCCGCCCGGGGGGACCTCCAGCGGGAAGGACGCGACGGCGCCGTCGGCGCCCGCGGACAGCTGCGACGGTGCCGGGTCGAAGGAGACGACGACCTCGTGGTCCTCGTCGCCCCAGGTGACCTGCCCCGCCCGCCCCTGCGCGGGCAGGGGCGTCCCCTCGGCGATGCCGGACTTCACCCGGCTGATCGGTGCGGCGTCGCCGGCGAGGCGCACCACGAGGTCGGCGACCACCGGGGCGTCGGCGCGCGAGCGCACCTCGACCTGTTCGCGGACCCCCTGTGCCACCACCTCGCGGCGGCGCAGAACCTCCACCGTCGGGTCCGACCCGGGGTTGCCCAGGTGCCGGGCCGAGCCGAGGAACTCGGAGCGAGGCCCGGCGCTGGCCGTGGCGACCGGTGCCGTGGCCCGCTCCCCCAGCCGGACGTCCAGCACGGACAGGACGCGGCGGTCGTCGACGAACGCGCCCTGGGCGCCGGCGCCCTCGACCTGGCCGGAGGCTGCCGACAGCGCGGTGACGTTGCCGCTGACGCAGATGCTCAGGTCGTGCAGCCACGGCTGCTGCGGCCGGGCGGCGGTGGGAGGTGCGGCGGGCTCGGGCATCGGGGCGCTCCTTGGGTGCGGTGCCGGTCACGGGCCTGCGGCGGCGTGGCCACCAGCAGCCCGACCACCTTCTCACCGTCGGTCGGCCCCGTCGCGGCCTGCCTAGGAGCCGCGGTCGTCGCGGTCGCGCCGGCGCGCGCGCAGCGTCCGCTCCCCCAGCACGTAGAGCGCGACGCCGGCGATGATGAGCACGACGCCCACGACCGCCCAGAACGCCACGCCGGACATGGGGCTGCCGCCGAGGGCGCCGGTGCCCTGCAGCGTCCAGAGCAGGCCGACGAGGGCCAGGAGCACGCCGACCGGCTTGAGCAGGGTGCGGTTCACACCGGCATTGTCCCCCCGCAGCCTCACAGGCGGGGGATGAAGCGCCGCCCCTGCATCGCCTCGTGCAGCAGCTCGGCGCTGCGCCGGGCGGCCCGCAGCCGCACGCCCTCGGCCTCGAGGTCGGCCAGCACCTGCTCGAGCGCCTCGGGCGTGAGGTGGTCGCCGAGCTCGACCCGGGCCTCGCGGTAGGCCTGCCGCATCGCCTCGAGCTGGGCGTCGACGTGGCGCACCGTCACCCAGGCGAGCGCGACCGGGTGCCGCCGCCACCCGGCATACCGGCGGTAGTCGGCGGGGCACTGGTCGAGCAGCCAGGACACCGCGGGCACCTGCCAGTCGGGGGTGTCCGGCGGCGGCACCTCGAGGGGCCAGCCGGGTGGGGTCGCGCGCACGGCACCAGTGTGGGCGCCGCCCCTGACATGCCGAGGGGCCCGGCCAGGTGGCCGGGCCCCTCGGTGGGACGGGTGCGTCGCTCAGGCGCGACCGTGGGCGGCGCGGCTGCGCCGGCTCAGCGAGTCGATCGTCACCGCGAGCAGCAGCACCGCACCGGTGACCATGAACCGGATCGAGGAGTCGAGGTTCAGCAGGCTCAGGCCGCTGGAGATCGACTGGATCACGATGATGCCCAGCAACGCCGAGTAGGCCGAGCCGCGACCACCGAAGAGGCTGGTGCCGCCGATGACCGCCGCCGCGATGGCGTTGAGGTTGGTGTCACCGCCGCCGCTGCTCTGGTTGACCGCCGCGAGCCGGCCGGCCGCGAGGATGCCGCCCAGGGCCGCGAAGGTGGAGCACAGCGCGAAGATCGACAGGTAGATGCCGCGCACGTTGATGCCGGACCGGCGGGCCGCCTCGACGTTGCCGCCCACGGCGAAGACCGAGCGGCCCCAGCTGGTCCGCCGCAGCGCCAGGTCCATGATCACCACGAGCACGACGAACAGGATGAACATCCAGGACACGCCACGGTCCTGGTTGAGCACGATGACCGGCACGAACAGCACCACGGCCAGGCCGACCGCCCGCGCCACGAGCATCGTGGTCGGGGCCGTGGACAGGCCCGCCGCAGCCCGGCGGGAGCGCGCGGCCATCCGGCTGCCGAGGTAGGCCAGCACGGTGAGCAGGATGACCACGTAGGACACGATCGGAGGCAGGAACTGCAGCTGGGCGAACTCGACGATCGGCGAGGTGAAGGGCAGGTTGAGCGAGCCCTCCTTGCCCAGGATGTACAGCTGCAGGCCGAGGAAGCCGAGCAGGCCGGCGAGGGTGATGACGAAGCTCGGCACGCCGAAGCGGGTGTAGAGCGCCCCGTAGAACAGGCCGACGACCGTGCCGGTCAGCACCGCGGCGACGATGGCCACCGGGAGCGGCCAGCCGTGCAGGGTGAGCCCGACGCCGAGCACGGCGGCGGCCAGGCCGCTCACCGAGCCGATGGACAGGTCGATCTCCCCGAGCAGCAGGACCAGCACGACACCGATGGAGATCGTGCCGATCGCCGCGCTCTGCAGGGTCAGGTTGACCAGGTTGCGCGGGGAGAGGAAGTCCTGGTTCAGCGCCTGGAAGACGCCCCAGATGACGATCAGGCCGACGATGACCGGCAGCGAGCCGAGGTCGCCACTGCGCAGCCGGCTGGTGAACACCGAGAACGCGCCGGACAACCCGCGCGAGGCGATGAGCCGCTCGTCCTGCAGGTCGGCCGGCAGGGCGGCCTGCAGGTCCTCGGTCTCGGTGGACGTGGCCTGCTGGGGGCTGGATGAGGTGGTCACGACGTGCTCTCCTGCGGGGTACGACGGGCGGCTCGCTCCGAGACGGCGTTGGTGGTGGCGCCGGTGATGGCGGCGATGATCTCCTGCGAGCTGGTCTGGCTGACCTGGTAGATGCCGTTGTTGCGGCCCAGCCGCAGCACCACGACCCGGTCCGCCACCGCCATGACGTCGGCCATGTTGTGGCTGATGAGGATGACGCCCAGGCCCCGCTCGCGCAGCCGCTCGACGAGGTTGAGCACCTCCGCGGTCTGCGCGACACCCAGTGCCGCCGTCGGCTCGTCCAGCATCACGACCTTCGGCTCGCCGAGCAGTGAGCGGGCGATGGCGACCGTCTGGCGCTGGCCGCCGGACAGGCTCGCCACCGGGATGCGGACCGAGGGGATCTTGGCCGAGAGCTGGCGCAGCAGCTGCCAGGACTGCCGCTCCATCTCGACCTCGTCCAGCTGCCGGCGGTGCTTGAGCTCGCGACCGAGGAAGAGGTTGCCGACGACGTCGAGGTTGTCGCACAGGGCCAGGTCCTGGAAGACCGTGGCGATGCCGAGGTGCTGGGCCTCGGCGGGGCTGCCGATGTTGACCGGTTTGCCGTCGAAGCTCATGTGGCCCTCGTCGGGGCTGTAGACCCCGGCGATGGTCTTGACCAGCGTTGACTTGCCGGCGCCGTTGTCGCCAACCAACGCCACCACCTCACCGGCACGCACGTCCAGCTCGATGTCCTTCAGCGCCTGCACGGCGCCGAACCTCTTGGATACGCCTGTCATGGACAGGACCGTGTCGGTCGCTGCCGGTGAGGTGGTGGTCGTCATGGTTCCTTCCTCAGCTCAGGCCCGCAGCGGCGCAGGCCTTGGCGAAGTCGCCCGTGCAGATGGCGCTGACCTGGTAGACGCCGTCCTTGACAACGGTGTCCTTGATGTTGGCCTTGGTCACGGCCACCGGGGTGAGCAGCGTCGACGGGATGTTCTGGTAGGTGGTCTGCGACTGCGGCTTCTGGCCGTTGGCCAGCGCCACCGCCGCGTTGGCGGCGTCCGTGGCCTCGGGCTTGATCGCCTTGTAGACGGTCATGGCCTGGTCACCGGCGAGGATGCGCTGGATGGCGGCGAGCTCGGCGTCCTGGCCGGTCACCGGCGGCAGCGGGTTGACGCCGCCACCCTTGAGGGCGGCGATGGCGCCACCGGCGGTGCCGTCGTTGGCGGCGTAGACGCCGACCAGGCCGGACTTGACCGCGGTCAGCTGGCTCTCCATCCACGCCTGGGCCTTGTCCGGGCTCCAGTCGGGGGTGTCGTACTCGGCGGCGATCTTGTAGCCGCTGGAGTCGAGGACGCTGTGCGCGCCCTTCTTGAACTGGCCGGCGTTGTTGTCGGTCGGCGCGCCGTTGATCATCACGATGTTGCCGGAGGTCTTGCCGGCCTTCTTCATGAGGTCGACGAGGGTCTGGCCCTGGAGCTGGCCGACCTTCTCGTTGTCGAAGGAGACGTAGTAGTCGATCGGAGCGCCGGAGATGAAGCGGTCGTAGGCGATGACCGGGACCTTGGAGCTCTTGGCGCTGTTGGCGATCGAGGCCGCCGCCTTGCTGTCGACCGGGTCGAGGACGAGGACGTTGGCGCCCTGCGTCAGGGCGGACTCGGCCTGCTGCTGCTGCTTGGCCGCGTCCTGGTCGGCGTTGGAGTAGATGATGGTGCAGGTGGGGCACTTGGCCTTGACGGCCGCCTCGAACAGCGGGCGGTCGAGCTGCTCATAGCGGGCCGTCTTGGACTCCGGCAGCAGCAGCGCGATCTTCTTGGCGCCGCCGGAGCTGGAGCCACCGGAGCTGGAGCTGCTGCCGCTGCTGCAGGCCGCGACGGACGACAGGGCCAGCCCGGCCGCGAGGCCGACGCCGGCGAGCCGGGCGATCGATGAAGTCATGGGGTCTCCTCGGACGTGGGTGCCCGCCACGGTGTCGGGCTGAGGCTGATTCAAGACCCCGGCGCGGTTGGCGTCAAGGCTTGAATTCAATATGCCCGAAACGTGACCGAAACTTCTCAGCCGGCAACACGCCGGGCGTCACTGTGGAGCTGTGCGGCAACAGCCAGGGCTCCCACCAGCTCGGCCTCCTCCCCGAGCTGCGCCCCGACAACCTCCACGCTAGCCGCGGCGGACGGGATTGCACAGCGGTCGATGGCTTCCC
This sequence comes from Oryzihumus sp., assembly GCF_036391795.1. Lineage (GTDB taxonomy): Bacteria > Actinomycetota > Actinomycetes > Actinomycetales > Dermatophilaceae > Oryzihumus. The sequence continues at coordinate 19,062 of NZ_DASVZH010000230.1, forward strand.
GCAACGGAGAGAGCAGCACCTCGCCGACCCGGGCGAGCTGACCGCCGACGACGATGACCTCGGGGTTGAGCAGGTTGACCAGGCCGGCGGCCGCCACCCCGATGTGCCGGCCGGCATCGGCGACCACGCGGCGGCACCCGGGGTCGCCGGTCTCGGTGCGGTTGAGCACGTCGCGCAGCGTCAGCTCGCCGTGCGAGACGGCCAGCGCGTCCAGCAGCGCGCGCGACCCGACGAAGGTGTCGAGGCACCCCCGGTTGCCGCACCGGCAGACCGGGCCGTTCTCGTCGATGGTGACGTGGCCGATCTCCCCCGCGGTCCCCGCGCTGCCCCGGAAGACCTCGCCGTTGATGATGAGCCCGGCGCCGATGCCGTACGACGCCTTGATGTAGCAGGCGTTCTGCCGCCCGCGCAGGGCGCCCGAGCGCAGTTCCCCCAGCGCCGCCAGGTTGGCCGTGTTGTCCAGGTGGACCGGCACGCGCAGCCGCCCCGACATCTCCTGCGCCACCGGCACGCCCCGCCAGCCCGGCAGCATCGCCTCGGAGCCGACCTCGCCGCTGACCGTGTCGACCGGGGCCGGCAGGCCGAACCCGGCCGCGGTCAGCCCGTCCATGCGTCCGCCGACGCGGTCGACGAGGTCACCGACCAGGCGCGCAGCCCGCTCCATCCCCTCGTCGGCGTGGTGGTCGGCAGGCAGGGGCATCCGCTGGCGGCCCAGGATGTGCCCGGTCGTGTCGCTCACGGCCACCCGGATGTCGCGGTCGCCGAAGGCCACCCCAGCCAGCAGCCCCTCCCCTGCAGCAAGCGAGACCAGGACGGCGCGCCGGCCGCTGCGGACGCTGGGGGCCAGCGACACCACCGACGCCGCGGCGAGCTCGCGCACGAGGTTGGACACCGTGGCCGGCGACAGCCCCGTGACGCCCGCGAGCTCGACCTGGGTCAGGGCACCGTGCTGCTCCACCGCCTCCACCACGCGGGCCTTGTTGGCTTCACGCAGTGAAGTCTGGCTACCCGGGGCGCCCTGAGTTGACTTCACGGCGTCAAGATAACCGCAGGCCCCGCCCGGAGGACAGCCACTGCCGGGATTGGTATGCCGTACGGCCGCCTCCCGGGCGCGCGGCACCAGCCGCACCCACCCCGCGTACCGTTGCCCGACAGCGGCCGCGCCCACCCGGCATACCGCCGCGCGGACCGGTGCGCACATGCGGACGGGCCCGGCCACCCGAAGGTGACCGGGCCCGTCGCGGGGCGGTGACGTCAGCCGTTCACGAGGGACCGCAGGACGTACTGCAGGATGCCGCCGTTGCGGTAGTAGTCGGCCTCACCGGGGGTGTCGATGCGCACGACCGCGTCGAGCTCGACGGTCTCGCCACCCTCCTTGGTCGCCACGACCTTCACGGTGCGCGGCGTGGTGCCGTCGTTGAGGGCGGTGACGCCGGTGACCGAGAAGGTCTCGGTGCCGTCGAGGCCGAGGCTGTCCGCGCTCTCCCCCGCCGGGAACTGCAGCGGGAGCACGCCCATGCCGATGAGGTTGGAGCGGTGGATCCGCTCGTAGGACTCGGCGATGACCGCCCTGACGCCGAGCAGGCGCGTGCCCTTGGCGGCCCAGTCGCGCGAGGAGCCGGAGCCGTACTCCTTGCCGGCCAGGATGACCAGCGGGACGCCGGCCTCCTGGTAGGCGGCCGCGGCGTCGAAGATCGTGGTCTGCTCGCCGCCGGCGAGGAAGTTGCGGGTAAACCCGCCCTCGACGCCGTCCAGCAGCAGGTTCTTCAGCCGGATGTTGGCGAAGGTGCCACGGATCATGACCTCGTGGTTGCCGCGGCGGGAGCCGTAGGAGTTGAAGTCCTTGCGCTCCACACCGTGCTCGGCCAGGTAGCGGCCGGCCGGGCTGTCGGCCTTGATCGAGCCGGCCGGGCTGATGTGGTCGGTGGTCACCGAGTCACCCAGCTTGGCCAGGACGCGGGCGCCCTCGACGTCCTCGACCGGGGTGATGTCCATGGACATGCCCTCGAAGTACGGGGGCTTGCGCACGTAGGTCGACTCGGCGTCCCACGCGAAGGTCTCACCCTCGGGCGTGGGCAGCGACTGCCAGCGCTGGTCGCCGGCGAAGACGTCGGCGTAGTCCGTGGAGAACATCTCCTGGTTGATCGAGGTCGCGATGGTGCGCTCGACCTCCTGCGGCGTCGGCCAGATGTCGCGCAGGAAGACGTCGTTGCCGTCGCTGTCCTTGCCGAGGGCGTCGGTCTCGAAGTCGAAGTCCATCGTGCCGGCGAGGGCGTAGGCGATGACCAGCGGCGGCGAGGCCAGGTAGTTCATCTTCACGTCCGGGTTGATCCGGCCCTCGAAGTTGCGGTTGCCCGAGAGCACCGAGGTGACCGCGAGGTCGTTCTCCTGCACCGCGGCGGAGACCTCCTCCGGCAGCGGGCCCGAGTTGCCGATGCACGTGGTGCAGCCGTAGCCGACCAGGTGGAAGCCCAGCTTCTCCAGGTAGGGGATCAGGCCGGCCTTCTCGTAGTAGTCCATGACGACCTTGGACCCCGGGGCCAGGGAGGTCTTGACCCACGGCGCGGAGGCCAGGCCCTTGTCCACGGCCTTCTTGGCGAGCAGCGCCGCCGCGAGCATGACCGAGGGGTTGGAGGTGTTGGTGCAGCTGGTGATCGAGGCGATCGCCACGATGCCGTGGTCCAGCTCGACCTCCTGGCCGCCGGCCAGCGCGACCGTCACCGCGCGCGAGGACCGGGCGGAGCCGTCGCCGGTCAGGGCCGGGGCGGAACCGCCGTTGGCCGGGCTGTCCGGGGTGGGCGGGTCGCTGGCCGGGAAGCTGTCGCCGAGGACGTCGTCACCCTCGCGGTGCTCGACGTACTCCGGCAGCACCTTGCGGAAGGAGGTCTTGGCGTCGGTGAGCGCGATGCGGTCCTGCGGGCGCTTCGGGCCGGCGATGGAGGGCACGACCGTGGACAGGTCGAGCTCGAGGTACTCGGAGTACTTCGGCTCGACCGACGCGTCGTGCCACAGGCCCTGCTCCTTGGCGTAGGCCTCGACCAGGGCGACCGACTCGGCCGAGCGGCCGGTGAGGCGGAGGTACTCGGTGGTGACCTCGTCGATCGGGAAGATGGCGCAGGTCGAGCCGAACTCCGGGCTCATGTTGCCGATGGTGGCGCGGTTGGCCAGCGGCACCGCGGACACGCCCTCGCCGTAGAACTCGACGAACTTGCCGACGACGCCGTGCTTGCGCAGCATCTCGGTGATCGTCAGGACGACGTCGGTCGCCGTGGCGCCCGAAGGGATCTGGCCGCTGAGCTTGAAGCCGACGACGCGCGGGATGAGCATCGAGACCGGCTGGCCCAGCATGGCGGCCTCGGCCTCGATGCCGCCGACGCCCCAGCCCAGGACGCCCAGGCCGTTGACCATCGTGGTGTGCGAGTCGGTGCCGACGCAGGTGTCGGGGTAGGCCACGCCGTCGCGGACCATGACCGTGCGGGCCAGGTGCTCGATGTTGACCTGGTGGACGATGCCGGTGCCGGGCGGGACGACCTTGAAGTCGTTGAACGCGGTCTGGCCCCAGCGCAGGAACTGGTAGCGCTCCTTGTTGCGCTGGTACTCCAGCTCGACGTTGCGCTCGAAGGCGTCGGCGCGGCCGAAGACGTCGGTGATGACCGAGTGGTCGATGACCAGCTCGGCCGGGGCCAGCGGGTTGATCTTCGTGGCGTCGCCACCGAGCTCGGCGACGGCCTCGCGCATCGTGGCCAGGTCGACGACGCAGGGCACGCCGGTGAAGTCCTGCATGATCACGCGGGCGGGCGTGAACTGGATCTCGGTGTCGGGCTCGGCCGAGGGGTCCCAGCCGGCGAGGGCCCGGATGTGGTCGGCGGTGATGTTCGCGCCGTCCTCGGTGCGCAGGAGGTTCTCCAGCAGCACCTTGAGGCTGTAAGGCAGGTTCGCGCTGCCGTCGACCGCCGCCAGGCGGTAGATGTCATAGGACGCGTCGCCCACCTGCAGGGCGCCTTGTGCTCCGAAGCTGTTTGCGCTCGTGCCGCTCACGGCCGGCTCCTTCCACCATTTATCTTGACGTCAAGATATCTAACCACACGTCGGTCAGGCCGGGACAGCGGGGTCGACCCCGGGACCCGACCGATCCTGCTCCAGCGCCGTGCGCAGGCCAAGGGGGATCGACGCCTTGGCCCGGTCCGCGACGGCCACGCACACGTAGGTGATGGACACGTGCGCGCAGGACTGCCCGGCCCGCTCCCCCGGGCCGGTCCGCTCGATGTCGTAGCCCAGCCGGAACGAGGTCGAGCCGATGTGCTCCACCCGGACGCGCACCTGGGCCGACTCGAACGCCTGCAGGCTGTCCACCCAGTCCAGCTCGGCCCGGCGCAGCACGGCGTCGTGACCGGACGCCCGCAGCGTGCGGTAGCCGTGGCCGAGGTGCTCCAGGTAGGCGCTCATGGCCTCGTCGCACCACCCGAGGTACCACATGTTGAAGACCACGCCGAGGGAGTCGACCTCGAAGAAGCGCACGTCGACCGGGTAGCGGAAACCGTTGTCAACGCTCACTGTCCGGCCTCCGCCGGGAGCGGCTCGAGGATGGCGATGCACTCCATGTGGTGGGTCATCGGGAAGGCGTCGAACGCCCGCAGCGACCGTATGCCGTAGCCCGCCTCGCGCGCGTAGGCCACGTCGCGGGCGAGGGCGGCCGGGTCGCACGCGACATAGGCGACCAGCCGCGGCCGCAGCGCGGCCACCTCGCGCACGACGTCACGACCGGCGCCCGTGCGCGGCGGGTCGAGGACCACCAGGTCGGCGCCCACGTGCTGCTGGAGCAGCGGCCGCAGGGCCCGGTCGACCCGGCTGCGCCGGACCTCGACCTGCGGCCGGGAGTGCACGTTGCGGCGGGCATCCCGCACGGCGCGCTCGTCGGCCTCGACGGCCAGCACCGCGCCGCCCTCCCCCACCGCGTCGGCGAGGGCGACCGCGAACAGGCCCACCCCCGCATACAGGTCGACCGCCCGCTCCCCCGGCTGGGGGGCGAGCTCGGCGAGGACGTGCTCGACGAAGGTGGAGGCGGCGCCGGGGTGCACCTGCCAGAAGCCGCGGGCGCCGACCCGGAACTCCTCCGACCAGCCGCCCACCTCGACCTGCTCGCGCACATGGGGTGCGGCCTTCTCCCCGGCCGGCAGGAGCACGGTCACGACACCGGGACCGGCGCTGGGGGCGATCACGTCGACGGCGGTCGACCCGCGCCAGGTCCGGCCCAGGACCCCGCTGCCGACGACCTCCTCGGTGGCGATGAGGCAGTCGTCGACCGGGACGACGTCGTGCGAGCGGTGCTTGCGCAGGCCGGGACGGCCGTCCGCGTCGATCGCGAACTCCACCCGGGTGCGCCAGCGCAGGCCGTCGGTGTCGCCGGGGACCGGCTCCACCGGGACGTCGACCGTGAGGCCGGCCAGGCGCGAGAACTGCTCGGCCACGACCGCCGCCTTGAGCTCACGGCTGTAGGCCAGGTCCGCGTGCTGGAAGTCGCAGCCGCCGCACAGCCCCGGCCCGGCGAACCGGCAGGGCGGGGTGACCCGGTGCGGTGAGGACGCCAGGACCTCGACGGCGTCCCCCCGCAGGAAGCGGTCGCCCTCCTTGCCCTCGGTGACCTCGACCCGGACCTTCTCCCCCGGCAGGGCATGGCGGACGAACACCACGCGCCCGTCGTGACGCGCCACGCAGTGCCCGCCGTGGGCCACCGGGCCGACGTCGACGACGAACTGCGCCCCGACCAGGGAGCCGCCCTGCGTGCGTTCGGTCACGGGCCCCGCCGGATCGAGCCGGCGCGCGGCCGGTCGAGACGCTCCTCGACGCCCTCGGAGGAGCGCAGCTGCCACGGGACGCTGGCGACCATGACGCCGGGGGTGAACAGCAGGCGGCCCTTGAGGCGCAGGGCGCTCTGGTTGTGCAGGAGCTGCTCCCACCAGCGTCCGAGGACGTACTCGGGGATGTAGACCATGACCACGTCGCGCGGGCTGCCGCGGCGGACCGACTTGACGTAGTCGACGACCGGGCGGGTGATCTCGCGGTAGGGCGAGTCGAGCACCTTCAGCGGCACCGGGATGTCACGGCGGTCCCACTCCTGCTGCAGCGACCTGGTCTCGTCCGGCTCGACGTTGACGGTGATCGCCTCCAGCACCGAGGGGCGGGTGGCCCGGGCGTAGGCCAGGGCCCGCAGCGTCGGCTTGTGGATCTTGGAGACCAGCACGACCGCGTGCACGCGCGAGGGCAGCAGCTGGGCGTCGGAGTCGGTCTCGGCGACATGGAGCTCCTCGCGGACCCGCCGGTAGTGCCGGGAGATGGCCTGCATGAGCACGAACAGCACCACCATCGCCGCGATGGCGTAGCCGGCGCCCTTGACGAACTTGGTGGCCAGGACCACGAGCAGCACCGTGCCGGACATGACCGCACCGACGGTGTTGATGACGCGGCTGCGCATCATCCGCGAGCGCTCCTTGGCGTCGCGCTCGGTGCGCAGGTGCCGGTTCCAGTGGCGGATCATGCCGGTCTGGCTCAGCGTGAACGAGACGAAGACGCCGACGATGTAGAGCTGGATGAGCTTGGTGACCTCGGCGTTGTAGATGAAGATCAGGAACGCTGCGGCGCCGGCGAGGATGAGGATGCCGTTGCTGAACGCGAGGCGGTCGCCGCGAGTGTGCAGCTGGCGCGGCAGGTAGCCGTCCTTGGCCAGGATCGAGGCCAGCACCGGGAAGCCGTTGAAGGCGGTGTTGGCGGCCAGCACGAGGATGATGCCGGTGACGATCGAGACGAAGGCGATGCCGACGCTGAAGTTGGAGAACACCGTCTTGGCGAGCTGGCCGATGATCGTGTCCTGCTGGTACGACGGTCCCACCGGATGGCCGTGCAGCCAGAGCTGGGTGGCGGGGTTCTCGGCGTACTTGATGCCGGTCATCCGGGTCAGCGTGATGATCGACATGAGCATCGTCACGGCGATCGTGCCCATGAGCAGCAGCGTGGTCGCGGCGTTGGCGCTCTTGGGCTTCTTGAAGGCGGGGACGCCGTTGGAGATCGCCTCGACGCCGGTCAGCGCGGCACAGCCCGAGGAGAAGGCCCGCAGCAGCAGGAACATCGCCGCGAAGCCCATGATCCCCCCGGACCCGGGTTCGGGCACGAGCGTGAACTTCGCGCTCTCGGCATGGGGCAGGTCCCCGATGGCGGCCCGCGCGAACCCGTAGAGGCCCATGCCGATGATGCCGAACATGAACGCGTAGACCGGGACGGCGAACGCCGACCCCGACTCGCGCACCCCCCGCAGGTTCATGGCGGTGAGCAGGACCACCAGGGCGATGGCGATCGGCATCTCGTGGCCGCGCAGGAACGGCATCGCGGCCGCGGCGTTCTGCACCCCCGAGGAGATCGACACCGCGACGGTCAGGACGTAGTCGACGAGCAGCGCGCTGGCCACGGTCAGCCCGGCGCGGGGGCCGAGGTTGACGGTGGCGACCTCATAGTCGCCACCGCCGGAAGGGTAGGCGTGCACGTTCTGCCGGTAGGACGCGACGACGACCAGCATGACGAACACGACGCCGAGGCCGATCTGCCAGGAGTGGGTCGTCGCGAAGGCCCCGCCCGCCACCGCCAGGGTAAGGAAGATCTCGTCCGGGGCGTAGGCCACCGACGACAGGGCGTCACTGGCGAAGACCGGCAGCGCGATCCGCTTCGGCAGCAGGGTCTCGCCGAGCCGGTCGCTGCGCATGGCACGACCCACGAGGAGGCGTTTGAGGACACGACCGGTGGTGGGCACGTCGCAACTCTAGGGCGCTCAGCGGGGCCTGCGCGGCCCGCACCCCCTGCGGTGTAGCGTCGGCGCGTGCACTTCGTCATCATGGGCTGCGGCCGGGTCGGCTCGACGCTCGCCCTGAGCCTCGAGAGCCAGGGCCACGACGTGGCCGTCATCGACCAGAACAGCACGGCGTTCCGCCGGCTGGGCAGCACGTTCGAGGGCAAGCGGGTCACCGGGGTGGGCTTCGACCGCGACACCCTGCGCGAGGCAGGCATCGATGACGCCTACGCGTTCGCCGCGGTGAGCAACGGTGACAACTCCAACATCCTGGCCGCGCGGGTGGCGCGCGAGACCTTCGGCGTCGAGCACGTCGTCGCCCGCATCTACGACCCCGGCCGTGCCGAGGTCTACCAGCGGCTCGGCATCCCCACCGTCGCCACGGTGCGCTGGACGGCTGACCAGATGCTGCGCCGGCTGCTCCCCCAGGGCTCGGTCCCGGAGCACACCGACCCCAGCGGGCAGATCCTCATCGCCGACGTCCCGGTCCACGCCGGCTGGGTCGGCCGCAGGATCACCGAGCTCGAGTCGGTCACCGGCGCGCGGGTGGCCTACCTGACCCGTCTCGGCGAAGGCCTCCTCCCGGCCGCCGACACCGTCTACCAGGACGGCGACATCGTCCACCTGGTCACGACGACCGGCACCCTCACCAGCGTCGAGCAGACGCTCGACCAGCCGCCGCCCGCCCACTGAGCGCCTGTCCCAGAAAGGACCCACGCCCACCATGCGCGTAGTCATCGCCGGCGCCGGCAGCGTCGGCCGCTCCATCGCCCGGGAGCTCCTGCACAACGGGCACCAGGTGCTGCTCATCGACAAGGACGCCGACGACGTCCAGGCCGGGCGCGTGCCGGAGGCCTCGTGGCTCCTGGCCGACGCCTGCGAGATCACGGCCCTGCACGAGGCGGGCCTGGCCGACTGCGACGTCGTGGTCGCCGCCACCGGTGACGACAAGGCCAACCTCGTCGTCTCGCTGCTGGCCAAGACCGAGTTCGGCGTGCCGCGCACGGTCGCCCGGGTCAACAACCCCAAGAACGAGTGGATGTTCGACGAGGCGTGGGGGGTCGACGTGGCCGTGTCCACGCCCCGCCTGATGACGGCCCTCGTCGAGGAGGCGGTCAGCGTCGGCGACCTGGTCCGCATCTTCCAGTTCCAGCAGGGCACCGCCACGATGGTCGAGCTGACCCTTCCCCCGGACAGCCCGTTCGCCGGCAAGCGGGTCGGTGACATCCCGTGGCCCGGCGACAGCGTGCTCGTCGGCATCATCCGCGAGGACCACCCGATCGCCCCGAGCCGCGACGACTCGGTCGAGGCCCACGACGAGCTGCTCTTCCTCACCACCCCCGAGGTGGAGGACGCGCTGGAGGCGATGCTCAGCCCCGGCAACCGGGTGCCCCGCGGCGTCGAGGGCTGACCTCCGGGACACCGGACATCGCGACGGGGCGGCCGCGGATGATGCCGCCCCGTCGTCGTGCACGGGTGTATGCCGGGTGCCTGGGTCGGTGGGCCCCCGTCCCGTCAGCGCGCCTCAGTCGGTGGGCCGGGCCCCCGCGGCGAGGTCCTCGGCGGCGGCCCGCGTGCGGCCGCGCATGAGGATGGCGGCCATCACGGCGACGGCGGCGAGGTAGGCGGGCCAGCCGAGCACCAGCTTGGCGACGCCGAGCAGGGTGACCTGCGAGGCGGCATACAGGGGGCCCATGACGACCAGGCGCAGGGCGTAGAGCCCCACGAGCACCAGCGTCAGCCGCTGGCACACCCGGACCAGGCCGGCGTCGCGGCGCCACGCGGTGGGGTCCTCGGCCATCCGCGGGTCGCCCGCGGCGACCACGAAACCGACCAGCGGCCAGCGGGCGACCACCGACAGCAGGGCCAGGAGCATGAGACCGGCGTTGGTCAGGATGCCTGGCAGGAAGGCGGCCTCGGCGCGGCCGCTGCGCAGCGCGAACGCGGCCGCCACCGCCGTCGCCAGGACGGCGCCGAAGACGTAGCGGGGGGTCTGGCGTGCCACCAGCCGGACCACGAGCAGCACCACGGCGAGCACCGCGGACGCGACGACGGCGGTCACGACGTCATGGCGCCACGCCCAGGCGGCGACGAACGCCACGGTGGGCAGCGCGGCCTCGACCGAGCCCCGCAGGCCTCCGACCGCGGCGGAGAGCCGGGCCCGGATGAGCTCCTCGACCGTGGGCGCGTCGGCTGCCTCGGGTGCGGCGGTCGCGTCAGTGGCCACGGGTGGGCTTGATGTCGTAGGCGGGGTTGAACATCGTCGGCACCCCGCGCTGGAAGGTGACCCGGCCGCGCACCGTGAGGTAGGTGCCGGGCTCGATGCCCTTGATCTCGCGACGCCCCAGCCACACCAGGTTGAGCCGCTGGCTGCCGTCGTAGAGCTCGGCCACCAGGGCCGGCACGTTGACGCGCGGACGCAGGGTGACGCTGCGCACCGAACCACAGACGCTGGCGGTCTGGCGGTCGACGAGGTCGGCGATCGGCGTGCCACCGAGCCGGTCGGCGTCGGCCTGCAGCTCACCGGCGTCGAGCTCGGCCTGGCTCTTGGTCAGGCGCGCGGTCAGGCGGTGCAGCAGACCGGCCTCCTCGCGGGGACGCACGCGCTCGGCCTCGGTCATGGTGACGGCCACCTCGCTCTCAGCGGATCTCGGTGATCTCGGGGCCGCGCTCGAAGGGGCTGAAGTCCTCCGTCGCCTGCGGCTCCGGGGCCTGCTCACCAGTGTGCGGCTCCTCCGACGGCAGCTGCAACGGCAGCAGGTCCCGGGGGGCCATCGCCTCGTCGCCCCGGACGACGACGGTCGCGCGGACCATCTCGATCAGCGGGGTGGCGGCGTCCTGGTCGACCGCGGCGCGACCGCTGAGGACCGCGCGCAGGAACCAGCGCGGGCCGTCGACCCCGAGGAAGCGGGCCGGGGAGTAGATGGTGCGGCCGTCGGGTGCCTGGCCCGGCATCCGCGTCTGCAGCTCGGCGCCGAGCGGGCCGGGGACCTCGTCGGCCGTGCCGCCCTGACGGGTGATGCTGGAGGCGATCTCCCGACGGATCTCCTCCCAGAGGCCCTCGGAGCGCGGCGCGGCGAACGCCTGCAGCTGGACCGCCGACTCGCCGAGCACCGCGGTCACCCCCACGATGCTCTGGGTCTCGTCGTCGACCTCGAGGCGCAGCTCCATGCCGGGCACCCCGGCCACCCAGAGCGAGCCGAGGTCGAGCCGGCCCTCCGGGCCGGGCACCTGGCCACGGTCGTAGGGGCCGGCGGTGCCGATCGGCTGGCCGGTGCCGGACTGCTGGGTGCCGGACTGCGCGGTGGTGGTCTCGTCCACCGGCTCGGCCGGCGTGACCTCGGGCTCGACGGCGTCGTTCCCGGCGGGCGTGGCGGACTTCTTGTCGCGGCGGAACAGGCTCACTGGTGGTCCTCGTCCTTCATGTCGTGGGGCGGCGGTGCGGAGAAACCGCCACTGGCCCCATGCCCAGTCTCCCCTCGTGCGCTACCCGGGAGCGAGTCGACCTCGATGAACCGGGGCACGCTGACCTGCTGGATGACCAGCTGGGCGATGCGGTCACCCCGGTGCACGGTGAACGGGTGCTCGGGGTCGGTGTTGAGCAGGTTCACCAGGATCTCGCCGCGGTAGCCCGCGTCGACGGTGCCCGGCGCGTTGACGATGGTGATGCCGTGTCGCGCCGCCAGCCCCGAGCGGGGGTGGACGAACGCGGCGTAGCCCTCGGGCAGCGCCACGGCGATGCCGGTCGGGACCAGGTCACGACCGCCCGGGGGCAAGGTCGCGTCCCGGCGCGCATGCAGGTCCACCCCGGCGTCGCCGGGGTGGGACCGGACCGGCAGCGGAAGCTGCGGGTCGAGTCGCTGCAGGAGCACCGGAACGCGCGAAGGGTCAGTCACGGGGACCGACCCTATCGGGCTGTGCCGTCAGCGATGCCGGCTCAGGCTGCGCACTCGCTGCACACCGGGAGCCCGCCGACCTCCTTGGCCAGCTGGCTGCGGTGGTGCACGAGGAAGCAGCGCGAGCAGGTGAACTCGTCAGCCTGGCGGGGCAGCACCCGCACCGACAGCTCCTCACCGGAGAGGTCGGCGCCGGGCAGCTCGAAGCCTTCGGCCTGCTCGGTCTCGTCGACGTCGACGCTCGAGGAGCTCTTGTCGACGCGGCGGGACTTCAGTTCCTCGATGGAGTCCGCAGACTCCTCGTCGTCGTTCTTGCGTGGCGCGTCGTAGTCAGTCGCCATGGGTGGTGTCGCTCTCCTTGGAGGTCTGTCCGGTGGTGCAGAAGTCTGGTCGGTGGATGGCAGCGGGGTTAACGCAGAAGGTCCCGGATTTGTGCCCACCTGCGCGGCGGATTGTGCCTTATCCACCCCAGCGGGTCATGCACCGGGGTGGTGCGGGTGTGGCGCGCCTGCGCCCGCGGGCTCCCGCACACCCCCTGATACGGCGGTCGCGAATGTGACCAGACCCACAACTGCGCACAAGAGTGCAGGTCAGGGAGTCGTGTTGGCGATCTCTTTACGGTTTGTTAGCGCAAAGATCAGCGACGCGATTCGCAACCCCGACCGGGTCACCTCGTAGAGTCGGCGCGCCGAAGACACCACGGGAGGTGGACATGACTGAGTTCCACGCGGAGATCCGCGAACGGGTTCAGGAGGCCCTCGAGTCGCTCGAGGCCGCCCGACGCAGTGGCGACGACTACCTGGTGGGCGTGCGGATCGGAGAGCTCGAGTCACTGGCCCACCTGGCCGCCGAGCACGGCCTGCACGTCCCCGAGCTGACCGAGTACGCCCCCGACGAGCGCGCCGCCAGCTGAGCGCAGGCTGGGCCGCCCGTCAGGACGACAGGGGCCGGTGGCCGGGCACGATGCCCGGCCACCGGCCTCTTCTCATGTCCGGGGTGTGCCAGAGAGTGCCACCCGTGCCCCGGCACACCGACGTGGCCCTCAGTCCGCGGCCACCATCAGGTCGGCCAGGCGCGCGCCGAGCGCCGCGGCCAGCGGAGGCCCCGCGGCCAGGACCAGCTCTTGGGCCGGCGGCTGCCCGGGCAGGCCGCTGACGAGCGCACCGGCCTCGGTGGCCACGAGCCACCCGGCGGCGAGGTCCCACGGGTTGAGCCCGCGCTCGTAGTAGGCATCGACACGGCCCGCCGCCACGGCACACAGGTCCAGCGCGGCGCTGCCGGCCCGGCGGATGTCGCGGATGTGGGGGATCAGCTCGGCCAGCACCGCCGCCTGGGCGCGACGGACCTCGGCGCGGTAGCCGAAGCCGGTGGCGACCAGAGCCTGGCCCAGGGTGGCGACCTCGCCGGTGCGCAGCCTGCGGCGCTGCCCGGCCTCGTCGACCAGGTGCGCCCCTCCCCCGAGGCGGGCGTGGAACATCTCCCCGCTGACCGGGTTGTAGACGGCGCCCGCCACCGGGCGCCAGTGGCCGGGCCGCGTGGGGTCGCCGACGACCGCTCCGATGGAGACGCAGTACGCCGGGATCTCGTAGAGGTAGTTGACCGTCCCGTCGATCGGGTCGACCACCCAGGTGATGCCGCTCGTCCCGCCGGAGGCCCCGTCCTCCTCACCCAGGATCGCGTCGTCGGGACGGGCCGCCCCGAGCAGTGCGCGCAGCAGCTTCTCGCAGCCCTGGTCCATCACGGTGACCACGTCGGTGGCGCTGCTCTTGGTCTGGGCCACGCCGAGCCCGCCGGGACGCTCGTCCACGATGAACCGGCCCGCCTCGTGGGCGGTGTCGACGGCGAGGCGCTCCAGCGCCACGAGGTCCAGGCCCTCGGGCAGCTCCGGCAGCTCGGGGACCATCGCGCCGGCCATCAGTCGCTCCCGCACAGCGCCGGCTTGGCCACCCGCAGGTTCGGGCAGCAGCCCGGGCGGCAGACCACCGGCCGGGTGTCGCTGCCCGGCCACGTCGGCTGGGTGACCACCTCGTCGCGGGCGAGGGCGGCCCGTTCGAGGACCAGGTCGACCAGCCCGCTGACGAACTCCGCGTCGGTGCCGACCGTGGGCACCCGCACCAGGCGCAGCCCGAGCCGCTCGGCTGTCTCGGCGGCCTCGGTGTCGAGGTCGAACACAACCTCCATGTGGTCGGAGACGAAGCCGATCGGCGCGAGCACCACCGCCTGCACCCCCTCGCCGTGCAGCCGCTCGAGGTGGTCGTTGACGTCCGGCTCCAGCCACGGCTGGCTCGGGGGACCGGAGCGCGAGCAGTAGACGAGGTCCCACTCCAGCGACCGGCTCAGCGTGGCGTTGACCTCGGCGGTGACCGCGGCGGACAGGTCGAGGTGCTGGCGGCGGTAGAGGTTGCCCTCACCGTCGCCCGGCCCGGAGGTGTCGTCCATGGCCTCGGGCACCGAGTGGGTGACGAAGACCAGCCGCACCTGCTCGTCGGGCAGGCCGAGCCCGCGGGCGGCCTCGGTGACCAGGCGCGCGTTGGCCCGGCTGAAGCCCGGGTGGTTCCAGTACGGGCGCACCTTGTCCACCGCGAGGTCGATGCCCTCCTCGGCGAGGACGCCCACCGCGGCGGCAAGGTCCTCGCGGTACTGCCGGCAGGAGGAGTAGGAGGAGTAGGCGCTGGTCACCACGGTGACCACACGGCGTACCCCGTCCTCATGGGCCCGGCGCAGGGTGTCGGTGACGAAGGGCTCGGAGTTGCGGTTGCCCCACAGCAGCGGCGTCGTGACACCACGCCGGTCGAGCTCGGCCCGCAGCTCCTTGAGCAGCGCGCGGTTCTGGTCGTTGATGGGGCTGCGCCCACCGAAGTGCAGGTAGTGCTCCGCGACCGCCTCGAGCCGCTCGTCGGGAATGCCGCGCCCGGCCGTGACCCGGCGCAGGAACGGCATCACCTCCTCGGGTCCCTCGGGCCCGCCGAAGGACAACAGGAGGATGGCGTCGTACGGCGCGAGCTCGTCGGTCGCGTCGGTGGAGCCTGGCGTGGCGTCAGGGGTGCTCATGCGGAGTCTCCGGTTCGCAGGGGGGTGGGGGCGTTGAGGTCGAGGACGACGGCGGTCATGCGGACGACGAAGACCAGGGCCACCGCCGACCACACCACCGTCTCGGTGAGGTGGTGCATCCGGTAGGCGACGACGACCACGGTGGCACCGAGCAGCGCCGGCACGGCGTACAGCTCACGGCGCAGCACCTCGGGCACCTGGCCGGCGAGGACGTCACGCAGGATCCCGCCGCCGATGGCGGTGATCGCGCCGACGAGCACGGCGGTCATCGACCCGGTGCCGGCGCCGAGGGCCTTGAGCGCGCCGGCGACGGCGAAGGCGGCCAGGCCGGCCGCGTCGAGGATGCGGACCAGCTTGCTGACCCGGGCGACGCCGGGGTGGAAGAGGAACGTCACGACCCCGGCCAGGGCCGCGGCGGCCACGAGCCGCCAGTCGCTGAGTCCCACCGGCGGGATGGCGCCGATGAGCAGGTCCCGCATCACGCCGCCGCCGAGTGCCGCGGCCCCGGCCAGCGCGAGCACGCCGAAGAGGTCGAGCCGCTTGCGGACGGCGACGAGCCCCCCGGAGAGGGCAAAGACGAAGACCCCGACGAGGTCGAGGATGAGCTGCAGCTGGGCGTCCTGGGTGAGCATGGTCGTAGGCAAAAGTACCTGTGCGGCGTGGCCGCTTCCGCCGGGGCTGCGCGAGGTGGCAGAGTCGGGGTCCTGCCGGGCATGGACGGGACCCGGCGGAGGTGACCGGGAGAAGGCGAATGCAGGACCTGCGACTGATCGGCGTGCACGAGGACGGCGAGCACCTGCTGCTCGCGGCGGCTGACGGCACCCGATTCCGGGTGCGCATCGACGAACCCCTCCGCGCTGCGGTCCGACGGGACCGTCCGCGGCTCGGCCAGCTCCAGATCGAGGTCGACGGCGGACTGCGACCGCGCGACGTGCAGGCGCTCATCCGCGCCGGCGCGTCCGTGGAGGAGGTCGCCGAGCGCGCCGGCTGGCCGGTGGAGAAGGTGCGTCGCTACGAGGGGCCGGTCATCGCCGAGCGCGAGCACGTCGCCGGGCTGGCCCGCGAGGTGCGCCTGCGCGGCCGGGGTGGGTCCTCCGGCGCCTCCGCCCCGACCCTGGCCACCCGGGTCAGCCAGCGGCTCAGCGGCCGCGGCGTCGACCCGACCGACGCGACCTGGGACTCGTGGCGCTCCGACGAGGGGCCGTGGACGGTCGTGCTGACCTTCCCCGCCGGCGGGCGGCAGCGCCAGGCCTCCTGGACCTACCACGCCGCCGACCGCACGGTCACGGCCGTCGACGACGAGGCCCGCTGGCTCAGCGAGGACGAGCAGCCCGGCGTCCCCGGCCCGATCCCCGCACCGCACCTGGCGTCGGTGCCGGTGCGCTCGACCACGGTCTACGACGTCGAGGCCGAGGGCGGCGTCCACGCCGCCGGCCGACCCGCCGAGCGCACCGCCGAGCCGCTGGACCTCATGACCGCGATGCGTGAGCGCAGCGCCGCCCGCGCCCGTCGCCGCCCGGGCCCTCGCCGTGACACCCCGTCGCCGGCACCGACCGCCTCCCCCGTCACCCCGACCCACGTCCCCGGCGCCGCGGACGCGCCGGAGGAGGCCGTGCCGCTCGAGCACATCGCCTACGACCCCACGACCATGCCGCCGCCCCCGCCGGCCCACGGCTACCCCGGCGCCCACGCGCACTGGGACGTCGACGGCGAGCCCGACGCGGCCACCGGCGGGCTCGAGGACGGCGACGACGCGTCGCTCCCTGAGGAGGTCGCCGACGCCACGCCGGCCCTGGACGCCGGCCCGGTCACGGGCTCCGGTCAGCAGGCCGCCACCGACGACCAGGCCGACGAGGACGAGGACGACGCCCTGCCGGAGGAGACGCACCAGCCCGAGGTCCGCGAGGAGGCGCCGGCGCGCCGGTCGGCGTCCTCCCGGCGCAGCGGCCGGCCGAGCGTGCCGAGCTGGGACGACATCATGTTCGGCGCGCGCCCGGGCTCCGACCGGGGCTGACTCCCGGGCCAGGGGCCCGACCCCGGTCCCTCAGGCCGAGCACGGCCACGAGCGCACCCCAGGTCGCGCAGACCGGTTGCAGCCACGAGAACGACCGGATGAACGCCACCTCGACGACGATCCAGCCGACGAGCAGCAGCCCGGCGACGAGCAGCAGCCGGGGCGCCCGCGGGTCCCCACGCCAGGCCGCCGACGCGGCCACGGCCATCGGCACGGCAACCACCACCAGCAGGGCGGTGCCGGCCAGCACGGTGCTCCCCCACGGCAGCCGGGCCGTGATCTCGTCGCCGAAGTCGATGATGCCGCCCCACAGGCCAAGCGCCCCGGCCGCCGCCCCGACCGCCATCACCGCGGCCAGCGTCGCCGCGCCCCGGTCCCGTTGCCCTGCCGCCATCGCCCACCTCCACGAACGTCGTGGGGACCAGCCTGGCGGCCGGCCGCCGTGGGGGGTCGAGGCGGAGGTCCCGGGTGTCCGCTCAGGCGCCGCGGGCCGTGCTGGGGAACACCGGCAGCGGGCAGAGGTCGAGGTCGAACGGGAGCACCTCGGCCGACGGGGAGGCAGCCCGCGCGGCGGCGGAGGTCATCCGGCGCATGTAGTGCCGGCGGCACAGGACCTCGTACTCCACCACCCCGGCATCCGCGCCGGCGGTGTCGCCGACCACGACCTGCTCACCCTCGATGACCATGACCCCGTCGATGACGCGGGCGTTGTGGGTCGCGCGCTGCCCGCACCAGCACAGCGCCGCGACCTGCAGCACCTGGACCCGGTCGGCCAGCTCGATCATCCGGCGCGAGCCGGGGAACAGCGCGGTGCGGAAGTCCGCGGTGATGCCGAACGCGTAGACGTCCACCCCCATCTCGTCCACGAGGCGGGCCAGCTGCTCGACCTGCCCGGGGGTGTAGAACTGCGCCTCGTCGCAGATGAGGTAGTCGACCCGCAGGCCGTTGGTGGCCTGCCCGACGATGGCGTCCCAGAAGTCGAGATCGTCCTCGACCTCCAGGGCGCTGGTGGACAGGCCCAGGCGTGAGGAGAGCACCGACTCGCCTGCGCGGTCGTGCTTGGTGAAGATCAGCCCCCGGCGCCCGCGGGCGGCGTGGTTGTGGTCCATCTGCAGCGCGAGGGTGGACTTGCCGCAGTCCATGGTGCCGGAGAAGAAGACGAGTTCAGCCACGAGCCGCAACCCTATGCGTTGTCGCGCGCCGGCACCCGCAGGAGGGGCACCGACACCTCCTCGGGGGTCAGCGACCCGTGCAGCCCGAGCAGCGCCAGCAGCTGCGGCCGCGCGGTGCGCGAGTCCACGATCGCGAAGTTGTCGCGCATCGGGACGACGACGTCGCCGATCCGCGGCAGCACGTGCTCGGCGACCGGGCCGAACCACCCCTGGGCGACGGCCTCGTCCCGCTCGAGCACCCACGCCCGCTCGGACAGGCGCCCGCGCCAGGTCTGCACGACGTCGGCGGCCGCACCCGGCTCGCAGTACAGCTGCAGCGAGCGGGCCTCGCCCCCCACGTGCCTGATCCCGGCCGCGAGCTCGGCATCGTGGCCGAGGTCGATCCGCAGGGCGTGCGGGGCGTCGACCATGCCGTGGTCGGCCGTCACCAGCACCGCGGTGTCCGGCGGCACGGACGCCGCCAGCCGGGCCATCGCCCCGTCGATCGCCTCGAGCTCGTCGCCCCACTCCCAGGACTGGCAGCCGTGCACGTGCCCGACCTTGTCCAGCTCGCCCCAGTAGAGGTAGACGAGCGCCCGACGGCTGGCCCGCACGGCCGCGAGCGCGGCGTCGACCCGGTCGTCCAGGGAGGTCGCCGCCCGGAACGAGCCGCCGCGGACGGCGGCGTTGGTCAGACCGGAGCCGTCGAAGAACCCGGGGCCGATCCGCGTCACGTCCACGCCTGCGGCCTGGGCGCGCTCGAACACCGTGGCAGACGGCTGCCAGCGCAGCGGGTCGGGCCCGTCCTCCCAGGACAGCTCGTTGAGCAGGCGGTCCTCCCCCGGCACCAGCACCTCGTAGCCGACCAGGCCGTGCGCCCCCGGGGGCAGCCCGGTGCCGAACGTCGCCATGCTCGTCGCCGTCGTGGACGGGAAGCCCGCCGTGAGCCGGTATGCCGCGGGCAGCAGGCCCCGCAGGAACGGCGCGTGCCCGCTGCGCTGGCGCAGCAGGTCGTAGCCGAGACCGTCGACGAGCACCACCACGGCCCGTCGCGCCTCGGGCAGGTCCATGCCGGTCGGCGCACCGGCTCCCCCCGGCACTCCCAGCGAACGCGCCACGGCCGGCAGCACGGCGGCCAGGCCCTCCCCGTCGTAGCGGGGAGGCAGTACCTCCTCGATCACCGGAACGTCCCCCTCCTCAGCGTCCGATCGTCTCCGACATCGCGCGCGCAAAGGCCATCGCCTGCTCCAGGGCGGGCTGGCCGTCGGCGGCGGCGCTGACCCGCAGGCTGATGTCATCGGCGGTGACCGTGCCCTCGTAGCCGTGGTCGGCCTCGCAGGAGGGGTCACCGCAGACGGCCGGGACCATGTCGACCCGGCTGACCGTGCCCCACCCCAGGGTCACTGTGAGCTCGCGGCCGAGGGCCCCGGGCTGGTAGCTGTCCGGCGCGGCGACGACGTGGGTGAGCATCACCCCGCGGACCGCGCTCAGCGGCACGACCTCGGAGGTCGCGGTGGCCACAGCTTCGGTGTCGCCCGGCGCGCCCTGCTCGCCGTGCTCCCCGTGGTGGTCGTCGGCGTGCGCGATGACCAGCCGGCGCGGGGTGAGCACGAGCACGGTGATGTGCCGGCGCACGGTGTCGTGGTCGAACGTCGTCTCCTGGTGGACCAGGTGCGAGACGACCTGCTCACCCGCGAGCGCCGAGTCCACCACGTCCGCGACGAGCGCCGGGTAGTAGCCGGCCCGCTCGATGTCCCGGGTGAGGCTCTCCGGGAGGGGGGTGGGACGCTGCTCGGTCGGTGTGGCCATGGGCCCATCCTTGCGCACGTCAGCGGGGCCCGCTGACCGGCCGGGCTCGCGGGCGGCTACGGGCCGGTCGTCCCGGTGGGCCGCTAGGGACGCCTCCGCCGTCCCTAGGGCAGGGCCCGGCGGTCGGTGTCCTTGCGCACCGGGGGCGGTGCGACGCTGGCCTCCGCCCCGAGGACGTCCACGCCGCCGGGGTGGGCGACCACCGGGTTGAGCACGAGCGAGGCGACCTCGGGCAGCTCGTCGGCGAGCACGGACATCCGGGCGACCAGGTCGGCCAGGGCGGCCCGGTTGACCGGGGTGGCGCCGCGGTGGCCGTGCAGCAGCGGCGCGGCCCGCACCGAGGAGATCAGGTCGGAGACGTCGACGTCGGTGAGCGGCGGGATCCGGTGCCCGATGTCGCCCAGCAGCTCGGTCGGCGGCCCGGCCACGGAGAAGCTGACCACCGGGCCGAACAGCGGGTCCTCGGTCGTGCTGACCACGCAGGAGACCCCGGGGGTGGCCATCTTCTGCACGACCAGGGAGTTGGCCGACAGCGCGGCCAGCCGGTCCTTCAGCGCGGCGAACGCCTCCCGCACCGAGGCGGCGGTGTGCAGGTCGACCCGGATGCCGCCCGTGCCGGGCTGGTGGCGCACCGCGGGCGCCACCGACTTGACCACCACGGGGTAGCCCATGTGCCTGGCCGCCGCCACGGCCTCGTCGGCGGTGGCCACCGGCACCGTCGGCCACAAGGTGATCCCATAGGCACCCAGCAGGGCCGTGACCTCCTCGGGTGTGAGCGCCCGACCCTCCGGCGACTGCTCCAGGACCGAGTCCACGAGCGCCTCGGCGGCCGCGCGGTCGATGCCCACCGGCGCCACCCGCTGGCCCTGGTCCCGGGCCCGCCACTCGCCGTACTTGGTCGCCGCTGCGAGCGCGCGGACCGCGTCCTCGGGCATCGAGTATGCCGGGACGGCGCGCCGCCGCCCGTGCTCGTCGAACTCCTTGGCGGACAGGGCCTGGGTGACCCCACGCATGCCGAGGAAGGTGGCCAGGCACGGCTTGTCGGACTGCGCCGCCGCGTCGGCGACGGCGTCGACCACCTCGGCGTCGAGGGTGACCAGGGGCGGGATGAAGCAGGTGAGGACGCTGTCGACCTGCTCGTCGGCGAAGGCCGCCTCGAGGGTCTGGGCGAACATGTCGGCGGTGGCCTCCGACGGCAGCGACACCGGGCCGTGGGTCACCTCCAGCCCCCAGCTGACGCAGGCTTCGGCGGTGAGGGCGCCGAGGGCGTCGGAGTTGCCGACCACGGCGACCCGCCGCCCGCGCGGCAGCGGCTGGTGGACGACGAGCTGGGCCACGTCGAAGAGCTGGTGGATGTTCTCCACCCGGATGACCCCGGCCTGGCGCAGCATCGCGTCGAAGGCCTGGGGCGGCACCCGGGTGGGCCGGGCCCGGTGACCCGGCGGCACGCCATACGAGCTGATCCCGGACTTGACCACGATCACCGGCTTGGTGAGGGCCAGGGCCCGGGCGATCCGGCTGAACTTGCGCGGGTTGCCCATCGACTCGAGGTACAGCCCCACCGCATGAGTGTCGGCGTCGTCGATCCAGTACTGCATGAAGTCGTTGCCCGAGACGTCGACGCGGTTGCCGGCGGAGGCGAACACCGAGACGCCGAGGTTGCGCCGGGCGGCCGAGGCCAGGACCGCGATGCCGAGGGCGCCGCTCTGGGCGAACAGCCCGAACGTGCCCGGCGGTGGCAGCGACGGCGCCAGCGAGGCGTTGAGGCGCACCGCCGGGTGGGAGTTGATCACCCCGAAGGAGTTGGGCCCGATGACCCGCATGCCGGCGTCGCGGGCGGTGCGCAGCAGCTCGCGCTGGCGCTGCTCCCCCTCCGGGCCGATCTCGGCGAACCCGGCGGAGGCGACCAGCAGGGCCTTGACCCCCGCGTCCGCGCAGTCACGGACCACGTCGAGCACGGCGTCGGCGGGCACGGCCACGACGGCGAGGTCGACCTCGTCGGGGATGTCGCTGACCTTGGCGTGCGACTCCAGGCCCAGGACCTCCAGCGCCTCGGTGTTGACGGCGTGGACCCGGCCCGTGAAGCCGGCGTCGAGGATGTTGTGCAGCAGCTGGTGCCCGATCGAGTCCGACCGGCGGCTCGCACCGACCACCGCGATCGAGTCCGGGAAGAGCACCGAGTGCATGCTGACCGACTCGGCGCGGTGCTCCCGGGCCAGGCGCACCGCCTGCGACTGCTCGGTCGGCTCGATCCGGAACGAGACCGATATGACCCCGTCGTCGTAGTGGTGCTCCACCTCGTAGCCGGCCTCGTGGAAGACGCCGATCATCTTGCGGTTCTGCGGCAGCACGTCGGCGACGAACTTGCCGACGCCGAGCTCGTGGGCGATCGCGGCCAGGTGCTCGAGCAGCACCGAGCCGACCCCCCGGCCCTGGAAGGCGTCGGAGATGTTGAAGGCCACCTCCGCCGTCGTCGCGTCGATCTTGTCGTAGCGGGCGATGCCGATGATCTCCCCGCGCACCGTCGCCACCAGCGCCACCCGGTCGACGTAGTCGACGTGGGTGAACCGCTGCACGTCCCGCTCGGAGAGCTGCTTGATCGGCGCGAAGAAGCGCATGTAGATCGACTCCGGCGACTGCCGGGCGTGGAACCGGCGGATGCCGTCGGCGTCGTCGGGGCGGATCGGGCGTACGTGCGCCACCGAGCCGTCCCGGAGCACGACGTCGGCCTCCCACCGGGCCAGGTCGGCGCCGGGGCGGGAGGCCGTGTCGGTCATGCCTAGAGGATGTCATGCCTCATGTGACGTACGCGTGTCATGACAACGGGTTCAGCCGATCGTCACCTTCTGCCACTGGTCACCGTGGTCGTGGCTGACCCAGTATGCCGGGCCGGGGCCACCGATGGCGTAGAACGTCGCGCCCCCGGGCGCACCCACCCAGCGCCACCCCATCGCGGGCATCGGGGGCGCGCCGGCCGGGACCACCCACGTGTGGCCACCGTCGTGGCTGACCTTGAGGGAGCCGTGGATGGAGGGGTTCCCGCCGGAGACGGCGAGCAGGTTGCTGCGGTCGGCGGCCGCCAGGGCGATGTGCCCGCCGTTGACCAGCGTCAGCGACTGCGCGTCGACCACGCTCCAGGTCAGCCCGTCGGGGCTGGTGTTCACGGCGTAGCCGAGGGAGCCGGCCGCGCCCTGGGTGGTGCACAGCCCGACCAGTCCGGGGTGCGCCGACGCGTCGGTGGTCACCACCTCGGCGCCACCGCCGCGGCAGACCGGGCCCTGCGACCCGGGTGAGAGGGACTCGGTGTCCTGCACCTGGAGCAGGACACCGCCGACCGGGGTCCAGACGCTGACCACGGGCTGGCCCCCACCGAGCGCGAGGACCGGCTCGTTCCACCCGCGGCCCACGTCGGCCGAGGCGCCACCGCCGGCCACGCCGTGCGGTTGGGCGACCGAGTCGGTGGCCAGGGTCAACTGGCCGGAGCAGGAGCCCGTACCGCACCGCTGCCCGGTCACGACGACGACCTGCTGGCCGTCGGTCTCGAGCGCCACGACCGCGTCACCGCTGTGCGGGTAGGGCGCCCAGGTGCGACCGCCGTCGCGGGTCTGCATCGCCCCGCCCCCGAACACCCACCCGATCAGCGGGGTGGCGAACCGCACCTGGCTCAGCACGCTCGCCGGCTGGACCGTGGCACCGACGACGTCGGGGTCGGGGACCGTGCGTCCGTCGAAGGCGTGCACGACCGCCCACGTGCGCCCCTCGTCGGCGGAGCCGGCCAGCACCGGGCAGCGGACCCCGTGCCCGCACGAGGCGTCACCCATGGCGTAGACGTGCCCGTGCCCGGCGTTGCTCAGCGAGAGCACGGTGAAGTCCTTCGGCACCGCCGCACCCCGGGCCAGACCGGGCGCCGCGGTGGCGGTGGGTGAGGGCGCGGGGGTGCTGGGCGCTGGACCGGTCGCCTGCGTGGGTCCGGGGGTGACGACGGTCGTCGCCGCCGGGCGGGGCGGCGTGGCCGTCCCGTGCGTGCTGGCCCAGGCGACCCCCGCGGCGAGCAGGGCGACGGCAGCCGCGGCCCCGGCATACCGCTGCCGGTGGCTGCGGCGGCGCCACCGCGCGGTCTGCACGATCCGCTGCCAGCGCTCCTCGCCTGCGGACAGGTCCGTGACCAGTGCCCGCTCCCGGGCGAACAGCTCCTCGACCGACCCGGGCCGGGGCTCGTCGTCGCTCATCGCACACCCTCCAGCAGCCGGGCCATCCTGGCCCGCGCGTCGAACAGGTCCCGCTTGACCGCGCCCTCGGACCGGCCCAGGTGCGTGGCGACCTGGGCGACGCTCAGGTCGGCGAAGTAGTAGAGCAGCACCCCGGCCCGGAGCCGGTCCGGCAGCGCGAGCACGGCCTCACGGACGGTGAGCCGCTCGGCCTGGTCGGGTCCGGGCGCCGCCTCCTGCGGCGGGCGGCCCGCGGAGAACCGGTCGTATGCCGTGGCCTCCCGGCCGCGCCGGCGCCAGTGGTCACGCACCAGGTTCGCGGTCGTGGCGTAGAGCCAGGCCCGGGGCTCGTCCACCAGGTCCCAGTTGCGCATGAGCCGCACGAACGCCTCGGTCGCCAGGTCGTGTGCCAGGTCGGGGTCGCCGAGCAGGCGGGCCGCCCAGCCGGCGAGCAGCCCGTAGTGGGCGGCGTAGACCTGCCGCACCGCCGCCTCGGTCGCCGCCGACTGCACCTGCGTCCCTCCCCGGCGGTGGACGCGACGGCTCACCCGTGCCGGTGCCGTCGTCGTCTCCATGCCCTTGTGACGATTCTGGGCCCCTCACGGTTGGATGCGGCTCACCCGCTGCCACGGCGCGCCGTCGTGGCTAGGGTCGGCACATGGCCGAGGCCCACACCACCTTCCGCGCCGCACGCGACCGGCTGCTGGCGCAGCGCACCGACTACGACGCGGCGCTGGCCGGCTACGAGCCGCCGCGCCCGGAGCACTTCAACTGGGCGCTGGACTGGTTCGACGCGGTCGCCGCCACGGCGGAGACCGGGCCGAGGACCGCGCTGTGGGTCATCGAGGAGGACGGCACCCAGGCACGGGTGACCTATGCCGAGATGGCGCAGCGCTCCGCCCAGGTGGCGGCGTGGCTGCGCTCGCTGGGGGTGCGCCGCGGCGACCGGGTGCTGCTCATGCTGGGCAACCAGGTCGAGCTGTGGGAGACCATGCTGGCTGCCATCAAGCTGGGCGCCGTGGTCATCCCGGCCACCACGCTGCTGACCGCCGACGACCTCGTGGACCGGATCCGCCGCGGCGCGGTCCGGCACGTCGTCACCGGCGCGGCGCAGGCCGACCGGTTCGCCCAGGTGCCCGGGGACTACACGCGCATCGCCGTCGGCGAGGCCGGGAGCGGCTGGACGGCATACAGCGAGTCGCGGGCGTTCGCCGGCGACTTCGTCCCCGACGGCCCCACCCGGGGTGACGACACGCTGCTGCTCTACTTCACCTCCGGCACGACCGCGCAGCCCAAGCTGGTCGAGCACACCCACCTGTCCTACCCCGTGGGACACCTGTCGACGATGTACTGGGTCGGGCTGCAGCCCGGCGACGTGCACCTGAACATCTCCTCCCCGGGCTGGGCCAAGCACGCGTGGAGCTCGTTCTTCGCCCCGTGGAACGCCGAGGCGACGATCCTCGTGGTCAACCAGGCCCGGTTCGACGCCCCGGGGCTGCTGGCGGCGATGACGGCTGCCCAGGTGAGCACGTTCTGCGCCCCGCCGACGGTCTACCGCATGCTCATCCAGCAGGACCTCGCCGCGTGGCGGGACCGGCTCTCGCTGCGGGAGATGGTCGGCGCCGGGGAGCCGCTCAACCCCGAGGTGATCGAGCAGGTGCGGGCAGCCCTGGGCATCACCGTGCGCGACGGCTTCGGGCAGACCGAGACCACCGCCCAGGTCGGCAACACGCCCGGCCAGGAGGTCGTGCCCGGGTCGATGGGCCGGCCGCTGCCGGGCTACGACGTCGTGCTGCTCGACCCGGCCACCGGCGAGGAGCGCACGCAGCCCGGGCAGGAGGGCGAACTATGCCTGCGCCTGACCGGGCCGGGAGGGCGTCCGGTCGGGCTGATGGTCGGCTACCACGGCGACCGCGAGCGCACCGAGGAGGCGATGCGCGACAGCGCCTACCACACCGGCGACGTCGCGAGCCGGGACGAGCGTGGCTGGATCACCTACGTCGGGCGCGCCGACGACGTGTTCAAGGCCTCGGACTACCGGATCAGCCCGTTCGAGCTGGAGTCGGTGCTCATCGAGCACCCCGCGGTCGCCGAGGCGGCCGTCGTGCCCTCGCCGGACCCGACCCGGCTGGCGGTGCCCAAGGCCTACGTGGTGCTGGCGCCCGGGCACGAACCCACCGCGGAGACGGCGCGGGACATCCTGGCCTACTGCCGCGAGCACCTGGCGCCGTACAAGCGGGTACGGCGGATCGAGTTCGCCGAGCTGCCCAAGACCATCTCGGGCAAGATCCGCCGCGTGGAGCTGCGCGGACGCGAGCAGCAGGCCCACGGCACGGGTCAGGACCCCACGAGCCGGGCCAGCGCGCAGGAGTTCTGGGAGTCCGACCTGGCCTGACGGCCCGGGCCGCGTCGCCTCAGCGGCGCGGGTTCGCCGACGCCTCGCTGACCTCGGGTGCGGGCACCTCGACCCCGACCGGGGTGCGGCGAGGCGCGGGGATGCGCAGGTAGGCCAGGCGCACGGCCTCGATCCGGTTGCGCGTGGTCCGCTCGAGGATCGCGCCGGCCATGACGAGGTTGAGCGCCACCAGGAAGCAGCCCACCGCGGCAATCAGGCTCGGGTAGCGCGGTACCAGCCCGGTGTGGACGTAGTCCGTGAGCACCGGCACCAGGAGGGCCACGGCGCCGAGCGCCCAGGGCACCGCGAGACCGGTGAACGAGGCGAACGGCTTCCAGTCACGGAACAGCCGCAGGTTGCGCCGCAGGATGCGCACGCCGTCCCGGTAGGTGGACAGCTTGCTCTCGGAACCCTCGGGGCGCGACCCGTACGCGGTGCGCACCTCGTCGTACGTCACCCCGACGCTCGCGGCGTGCGCGTTGAGCTCGGCCTCGATCTCGAAGCCGCTGGCCATGCTCGGGAAGGTCTTGACGAAGCGCCGGCTGAAGCCGCGGTAGCCCGAGAGCGTGTCCTCCACGCGCAGGCCGAACAGCCGCTGGAAGACCCAGGTGAGCAACGCGTTGCCGAAGCGGTGGCCGGCCCGGTAGGCCTGCGCCGCGCCGGGTCCGGCGACCCGGGCTCCCACGACCATGTCGATCCCCTCGTCGAGGACCTTGGAGACGAGGACCGGCGCCGCCCCCGCGTCGTACGTGGCGTCGCCGTCGACCATGACGTAGCACTGCGCCTCGACGTCGGCGAAGAGCCGGCGCACGGCGTTGCCCTTGCCCGGGCGCGGCTCGAAGATCACCCGGGCGCCGGCTTCGGCGGCCCGCTCCGCGGTGGCGTCCGTCGAGGCGTTGTCGACCACGACCACCTCGCAGCCGGGCAGCGCCTCCCGGAAGCCGGCCACCACGTCGGCGATGGTGCGCTCCTCGTTGTGGCACGGGACGATGACGGCAACGTTGGTGCCCGTCACGATGGTGTCTCCTCACGGTTGTGGGCTGCCAGCTCGGCGCGTTGGGCGAGGACGAGCAGCAGACCCAGGGAGCCGGCAATTCCCGGCCAGTAGACGTAGCGGAAGTCCGTGGCCGGCACCACGGGCGCGTAGCCCAGGACGTAGAGCGCGGCGGACAGACCGAGCATCGCGATGACCGCACGGTAGGGCCCGCGGCGGCGGGCGCGGACCACCAGGGCAATGCCCACGGCCAGCCACAGCCACGCGCCGAACACGAACGGCACGTCCTCCTCGGCGAACGACTGCACGTAGTAGCGCAGGGCCTGGGCCATCCGGGGATGGTCGGTGACGATGCCCAGGTCGTTGGCGTCGACGCCCGGCTGCCAGGTGTCGCGGTGCTCGAACAGGAACAGCGAAAAGGCCTGCCAGCGGTAGGCCACATAGTCCCCGGCGTGGGCCTGCATCAGCCCCGGCCACGCCTTCTGGATCTCGTCGTAGTGGGCTACTGCGGTGAACGGGCCGTTCTCCCCGGTGCCGTAACAGGTCCAGTAGGCGTTAACGAGGGAGTTCCGGCGCTGGCACAGGTGCTGGGCCTGCAGCAGCTTGGCCGTCAGGTCGGGGTCGAGGTGGGCGGCCTGGATGTCCGCCGGCGGGACCACGTGGATGATGTCGTCGATCATCACCTGCGCGAGCTGGTGGGTCTGCTGCGGCCGGGCCTGGGCGTCGACCAGGGCCTGCGTGCCCCAGGTCAGGGCGCCGACGGCCACGAGCACGGCCACGGGGGCGCGCCACCGTGAGCGCGGGAACCACGCGTGGGCGAGCAGGTAGAGCAGCGGCAGGATCGCGAAGACGCCGTTCTTGCGGACCATGAGGGCGTAGACCAGCAGCACGACGGCGAGGGGGACCAGCGTCCATCGCGCCCACGGGCTGCGGCGCCAGCGGCGCGCGAGCAGGCAGATGGCGGCCACCGCGAGCAGCGCCGCGGCGAGCTGGACGTCCTTCCAGATCACGCCGACGATGCCCACGACC
The DNA here is from genome assembly GCF_036391795.1 of Oryzihumus sp. Lineage (GTDB taxonomy): Bacteria > Actinomycetota > Actinomycetes > Actinomycetales > Dermatophilaceae > Oryzihumus. The sequence goes on from NZ_DASVZH010000230.1 coordinate 47,443, forward strand.
TGGGGCAGCACCCCGATCGCGAGCGCCAGCAGGGCCAGCCCGAACGACCGCGTGGAACGCAGCAGGACGAGGGCGACCGTCAGCAGCGCGGCCCACAGCACCACGACCTGCAGGACGAGCATCGAGGCCCACGTGCCGGTGACGGAGATCAGCCAGCCCCACAGCAGGCTCATCAGCGGCGGGTGCCAGTCGCTCAGCTGCACCTGGCCCAGCGCCTGCCTGAGCTGGTAGAGGGTGTCCGTGCTCATGAACCCCGGGGAGAACGTCCCGATCGTCCACCAGCACAGCGCCGCAGCCAGGAGGCAGAGCGCCACGGGCTGGGCGATGGCAGGCCACCGCCAGGCTCGTCTCATGGCTCTCTCTCCGTCCGGGCGGTCCTCCTGCGGCAGGTCGGCCCGTCCAGGGCCTGGCCGCGGTCCCCGCCGCGGCCGTATCAGCCCATGTTTATAGCACCCGAAACCGGGAGCCCCTGTCAGGAACGGGTGAGGAAGCGCACGCAGGAGTCCACCGAGACCAGCTCGGGGTAGTCCTCCTCGTCGATGCGGGCCCCGCGCCCCGTGCTCAGCGTCTCGGCGAAGGCGAGGAAGTCCAGGGAGTCCAGCTCGAAGGCGTCCCTCAGGTCCTCCCCCGGCGCCAACGTGGCCGGGTCGGCGTCGGGGACCACCTTGTGCAACGCCCGCGCGACGAGGTCACGGGCGTCCTGCTCGGTCAGCGTCATGGCTCCTCCAGGGTGTGCAGCTGCCGGTCGACCTCGGCCAGGAAGCGGGACCCGACGAAGCCGTCGGTGGCGCGGTGGTCCGCGGCGAGGGTCACCCGCACGAGGGGCCGGACGCCGACCATGCCGTCCACCGCCCAGGGCCGCTCCAGCACCCGGCCCACCCCGACCAGGGCCACCTGCGGCGGGTGGATGACGCCGTGCACCAGGTCGACACCCTGCTCCCCGAGGTTGGTCACCGTGATCGTCGGGTCGGTCAGCTCGGCCCGCCGCAGCCGCCGCGAGCGCGCCCGCTCGACGAGGTCGCGCAGCTGCGCCATGAGCTCCACGGCGGACAGGTCGTCGGCATCGTGGATCGCCGGCGCCACGATCCCCCCGCCGCGCAACGAGATCGCCACGCCGAGGTGCACCCCGTCACCCGGGCGGAAGGCGTCCTCGACCCAGAAGCCGTTGAGCTCGGGGTGCCTGGCCGCCGCCCGTGCCACCGCCCGCAGCACCAGCGCGGCCGGCACGATCCGCTGCGCCACGTCGAGCTCGCGGTTGCGGGCGCGCATCCACGCCAGCGGCTCCGACAGCTCGATGGTGGTCTCGAGGTAGTAGTGCGGCACCTCCCGGTTGGAGCGCGCCATCAGCCTGGCGATCGCCTGCCGCATCGGGTCGGTCGCGTTGCC
>NZ_DASVZH010000231.1:0-5501 GCF_036391795.1 Oryzihumus sp.
AGGACGGGCTCGTCGGCGAGCACGTGGACGGCGTAGGCACCCGGTGCCAACCCGGACAGGTCGACGTCGGTGGTGCCGTGGGCGGGGACCCGCACGACCCCGTCGTGCGGCAGAGCCTGCGCCCCGGCCGACGTCAGCAGCTGCAGCTGGACCACGGCCTCGGTGTCCCCGGGCACGGCCAGCCGCAGGGTCCCCCGTCCGTTCAGGGCCACCCCCGGCACGACCTGCTCGGGCGCGGGGTCGGCGGCCGGCACCGCGTCGTCGCCGCCGCGGGGCACGATCCCGTCCAGCCAGGTGTCGCTGAGCACCGCCGCGACCTCGCCGCCGCGGGCGGTGACGCCGACCACGGGTGACTTCTCGGAACCGGCGACGGCGTCGAGCAGCACCACGGTGCGGCCATAGGGCCCGACGACGATGTCCTGTGCCGCCGGCGAGGTCACCTCGCCGGCGGAGCCGAGCACCGTGAGGTCAACCTGGATCGGGTTGGGGCCGGGGTTGGCCAGGACGAGCCGTTCGCGACGGCCGGCCTCACCGCCACCGGCGATGAGCCAGGCCTGCTCCCGGGGGGCGACACAGGCCGACCCGCTCAGCCCGCGGTCATCGCCCTTGGCCACGAGCGTCCGCTGGGCCCCCACGGTGCCCGGGGCGAGCGAGCCGGTGGCGGCGGCGAGGACCGCTGCCGGGACCGACACCGTGGCGCCGAGGGCCGAGCCTCGTGCCGAGGTCGAGGGGGCCGGCCCGGGGGCGGCCTCCGGCGACGCCAGGGTGCGCAGGGAGAGCGTCCCGGGTCCCCCACTGCGGGCCTGCGGGGGCAGGACCTCCTGCGGCGCGGTCAGCGCGGCCACCGAGGTGGTCTGCCGCCCGGGCACCACGCCGTCGACCCCGAGGGTCTCCGGGCCCGGGCAGACCACGGCCGTGGAGGCCACCGCGGCGGCCGTCGCCGGCGGCACGGCGCGGGCTGCGGGTGCGGCCAGGTCCACCGCCGGGGCCTTGGCCGCCGCCAGCACCAGGCCGGCGCCGGCAGCGGTCACGAGCACCGTGCGGGTGAGGCCGATCATGAAGCCCTCCTGGAGCGTCGGTTGCCCAGCGGCACCGCGAGGAACACCACCAGGGCGAGCAGGCCCAGCTGACAGCGGGTCCACCAGTGGTGGGCCGGTTCCACCTCCACCCTCAGGTGCCGGGCTGTCGCGGGCAGGTCGTAGGTGGGCTGGGAGGCACCGGCCACGGCGACCAGGCGCCGCCCGTCGACGGTGACCGTGGCGTGACGGGTCCAGGCCGGCGGCTCGGCCAGCACCAGGCGGCGGCCCGTGCCGGCGGGGGCCAGGGTGGCTGTCGTCGCGCCGTGGTCGCCGCTGACGTCGACCGAGTCCAGGAGGCGACCGGTGCCGTCCTCGAGGCGGGCCCGGGCCGGGGGCACGTTGGTGTCCGCCATGGCGCCGGCCGCGGGAAGCACCCGCCAGAGGACCATGCCCTCGCTGTCGCCGAGCCGGGTCAGCCCGGCGGTGGAGTCGAGCCGGCGCACGACCGGGCTGTTGGCACTCCCGCGGAAGGCGACGAACCCGACGGCCAGGTCGGCCAGCCGCTGGTGGGGCTCCTCCGCGGTGGCCGGGGTGGTGGTCGCCAGGACGGCCTCGACGTCGCGGCCCAGCGTCGCCGGGCCACCGCCCGGGGCGGACCCCGCGTCCCGGGCCGGGACGCTTGCCTCTGACCCGAGCAGGCGGTAGCTGACCGCCCCCTCCTCGGGCGCCAGGAACAGCAGCCGGTTGGCCAGCGCACTGTGCGCCTGGTCCACGGCGACGGCGGGCAGCCGGAGGCCGGCCACCTGCAGTGGCCCCGGCACTTGCTGCACGACGAGCAGCGCACCGGTCGCGAGGACCCCGAGCAGGGCGAGCGCGATGGTCGGCGCGGCCAGGACCTGGCGCCAGCCGAAGCCGTGCCGGGCCAGGCGGGTGCCGAGGCCGTCCAGGCCCAGCACCGCGGCCGTCAGCAGCGCCAGCGCGAGCAGGTCGAGGCCGGTGCCCGGCCACGGCGTGAGTGCCGCGCCCGAGGCCGAGCGGCCGACCACGACGTGGGGGGCCAGCAGTGCCCCGGCGAGCCCGGTCAGGCCCAGCACGCCGAGCAGGCTCATCGCCCACGAGACGCGCTGGCGGCGCAGCAGGCCGGCCAGCCCGGCGAGCACCATGGGCGCGCAGACCGCCAGGGCCGGCACCTGAGCCGGCCACGGCTGCAGCAGCGCGACCTGCCACGCCGGCACCGCGGCGTGCGGGCCCACCGCGAGCCCCGGACCGGTCAGCAGCACTCGCGGGTCGGCCACGACGGCGAGCAGCCAGGGGCCGGTCAGCCCGGTGGTGACGGTCAGCAGCGCGAGCGCGCGCAGCCGTCGCCGGGCACCGGGCCCCACGAGGAGCAGGACCGCCGCGGCCAGGACCGCGACCACCCCGAGCGCGGGGTTGAACGCCGCCAGGACGGCCATGGCCAGGCCGGTGCCGGCCGTGACCGACGCGGACGCCGATCGCCTTGCGACGCAAGCGATCCCGGCCGCGACCACGGGCAGGAGGACGTGTGCGGCGACCGCGCCGAGCCGGCCCTCGCCGACCGCGAAGGTCATCGAGGGCAGCGTGGCCCAGGCCAAGGCGAGCCAGGCGCGCGGCCACCGCGCAGGGCTGACCACCCGGGAGGACAGGTATGCCGTGCCGGCCGCCAGGGGGGCCGCCAGCAGGAGGAGCCACGTCAGCGACAGGGCGGCCGGGGAGGCCGCGTCACCCACCCAGGGCACCAGGCTGAGCAGCCAGGTCGTGCCGGCGAGGACCGGGACCCACGGCGCCACGTCGCCCGAGGTGCCCAGCCCGGGCCCGTGCCAGCCGTCGAGCCACAGGTGCCACAGGGACGACGCGTCCGCGGACACCGGGAGCAGCTCGCCGCCGGTGACCCCGCCGGTGGGCGACAGCGCGCCGTGGTGCAACAGGTCGCGCCAGCCGAGCAGGGTGACCGCCGTGGTCAGCAGGACCGCCAGCACGCCCGGGTGCCGGGCCAGCCGCTGGGGCCAGGTGGGCCCGAGGACGGTCAGGTCCTCGGCCTCGTCGGACACCGGCCCGCTCTCCACCGTGTCCGGGGACGTCTCGACCGGGGCGGTGCGCCCCTCGAACGCGATCGCGTCATGCACCGCGTCCAGGGTGTGGCGCAGCGCCGTGCTGGTCGGCACGAACAGGCCGTGCAGGTCGCGGCGTCGCAGCTCGCGCCGGCCGCGGGCGCGCCACCGCGCCCCGAGGACGCGCCACGGGGTGAGCAGCGCGCCGACGTCCGCCAGCTCGAGCAGGGCACGGCGCGGGCGCTTCACCAGCAGCAGCGCGACTCCGGAGGCGAGGGAGGTCAGGGTGATCCACAGCGCCAGGAACGGGAGCAGGGGCACGGCGCACCGCGCGAGGGCGACCTGCCGGCCGTGGCGGCGGTCGAGCCGGCGGGCGGCACGGGCGTCGAGGTGCTCCGAGCGCAGGCCGTGCACCGAGGCCGCGGCGTCGCGCATCGTGGCCCGGGGCACCACCACCACGCGGTGGCCGGCCAGGTGGGCCCGCCAGCACAGGTCGAGGTCGTCGCGCAGCAGCCCGAAGGCGGGGTCGAAGCCACCGGTGAGGTCGTAGACGTCGCGCCGGACGAGCATGCCCGAGGTGTTGACCGCCATGACGTCGCTGCGGTGGTCGTGCTGGCCCTGGTCGGCCTCCCCACGGCTCGTGCCGTCGGCGCGACGACCGGAGCGGGTGACGAGCTGGCCGACCTCGACCAGGCGGCCGGGGTCCTTCCAGTCGAGCAGCTTGGGGCCGGCGATGCCGACGGAGGTGGACCGGCGTGCGGTGTCCAGGAGGGTCGCGAGGGTCCCGGGCGCAGCGGCACTGTCGTCGTGGAGGAGCCAGAGCCAGTCGGCCGGGGAGGCGACCTCGGGCAGGTCGGCGACGGCCCGGGATACGGCCTGTCCGAAGGGGACCTCGCGGCCGGTGGTGATCACCCTGATCTCGGCGACCGCGTCGTGGATTCGCTTGTGGCTGCTCAGGATTGCGGCACTGTCATCACGGGAGCCGGTGTCGACGACGACCAGGCGGTCGGGCAGCCTCCGCTGCGCCGCGAGGGCGTCGAGGCACTCGCCGAGCCACGGGGCTCCGTCGTGGACGACCAGGACCGCCGTGACCACCGGGGTACCGGGGGTCGCGGCCGTCGGGGACGGGGATGCGTCAGGTGGCGCAAGCGTCATGAGTCAGGGTGCGGAACCGCCCGGGCGGTCAGACCGCGCGCTTCTTCAGCTTGCGGCGCTCACGCTCGGACAGCCCACCCCAGATGCCGAAGCGCTCGTCGTGCGCCAGGGCGTACTCCAGGCACTCCCCGCGGACGTCGCACCCGACGCAGACCTTCTTGGCCTCCCGCGTGGATCCGCCCTTCTCGGGGAAGAACGCCTCGGGATCGGTCTGCGCGCACAGTGCGCGCTCCTGCCAGGACAGCTCACCGCCGTCCTCGTCGATCTCCATCGTGGTGATCAGTTGTAGCTCGTGCACGGCCCCTCCTCGACCCAACTCGCCAGCACAGCACTCGCGTTGGCCGCCCTGCTGGACCGAAGGATGTGACCGGCGTCTCGTCGTCGAGGTCTTGCTTCCCCGCCGTCGACTCGATTAGATCATCGGTTCTGTCCAGTAAAGAGACAACACTGGAATTACACGCGTGTCATACGCCCAAGTCAAGCCGTTCTCTGATATTCGGCGTATTCACAGGACCGACATATCCGCACTGCTTGCACTACCCCTTTGGGCTGGTCGCAAACCCACCGCCGTGCAACGGGTTTCGGTGCCCTGAGAGACTGCGGCCCATGCGCATCACCGCACTGGCCGGAGGCGTCGGCGGCGCCCGATTCCTGCGAGGCCTTCTGACCCATCTGGGCCGTGTGCCCGAATTGTCGGGTGCCACCATCACCGTTATCGGCAACACCGGCGACGACATTAGCCTTTTCGGTCTCCGGGTTTGTCCGGATCTGGACACGGTGCTCTACACCCTCGGCGGCGGCATTCACGAGAGCCAGGGCTGGGGCCGCGACGGCGAGACCCACGCCGTCCAGGCCGAGCTGGCCGCCTACGGCGCGACGCCGCAGTGGTTCGGCCTGGGCGACAAGGACTTCGGCACGCACATCGCGCGCAGCCAGTGGCTCGGCCAGGGGCTGACCCTGTCCGAGGTGACCGCCCGCCTCGCCGCCCGCTGGGGCCTGCCCGACCGTGGCGTGACGCTGCTGCCGATGTCGGACTCCCCCGTCGAGACGCACGTCGTCGTCGACGAGGGCGAGGGCCCCCGCGCGGTTCACTTCCAGGAGTGGTGGGTGCGGATGGGCGCCGCCGTGCCGGCGCAGCGGTTCGTCGCGGTCGGCATGGACCGCGCGGTCGCCGCCCCCGGGGTGCTCGACGCCATCCGTGAGGCCGACGTGGTGCTGCTGCCGCCGAGCAACCCGGTCGTCTCGATCGGCATCATCC
>NZ_DASVZH010000232.1:0-1981 GCF_036391795.1 Oryzihumus sp.
GGGCGTGCGGCGCCCCGGCGTCGGCGGCGACACGGGAGAGCTCCTCGACCAGCCCCTCGTCGACGTCGGTGAGTGCATCCGCCCGCTGGGCGCCGCGGCGGGCATGGGACAGGAACGGCCCCTCCAGGTGCACGCCGGCCAGCTCACCGGTCGCCACCAGGCTCGCCGCGGTGCGGGTGCCGGCCAGCAGCGTGGCCGGGTCGGCGGAGACGAGGCTGCCGACCAGTGAGGTGGTGCCGTGGCGCAGGTGGTGTGCTGCCGCGGCGCGCGTCGCCGACGGATCGGGGCCGACCTCGCCCCCGGCGCCGCCGTGGCAGTGGATGTCGACCAGGCCGGGCAGGATCGTCGCGCCGTGCGCCCAGCCATCGGGGGTCGGAGTGCGCCGCCAGTCGGCGGGCAGGTCCGAGGCCTTGCCACAGAAGGCGATCCGGTCACCCTCGATCGCGACGACCCCGACGGGGAGCACGGCGGTGGGCGTCAGCACCCGCCCGGTGAGCTGGACGCGTGAGGAGTGCACGGAAGTCACCCGAGCATGATGCCCTGCCCGCGACGGCTTGGTAAATAAGTCACCAAGAACCGTTGACGTGCGCAGAAAAAGACCGCGAGCATGGGCCGTCCTCGGGCCAGCGCCACTCCGGGCGGGATCGGTCCGTGCCACCAGACAGGGGAGTCCCACCATGCTCCGTGCCCACCGTTCCCTCGCCCTGACGGCAGCGCTCGCGTCCGTCGCGGCCCTCGGCCTGGCCGCGTGCAGCGGGGGCACGGGCTCCAGCTCGGCCGGGGGAGACGCCGGCTCCGGGAAGAAGGTCACCCGGATCAAGCTGGTGGCCGCGGAGTACTCCAAGGACCACACCGCCGCGTTCTGGAAGCAGTTCGCCGAGAAGTACAAGCAGAAGACGGGCATCGACCTCGACGTCCAGGTGGTCAGCTGGGACACGATCGACCAGACGTCCAGCACGATGATCCAGAACAACAACGCGCCGGACATCCTCAACCTCAACGCCTATGCGTCCTACGCCAAGGACGGCCTGCTCTACAACGGCGACGAGGTGCTGCCGGCCGCGGCCAAGAGCGACATCCTCGACGCGTTCGACAGGAGCGGCAGCTACAACGGCAAGCTCTACGGCTTCCCCGACCTGTCCTCGGCCCGCGCGTTCTTCTACAACAAGGCCATCTTCAGCAAGGCCGGCATCGCCGCCCCGCCGAAGACGTGGGCCGAGCTCGAGGCCGATGCCAAGCGGATCTCCGCGCTCGGTGACGGCAGCATCGGCTACGCCCTCCCGCTCGGACCGGAGGAGTCCCAGGGCGAGTTCTCCATGTGGCTGTTCAACAACAACGGCACCTGGAAGAAGGACGGGAAGTGGACGATCAACTCGCCCGAGAACGTCAAGGCCCTGAGCTTCCTCAAGAAGCTCACCGACGAGAAGGTGACCCAGAACAACCCGGGCAAGACCAACCGCGCTGACGCCTTCAACCTCTTCGCGTCCGGGAAGGTCGGCATGGTGGTCGGCTTCTCGCCCCTCGCGGCCCAGCTCGACAAGGCCGGCACGGTGCAGTACGGCGTGGCGCCGATGCCGACCCAGGCCTCCGAGCCCCAGACGTTCGGCGTCACCGACTACCTCATGGCGTTCAAGAAGCCGGGCAACCAGGAGGCGGTCAAGGCCTTCTACGACCTCTACTACCAGAAGGACCAGGTCAACCAGTTCATCAAGGCCGAGGGCTTCCTGCCGGTGACCAGGAGCGGGTTGGACTTCTTCAAGGACGACGCCAAGCTCAAGGTCTACCTCGACACGCTGCCCAACGCGCACCTCACGCCGACCGACGACCCGACCTGGGACAAGGTCAAGCTCGCCGTGCAGCAGAACCTCGGCGCCGCCGTCTCGCCCGGCGGCGACCCGCAGAAGGTCCTCGACGACCTGCAGAAGCAGGCCGAGAACGGCGGCTGAGGTGTCCGACCAGCACGCCGGTGCGGTGGCCGCGG
>NZ_DASVZH010000233.1:0-13223 GCF_036391795.1 Oryzihumus sp.
GTGCAGGCCCTGCGCCGGTCCACCGCGGCCGGCGGGGACGCCCCGGCCCAGACCAAGGCGCAGCTCTTCGTGACGATGAACTACGAGGACCTCAGGGACGCCTGCGGGTCCGGCACCGTGCTGGGCACCGGGACGACGCCGGGCACCGGGACGTTGCTCGCGCCGGAGACGGTGCGCCGGGTCGCCTGCGACGCCGCGCTCATCCCGGTCGTGCTCGGCACCCAGGGGGAGGTGCTGGAGCTGGGGCGCAGCCGGCGGTTGTTCACCCCGGCCCAGCTGAGGTACCTGTGGCTGCGGGACGGCGGCTGCACCATCCCGGGCTGCTCGGCGCCGCCGTGGTGGTGCGACGGGCACCACGTCACCCACTGGGCCAACGGCGGGGCCACCGACGTGGCCAACGCGGCCCTGGTGTGCGGGCGGCACCACACGATCGTGCACCAGCGCGGCTGGACCGCGACCGTCACCGCCACCGGGGTCACCTGGCACACCTGAGGCGCCCGCCCCGCACCCGGCCCCGGGACGGCCGGGCCGGCGGCATGCATGCGAGGGCGCAGGGCCGGTGGCCTGCGCGGGGTGCCATTGGCCTCTGATCCATGCGCAAGCTGCATGAGTGGCGATCGGGATGCATTTCCCCCGAAGGGATGCCCTGCCTAACGTCGAGAAGGCGCAGAGGTCCGGGAGAGGTCCCGGCGCGTACCCACCGGCCCCAGGCCATGACGCGCCAGAGATCAGGGAAGTGATGAACGTCCAGGTGTCTCAGCACAACCGCCATCGAGTCGTCGTGATCGGGTCCGGTTTCGGAGGGCTGTTCGGCACCAAGGCCCTGCGGCGTGCCGATGTCGACATCACCATGGTCGCCCGCACCAGCCACCACCTGTTCCAGCCCCTGCTCTACCAGGTGGCAACGGGGATCCTGTCCCAGGGCGAGATCGCTCCCTCGACGCGGGAGGTGCTCTCCTCCCAGAAGAACGCGCGGGTCATCCTCGGTGACGTCAGCGACGTCGACCTCGCGGCACGGACCGTCACCTCACGTGCCCTGGGCCGCGAGACCGTCACGGCATACGACTCCCTCATCGTCGCCGCCGGCGCGGGACAGTCGTACTTCGGCAACGACCACTTTGCCGAGCACGCCCCCGGCCTGAAGTCCGTCGATGACGCCCTCGAGCTCCGCGGCCGCATCCTCGGTGCGTTCGAGCTCGCGGAGCTCGCCGAGTCCGACGAGGAGAGGGACCGGCTGCTGACGTTCGTCGTCGTCGGCGCGGGCCCCACCGGTGTGGAGATGGCCGGCCAGGTCGTCGAGCTGGCGCATCGCACGCTGCGCCACGAATTCCGCCGCACGGACACGCGCGAGGCCAGGGTCATCCTGCTCGACGCGGCGCCGCAGGTGCTGCCGCCGTTCGGCCAGAAGCTGGGGGAGAAGACGCGCCGGGACCTCGAGCGGCTCGGGGTCGACGTGCAGCTCGGCGCGATGGTCGTCGAGGTCGACGAGCACGGCATCGAGGTCCGAGACCAGGACGGGCAGCGCCGCCGGATCGAGGCGTCGACCAAGGTATGGGCCGCAGGGGTCCAGGCCAGTCCGCTCGGTGCCCAGCTCGCGGAGCAGTCCGGCGCGTCGCTGGACCGTGCCGGCCGGGTGCGCGTGAACCCCGACCTGACCCTGCCCGGGCACGCCGAGGTGTTCGTCGTGGGCGACATGATGGCCCTGGACGACCTGCCGGGGGTGGCCCAGGTCGCCATCCAGGGCGCGAGGTTCGCCGCGAAGCGGATCATGGCCCGGCTCCGGGGCGCCACGCCGAGCGAGCCGTTCCGCTACGTCGACAAGGGGTCCATGGCGACGATCTCGCGCTTCCGTGCCGTGGTCCAGCTCGGCCGTTTCCGGTTCACCGGCTTCTTCGCCTGGCTGATGTGGCTGGCCGTGCACCTGGTCTACATCACCGGCTTCACGAACCGGGTTACGGCGCTGATGCATTGGGCGGTCAGCTTCATCGGCCGCGGCAGGGCCGAGCGGACCACGACGGCGCAACAGGTCTTCGCACGCCGGGCGCTGGCGCGGGCCGGCGACAGCGAGGCGGAGGATCGTGCCGACCCTCAGATCGGGGACCGGGCCGCGGCTCGGTCCGAGAACGAGGACGAGGACGAGCCCGTGGGTGCGCGACGGTCGGGCCGGTCCGCGGCCTGACGGTGCCCGCCCGGATGCCTCAGGGGCACATCGGGGAGACGATGGTGGGGACCGAACTGCCCGGACCGCGCTGCGGCACGTCCGGGTCGGCTGGAGCACCCTTGAGGAGTGGCATGAAGCTGGGACTGCACATCGCGGACTTCACCTGGGACGGCGGCCCGTCCGCCCTCCGGCAGCAGCTGGGGGAGGTGGCCCGGGGAGCCGAGCAGGCGGGATACGACCGGGTCAGCGTCATGGACCATGTGTGGCAGATCGGGCACCTGGGGCCGCCGGAGCACGAGATGCTCGAGGCCTACACGGCGCTCGGCTTCCTCGCGGCCGTGACCGAGCGGGTCAAGCTGCTGACCGTGGTGACCGCGGTCGTCTACCGCGAGCCCGGGCTGCTGGCCAAGGCGGTCACCACGCTCGACGTGCTCTCCGGTGGCCGCGCGATGCTCGGCATCGGGGCGGCCTGGAACGAGGAGGAGTCCCGCGGGCTCGGCTTGTTCTTCCCCTCCACGGCCGAGCGGTTCGAGCGGCTGGAGGAGGCGCTGCAGATCTGCCAGCAGATGTGGAGCGAGGACGACGGCCCCTACGAGGGCAAGCACTACCGGCTCGAGCGCACGCTCAACTCGCCGCAGGCCCTGAGCCGTCCCCACCCGCCGATCCTCATCGGCGGCGCCGGCGAGCAGAAGACGCTGCGGATGGTCGCCCAGTACGCCGACGCCTGCAACATCTTCGACTCGCCCGAGCTGGCCCACAAGCTCCAGGTCCTGCGCGACCACTGCGATCGGCTCGGCCGGGACTACGACGAGATCGAGAAGACCGCCCAGACGCGCTTCGACCTCGGCCCTCGTGGCGAACGGGTGCAGCAGACCATCGAGCACCTCCACGAGCTCGCGGAGCTGGGCATCGAGGTGGCGCACGGCACCCTCGCCAACGTGAGCCGGCCCGGGACGCTGGACCTCATGGCCGAGCGCGTGATCCCCGCCGTCGCCTCCCTCTAGGCGGCCGTCGGGGGAGCGTTGCCCCCGCAGGTGCAGCCGGACGGACGGCCCGGGAGTGGCGGCGCGCCGACCCGGACGACACCCAGGGGCAGGGGTGGGCGCCGCAAGGTCACGCAGCCCGGGCGGCCGGTCTCACTGGGTGTGTCCCTATTCAGACCAAGCGCGCTCGAACGCCGACACCAGGGAAAGGTGCTGCTACGACTCCGTTGGTCGTGCGACACCGAGCAAGGCCCGCACACCAGACGAGCCGGTGATCGTGATTGGTGTCGTGGGACGGACGAACCCCTCGCGATCCAGGATGAACTTGTGGTGGAGGGCGGCGGCGTTATCGCGCAACTCCAGCTTTGTCCCGTTCTGGGCGTACCCGACCTTTCGACTGACAGCGGCAGACCCAGGGTTGTCGGCGTGTGCGCCACTGGTGAACTTATGCGCGTCGAATTCATCGAAGAACAGCGCGCAGACCGCTTGGCGCGTCAGGGTGCCGATTCCTTGTCCCTGAACTTCCCGTGCCAGCCAGGAGAACGTGTCGGGGGTGCGAAGGACGGCGTACCGGGCCGCCTCAGCGCCCCTGGGACGCCGACGACTCTCCCGTTCCAGCGAGCGACCAAGGGGAAAGCCCATTCGTCAGACCCGAGCGAGGCGCGGTACTTCCAATAGCGACCGCCAAGGTCGCGGCCGAGTTTGACCGCGTCGCCGGAAGCCCACGAGTTCGGGAAGGGTCGCAGATCGTCGCAGTGGGTGCCCGACGCGGCGGCTCCCGCCAAAGCTGGAAGATCCTCGTCGCGTATGGCCCGCAGGGTTAGGGGACCTGCCTCCACCAGGAGGCTAAAGGCTGGCCAGATCTGTTCCAGGGTCACAGTCACCGAGCGATGGTGGCAGGTCCTCTCAGAAGAAACTACGCGGTATCCCGGCCGCTGATGCGGTGCGCGGGGTCAGTCAGGCTCCAGCGCGCCCGGCCGTCGGCGGGCTCGTTCCCGTGACAGATGACGCAGCGTCGTGGCGATGCAGGCGACCTGGAGCCAGCCGGTCGCTGACGTGGTGGTGTTCTCGAACGACTTCGCCAGTCGCCTGGAGCGTCCGAGTCGACCGTGGGCAACCTCGACGCGCCAGGCGTGCCGGATGGGGCGGAAGCCCGGCTGCCTGTCGTCCTACCCAACCCGGCGGACCTCGAGGTCGTGGTGTCGGCCGAGTGTGCGCGCGGCGGCCGCGGTGACACCGCGGTCCACCAGGACCAGCTCGAGCCGGCCGGTGACGCCTTGCTCGGTCAGGTGCTCCAGCATCAGCTCGCTGGCCCGGTTCTCGTGGGTGGAGGCGGGCACGACCAGGGCGGCCACTGGGAGGCCAGTCACGTCGACCGCGACGACGCGCTTGGCGCCCTTGGTGCGGCCGTAGGGGCCGCCGCGGTCGTGGAAGGTGAACCCGCCGTTCGAGGCGCCGCGGGCCAGGTGGGTGTCGACGACGACCATCGAGGGCGTTTCTTCGACGCGGCCGGCGGCCTCACGCGCGGCCGCGTGCAGCACCGTAAGAGCCTGTGCACACGTGCCATTGCGCGACCAGCGGCGGAACTGCGACCAGACTCGGGTCCATGGTCCGAACGACGCCGGGAAGTAGCGCCACTGGCAACCGGCCTGGGCGACGTAGAGCATGGCGTTCACCACGGTTCGCAGGTCCTCGGCGTGCTTGCGGCCGCGCTTGCCTGGCGCGTTGGACACTGGCTCGAGCAGGTCCCACTGGTGATCGGTGAGGTCACTTGGTCATGACATGCCGGGCACAGTGCCCACGGGTGCCGCCCGTGCAACAGGGACACACCCAGTCAGAGGGGTGTGTTCCCATTCGTGGTCGTGTCCGGGGTGTGCGGCACCATCGGCCCCGTGACGAACGACGCCGCCGTGACGCAGGACAGCCCCGTGCCGGTCTCGCACATCGGCGTGCCGCTGAGCCGGGCGACGACGTTCCGGTTCGCCCTCGACGTCAACCGCGAGCAGCACCGGCAGCTGTTGGCGTATGCGGGGGCCGCCCGGCTCGCGTTCAACCACCACCTGGGCCGGGTCAAGACGAACCTGGACCAGCGCGCCGCCGAGCGCAGCTATGGCATCCCCGAGGCGGGACTGACCCCTTCGCTGTCCTGGTCGAAGGTGGCGTTCATCAACGAGATGAACGCGTGGAAGACCGGCCGGGCTGCCACCAGCCCCGTCAACGCGGACGGCACCCGCGGGCTGCCCTGGCGGGACGAGGTGTCCGCGGACGTGTTCGAGTGCGCGTCGGTCAACGCCGCGCAGGCGCTGGCGAACTGGTCCCAGTCCAGAAAGGGGGGTCGGGCCGGGAAGGCGGCCGGGTTCCCCCGGTTCAAGTCCCGGCACAAGACGGCACCGGCGTTCCGGCTGCGCGCCAAGTACACCGAGGGGTCCGCAGCCCCGGTGCGCCCCGTCGGGCCGCGCGCCATCCGGTTCCCGAAGCTGGGTGAGCTGCGGGTGCACGAGCACACCGGCAAGCTGGCCACGATGCTCGAGGCGGGTCGGTTCCACGCCTACGCCGCGAGCTTCCGCCTCGAGCGGGGACGGTGGGTGGTTTCCGTCACCGGTGTCGCCGCGGCGTTCCACCGCCAGCGGCGCACCCCAGCCGGGCGGCACCCGGGCCGGGTGGGGGTGGACCTCGGCGTGCGGACCTTGGCCGTGGTCGCCGACGAGACCGGGCGCGTGCTGCACGCGCACCAGGGGGTGAAGGCACTGCAGCACGCCCAGGCCCGCCTGAGGCTGGCCAACCAGGCCCTTGCGAGAACCAAGCAGGGCTCGACCGGCCGGCGGAAGGCAGCCCGACGCCTGGGCAAGATCCACGCCCGCGTCGCCCGCCTGCGCGCGAACCTGCTCCACCGGATCACCGCCGACCTCGCCCGCGGGTATGCCTCGGTGACCATCGAGGACCTCAACGCCGCGGGGATGCTGTCCAACCGGCGCCTGGCCCGGGTGGTCTCCGACGCCGCGTTCGGGGAGTTCCGCCGGCAGCTGACCTACAAGGCCGCCTGGTATGGCACCGAGCTCGTCGTCGCGGACCGGTGGTTCCCCTCGAGCAAGACGTGCTCGGGCTGCGGGAACATCGACGCCGAGCTCACCCTGGCCGACCGGGTCTACCGGTGCGCCGCGTGCGGGCTGGTCGCCGACCGGGACGTCAACGCCGCCATCAACCTGGCCCGGTACACCCCGGCACCACCGAAGACTTCCCCGCCGCTCGTCGCGGCCGCCTGACAAGCGTCACCACCGTCTGCACCCGGATGGGCCGGGTCAAGAGCCGACCGTCACCTCGCACCACGAAGGGGCCTTGGGTCGGAACCAGCACAAGACCACACCCCAGGCGGTGTGGCGGCTGGAAGGCAACCAAGCACCCGCACCCCGCAGGGGGTGCGGGTCAAGGGAAGCCGGTGCGCCCCGAATAGGGACACACCCAGTCAGACCCAGAACGCCTCCACCTTCGCCAGAGAGTCGGCGGAGTACAGCCCGCTGACCTCGCGGATGAGTCCGTGTTCCATGCGCACCAGCTGGCAGCTGGTCACGTCAAGGGTGCGCCCTTTGAAGTCCCCCGTCGTGCGCTGGATGGCCACGATGTAACGGTCCCCGACCGCGACGTCGAGCAGCTCGGCGTGGAAGGACCCGCCGGACAGCGGCCCGAGGAGGGCTACGAACTCGTCCCTGATGGCGGGCCAGCCGTCATGGGTGCCCGAGATGGCACTCGACCCCGGAAGGACCCAGACGGCGTCCCAGGCGAAGAGCGTCTCCAGCGTCTCCATGTCCCGGGTCGCCAGGGCCGCATAGGCCCGGCGAACCACCTCTGCATCGCTCACAACGCAGCCTTCTTCCTGCTCACGCGCACGGCAGCGCGCAGGCGCGGACCTCCAAGGCTCATTGTCCGGGCGACCGGCCCGGACGGGTCCGTCACAGGGTCGACCCCAGCCACGACAAATGGGCGACCCGGCAGTGCGGGCCGGACGGCGGATGGCCACGACCCACCGCCAAGGGGAGAAGCAGGCTACGGCCGCGCAGGACACGGACGGTCATGGGGGGCGGCTCCGGCAACGGTTACGGCGGCGGTGCTCACGGAATCCCGACCAGGCGCCGTGCCGCCTGGCCCCGCGGGCGCGACAGCGGCGTTTGGCGCTGTTTGCGGACGCTCGTGTGCGGGTACGTCGCCTCCATCCACACACCAGGGGGCACGGCTGCCGTGCCGGGATGGAGTCAGTGATGAGCGAAGCCGATCTGCCGCCGCTGTCCAGGGATGAGCTCGCAGCCGAAGCCGGCACCGCGTTGCCGGACAAGGAGGTCATGTCCCTGCTGGACCTCAACGTCGACCTGAACCTCGCGCTGGATGTCGCAGCCCCGATCGACCTCGCCGTGGGCGCCAACGCCAACGTGGCGGCGCCGATCGACGCCTCGGTCGGAGCCAACGTCCTGTCCGCCGGCTCAAGTGCGGCGTCGCTGGCGCACCAGGACGTGAGCATCGACCAGGGCCTGTCCGGCTCCGCGATCGCCCACGCACCGCAGCACAGTGGCATCGACCAGACCGCGCCCGCCGGTGACACCACGCCCACGCCGACCGGCGGCACCACGACGCCGACGGGTGCTGACGCCCCGGCCACCTCGGGGGCCACAGCCCCCGACCCGGCCTCGGCACTCAACGGCGACCTGCTCAAGGTCGATGTCAACGCCGCCGCCGACGCCAAGCTCGCTGCACCCATCGACGGTGCCGTGGCTGCCAACGCCAACGTCGCGGCGCCGATCGACGCGTCGGTCTCGGCCAACGTGGGCTCCATCGCCTCGCAGGCCACCGCCATCGCCGACCAGCATGGGTCGATCACGCAGCACCTCGACGGGACCGCGGAGGCCACGGCCGACCAGACCTCGCAGATCAACCAGTAGTCGATCTCGCGTGGGCCTGACCTCATCTGCCGGCAGGACGCCGGGGGCTGACGCAGCCGCGTCGGCTCCCGGCGTCTCCACGGTGGACCCTTCCGAAGAGACCCAGCGCCCGCCCGTGCCGGCCGATGGCCTCGTGCTGCTCGGCGAGCAGCCGGGGTCCGGCTATCGCACACCACCCGCGCTAGTCAGGCGCGCTGACGGCCAGACGGTCCAGCTGACCAGATTGCTCTACCTGGTGCTCGAGGCCGTGGACGGCACACGCGGTCCCGCCGAGGTCGCCGAGGTGGTCAGCACGGCATACGGGCGACGGGTAGCCGCGGACGACGTCCGCGTCCTCATCGAGACCAAGCTGCGGCCGCTGGGGTTGATCCGGGCCACCGACGGTTCAGATCCCGAGGTCACGAAGCCGAACCCGCTGCTGGCGCTGCGCTTTCGGTGGGTCGTGTCCGACCCGGCTGTCACCCGGCGGCTCACGGCGCCGTTCGCCGCGCTGTTCACTCCGCTCGTCGTCGCGGCCGTCCTCGTGGCGTTCACGATCATCTCGGGCTGGGTGCTTCTGACCAAGGGGCTGGCCTCGGCCACGCATCAGGCATTCGACCGGCCGCTGCTGCTGCTTGTCGTGTTCGCCATCACCATCTTCTCCGCCGGGTTCCACGAGTTCGGCCACGCCTCCGCCTGCCGCTACGGCGGCGTGACGCCCGGCGCGATGGGCATGGGCCTCTACCTCGTGTGGCCCGCCTTCTACACCGACGTCAGCGACAGCTACCGCCTCGGTCGTGCCGGGCGGCTGCGGGTCGACCTCGGCGGGCTCTACTTCAACGCCATCGTGGTCCTGGCGATGTTCGGAGTGTGGGCCTGCACCCAGTGGGACGCGCTCCTGCTGATCATCGCCGCGCAGCTGCTGCAGATGGTGCGTCAGCTCGCGCCGATGGTGCGCTTCGACGGCTACCACATCCTGGCCGACCTCACCGGTGTGCCCGACCTCTACTCACGGATCGGGCCGACCCTGCGCAGCCTGCTCCCCGGCCACTGGGACGACCCCCGGGCCCGGGAGCTCAGGCCCTGGGCGCGCGCGGTGGTCACCGCATGGGTGCTGGTCATCGTCCCCCTCCTGCTCGTCACGCTGCTGCTCATGGTGCTCGCCCTGCCGCGAGTGCTCGGCACGGCGTGGGCCAGCCTGGGCGCGCAGTCGCATGCCCTGACCATCGACTGGGCCGGCGGCGACGTCGCGGGCGTGGCCGTCCGGATGCTCGCGCTCCTCGCGGTGGCGCTCCCGGTGTTCGGGTCCATCTACATCCTCGGCCGGCTCGTCCGACGGACCACGACGTCCGTGTGGCGGGCCACGCGGGGGCACCCGGGCCGGCGGGCTGTCGCCGCGGTGCTGGCCGGGACCCTGGTCGCCGGTCTGGCGTGGGCGTGGTGGCCCGATGCCAACCGCTACCGCCCGGTCGAGCGGTTCGAGCACGGCACGATCCTGGACGTCTTCCCGGCCTCCAGCTTCGGGGGACCCGGGC
Organism: Oryzihumus sp.; assembly: GCF_036391795.1. Classification (GTDB taxonomy): domain Bacteria; phylum Actinomycetota; class Actinomycetes; order Actinomycetales; family Dermatophilaceae; genus Oryzihumus. The sequence continues at coordinate 9,587 of NZ_DASVZH010000233.1, forward strand.
TCCGCGACGGGCAGATCGCCAACGCTCCCCACACGGTGTGGGCCTCGACGGCCGAACTCCCGACGAGAGCCCACCCGCAGCTGGCCCTCGTGCTCGTCCCCAAGCCCGGCGCGCCTAGCGCGACGAACGGTGCACACCCTGCTGCGGCGGGCACGACGGCCGGCCAGCCCCACGTGGATCTTCCCGTTCAACCGCCCGGGAGCCGCGGCTCCGGGTGACAACCAGGCGCTCGCCGTCAACACGACGGACGGGTCGACGGTCTACGACGTGGCCTTCGCGCTCGTCTGGGCCGACGGCGACAGGGTGACCAACCGCAACGAGGCCTACGCGTTCGCGAGCTGTTCGGGCTGCCGGACGGTCGCCATCGCCTTCCAGGTCGTCCTTGTCGTGGGTGACGCCAACGTGGCGATCCCGCAGAACCTCTCCGGGGCGGTCAACTACTCGTGTGCCCGCTGCGTCACCTACGCGTTGGCGCAGCAGCTCGTCCTGACCGTGCCCGGTGACCTCAGTCCAGCGGCGCGCCAGCGCCTGGAGTCTCTCTGGCAACAGATCGAGACCTTCTCGTCCGGCATCCAGGGTGTGCCCCTCGACCAGATCCGCGACCGGCTTCTCGCCTTCGAGGACCAGATCCGGAACCTGGTGGTGGCCGAGGCCTCACCGGGCGCCACACCCCCCACGACCCCAGGTGCCGCGGGCACCGAGGCCCCGGGCGCCGAGACGGGCACGTCGACGCCAACCCTCGGCGCCGGCCCCGGACCGGTCCCTCCGTCGCAGACGGGCAGCGACGACCCGACCCCCACCGCCGGCGTGGCCGGGCCGGTGCCGTCCACGACCGCCCCCACGTCGGCGCCACCGACAACGACGTCTCCGACGTCAGCAACGTCGACCTCTTCGGCCTCGCCGTCCTCAGCGGAGCCGAGCGCCGACGTCACGCCGTGACTGCCGGCACGCGGGCGAGAGCGGGTGACGCCCCCACCCGGGGAGCGCCAGCGCGCAGGCGCACAGGGCCGGGTCAGGGGCCATCGGCCTGCCTGCTGGTGCGGAAGAAGGGACTTGAACCCTCACGCCCGAAGGCACAGGAACCTAAATCCTGCGTGTCTGCCAGTTTCACCACTTCCGCGCGGCGCTGACTCTACTGAAACGGCCGGGTCTCGGTGGACACCACCGGGACCCGGCCGCACGGCATACCGGCCAGGGGTATGCCGTTCAGTCCAGTCCCAGCGCCTTGGACAGCGAGGCGACGTGGCCGGTGGCCTTGACGTTGTACTTCGCGAGGTCCACGGTGCCGTCCGGGCCCACGACGACGGTGGAGCGGATGACGCCGGTGACCTTCTTGCCGTAGAGCGACTTCTCGCCCCACGCACCGTAGGCGTCCATGACCGCGTGGTCCGGGTCGGACAGCAGCGGGTAGGTCAACGACTCCTTCTCGATGAACTGCTTCTGCTTGTCCGGGGTGTCGGGGCTGATGCCGACGACCTCGTAGCCGGCGCCCTGCAGCCGGGCCAGGGAGTCGCGGAAGTCGCAGGCCTCCTTGGTGCAGCCGGGCGTCATCGCGGCGGGGTAGAAGAAGATGATCAGCTTGCGGCCGGCGAAGTCCTTGAGCGAGACGGTGTTTCCGTCCTGGTCGAGCAGGCTGAAGTCCGGCGCGGGCTGCCGGGTCTCGAGGCGGGGCATGGGCTCCTCTTCCGTGGTCGGGGTGAGAACGCAAGGTCCAGTCTGCGTTATCGTCGCAGCACCGGACGGAGGGAGCCCCCATGGCTGAGGTCGAGCAGAAGAACACGTCGGTCGGCGCGATCGAGGCCGACATCGAGGCGACGCGTGACCGCCTGGCCGCGACCATCGACGAGCTCGCGTTCCGTGCGCAGCCCAAGGAGATCGCGCGGCGCGAGGTGGCCTCGGTCAAGGCGAGCCTGTACTCCGCCACCCACACCCGCGAGGGTGACCTGCGGGTCGAGCGCGTGGCTGCCATCGGTGCTGCGGTCGCCGCCGTGCTCGGCCTGGTCATCTGGCGTCGCACGCGTGACTGAGAAGCAGGGCACCCCGGCGGCCGAGCGGCTGCCGATCCGCATGTTGCACGACCGGGTCCTCGTCTCCCTCGAGGGCGAGCCCGGGGAGCGCCGCTCCGGCAGCGGCATCGTCATCCCGGCCACCGCGAGCATGGGCAAGCGCCTCTCCTGGGGCTCAGTCGTCGCGGTCGGGCCGAGCTGCCGCCAGGTCGAGGTCGGCGACCGCGTCCTGTTCGACGCCGAGGACCGCGCCGAGGTCGAGCTGCACAGCAAGGACTACGTCCTGTTGCGCGAGAAGGACATCCACGCCGTCGCGGCCACCCGCGTCGAGGACGGCCAGACGGGGCTCTACCTCTGAGCACCCTCGGCCTGCCCGGTCCCAGCTCGCTCGACATGGCCCGCGGGTTCGCGGCCATCCGCGACAACCCGTTGGCCTTCCTGGAGGACACCCGCCGCCGGTATGGCGCGCTGGTCGCCTTCCCGGTGCCGCGCACCACGGCCCTGCTCGTCAGCGACCCGGCCGACGTGCGCCGGGTGCTGCAGTCGGGGGCGCGGACCTGGAGCAAGGCGACGGTGCAGTACGCCGCGCTGGCCCGGGTCACGGGCCCCGGCCTGCTCGCTGTCGCCGACGACCGCTGGCTGCCCCGGCGCCGCATCGCCCAGCCGGCCTTCCACCACGCCCGGCTGGACGCGGTGTCGGAGAGCATCCGGGCGGCGGCCGGCCGGGTGGTGGGGGAGTGGGGGTCCCTGCCGGCGGACGGCGCGGTGCTCGACGTCGACGCCCTCGCCATGCGGGTGACGCTCGACGTGGTCGGCCGGACGCTGTTCGACGAGGACCTCGACGAGGTCACCGACGCGCTGGTGCACGCCACCGACGAGGCGGCCGAGCTCGTCGTGGCCCAGGGACGCCAGGTGGTGCCGCTACCGTCATGGGCGCCAACCCCGGTGAACCGGCGGCTGCGCCGGGCGGTGCGTGACCTGGACCGGATCTGCCGCGAGGTGATCGCCCGCCGCCGGTCGCGCGGCGTGGGGGAGTCGCACCACGACCTGCTCGGGCTGCTGCTCGCGGCCGGGCTGCCCGACGACGCGGTGCGGGACGAGCTGGTGACGATGGTCGTCGCCGGGCACGAGACGGTGGCCTCGGCCCTGACGTGGACGCTGATGCTGCTGGCCGAGCAGCCCGCCCACCAGGAGCGGCTGCGGGCCGAGGTCCGCGCCGCCGGGGACGTGCCCGCGCTGCGGCTGCGCAACGAGCTGCCGTGGACGCGGGCGGTGGTCGACGAGTCGCTGCGTCTGTTCCCGCCGGGATGGGTGGTCTCGCGGCGCGCGACCGCGCCCGACGTGCTGGGTGGCCGCGAGGTCCTCGCCGGCACCATCGCCATCGTGAGCCCCTGGCTGCTCCACCGCGACCCCTCGGCATGGCCCGATCCCGAGCGCTTCGACCCGGCGCGCTTCGACCCGGGGCGGGTCGAACCCACCCACGTCGACACCCCGCCGTCTGGCGCACGCGGAGCCGGGGCCGCGACCACGACGGCCCGGCCCGACTACCTGCCGTTCGGGCTGGGCCCGCGGCTGTGCATCGGGCGCGACTTCAGCCTGGTCGAGTTGACCGTGCTGCTGGCCGAGCTGCT
>NZ_DASVZH010000234.1:0-22904 GCF_036391795.1 Oryzihumus sp.
GCGCAGGGTGTGCAGGCGCAGGTGGGTCTCCTGGGCGGCCGGGGTGCGGATCACGCCGACGCCGACCATCCGCAGCGGCTGGCCGAGCCCGCCGTCGACCACGCCGATGCCGCAGCGGGTCAGGCCGGGGTCGACACCAAGCACGCGCACAACCGGCTCCTTGCCACGACGATCACCGAACACCTGTTCGGAGAACAAACCTACCCTGCCGGCGGCGCGCCACCACGGCGACGCGCCGCCCACCGGTCACTCCTCGTCGAGCTCGGCGAGGATGTCGTCGCTGACGTCGCCGTTGGCCCAGACGTTCTGCACGTCGTCGCTGTCCTCGAGGGCGTCGATGACGCGGAACATCTTGCGGGCGCCGTCGGCGTCGAGCTCGACCTGCAGGGTCGGCACGAACGAGGCCTCGGCCGAGTCGTAGTCGATGCCCGCGCCCTGGAGGGCGGTGCGGACGGCGACGAAGTCACCGGCCTCGCTGATGATCTCGAAGGACTCGCCGAGGTCGTTGACCTCCTCGGCGCCGGCGTCGAGGACCACCTCGAGCAGGTCGTCCTCGGTCAGCTCGCCCTTGGGCACGATGACGACGCCCTTGCGGGTGAAGACGTAGGAGACGCTGCCGGGGTCGGCGAGCTGGCCGCCGTTGCGGGTCAGCGCGGTGCGCACCTCGGCCGCCGCCCGGTTGCGGTTGTCGGTGAGGCACTCGATCAGCACGGCCACGCCGTTGGGGGCGTAGCCCTCGTACATGATCGTCTGCCAGTCGGCGCCGCCCGCCTCGGCACCGGAGCCGCGCTTGACGGCGCGGTCGATGTTGTCGTTGGGGACCGAGGTCTTCTTGGCCTTCTGGATGGCGTCGTAGAGCGTCGGGTTGCCCGCCGGGTCACCGCCGCCGGTGCGGGCCGCGACCTCGATGTTCTTGATCAGCTTGGCGAAGAGCTTGCCCCGCTTGGCGTCGATCGCAGCCTTCTTGTGCTTGGTCGTCGCCCACTTGGAGTGGCCGCTCATCGAGTCTCCCTATCCCTGCTCGGTGTCCGTGAAATCCGCCTGATCCTACTGACTGCCGGCCGGCTGCCGGCGGGTGGCTCAGGCGCGGGCAGCGCGCACCATCTGCACGAAGTACTCGTGGACCCGGTGGTCCCCTGTCACCTCGGGGTGGAACGACGTCGCGAGGAGGGTGCCCTGGCGCACGGCGACGATGTGCCCGGCGGCCGGCCCGGCCTCGACGGTGGCGAGCACCTGCACGCCCTCGCCGACCTGCTCCACCCACGGGGCCCGGATGAAGACCGCGCGCACCGGCTCGCCGTCGGCGCCGACGACCTCGGGCATGTGCAGGTCCTCCTCGAAGGAGTCGACCTGCCGGCCGAAGGCGTTGCGGCGCACGGTCATGTCCAGCCCGCCGAGGGTCTGCTGGTCGGGCCGGGCGTCGGCGATCCGGTCGGCCAGCATGATCATCCCGGCGCAGGAGCCGTAGGCCGGCATGCCGTCGGCGATCCGCTTGCGCAGCGGGTCGTAGAGCTCGAACGCCCGCACCATCTTGTCCATCGTCGTCGACTCCCCGCCGGGGATGACGATCGCGTCGACCTCGTCGAGCTCGCGCGGCCGGCGCACGCCGGTGGCCTCGGCGCCGAGGGAGGACAGGACGTGGACGTGCTCGCGGACGTCACCCTGGACGGCCAGCACGCCGATGCGAAGGGGGGAAGAGCTCACGCCTGCCAGCGTATGCCGTGCGGGTGACGCTACGTTGCGGGGTATGTCCCAGCACGCTGACCTGGCTGCCCGCGCGGGCGACCTCGACGCCACGTCCCCCCTGTCCGGCACGCGCGAGCGGTTCCTCCTGCCGGACGGGGTGATCTACCTCGACGGCAACTCCCTCGGGGCCCTGCCCGCGGCCGTGCCCGACGCGGTGCAGGACGTCGTCACCCGCCAGTGGGGCCAGCGCCTGATCCGCTCCTGGAACGAGTTCGACTGGTGGGGCGCCCCCGAGCGCACCGGCGACCGCATCGGCACCCTGGTCGGCGCCGCTCCCGGCCAGGTCGTCGTGACCGACTCGACCTCGGTCAACCTGTTCAAGGTGTTCGTCGCAGCCGCCCGGATGCGCCCCGGTCGGCCGGTGGTGCTCACCGACGGCGGGTCGTTCCCCACCGACCTGCACATCCTGTCCTCGGCCGCCCGGCTGATGGACCTCGAGGTCGTCCGGGTGACCCACGAGGAGGCCGCCGGAGCCATCGCCGCGCACGCCGAGGGCCTGGCCGCGATCGCCTTCTCCCAGGTCGACTACCGCAGCGGCGAGCTGTGGGACCTGCCCGGGCTGACCCGTGCCGCCCACCAGGCCGGGGCGCTTGCCTGCTGGGACCTGTGCCACTCCGCGGGGGTGCACCCGGTCGGCCTGGACGAGCACGAGGTCGACCTCGCGGTCGGCTGCGGCTACAAGTACCTCAACGGCGGGCCGGGCGCGCCGGCGTTCCTCTACGTGGCGGCCCGCCACCAGGACGCCTTCGACCACCCGCTGACCGGCTGGCAGGGCCACGCGGCGCCGTTCGCGATGAGCCCGGACTACGCCCCCGCGCACGGGATCACCCGGGCCAGGGTGGGCACCGCTCCCCTGCTGTCGCTGCTGGGGCTGGAAGCCGCGCTCACGGCATACGACGGGCTGTCCATGGCCGACGTGCGCGCGCACAGCCAGTCGCTGACCGGGTTCTTCCTGGACTGCCTCGACGGCCTCGGGCTCGACCTGCCGGTGGTCACCCCACGGGACCCCGAGCGCCGGGGCTCGCAGGTCTCGCTGCGCCACCCCGAGGCGTATGCCGTGGTGCAGGCGCTGATCGCCCGCGGGGTCATCGGCGACTTCCGCGAGCCGGACGTGGTGCGACTGGGGTTCGCGCCGCTCTACCTGTCCCACGCCGACGTCCTCGCCTCCGCCCGGCACCTGCTGGAGGTGCTGCGGGACAGGGAGTTCGAACGGCCCGAGTTCGCGGCCCGTGCAGCCGTGACCTGACCGCTGCCACGACGGGCCACGGGAGGCCGTCAGAGCAGCATCGGGGGCAGGGCGCCCTCGTGGGTGAGCAGCCACTGCTTGACCGGTAGCCCCCACAGGAAGCCGCCGAGGCTGCCGTCACTGCGCAGCACCCGGTGGCACGGCACGAACAGGGCGACCCGGTTGTCGGCGCAGGCCGCTCCCGCCGCCCGCACCGCCTCGACGTTGCCCGCCTGCCCGGCCAGCTCGGTGTAGGTCAGGGTGCTGCCGGCCGGGGTGGACCGCATCGCCCGCCACGCGGCGGTGATGAACGCACCGCCGTCCTGGACGACCGGCACCGCGTCGATGGCGTCGAGCTCCCCCGCCAGGTAGCGCCGGACGGCCCGGGTGGCCTCCCCCGCCTCGGGCACCGGGCCGCTGACGCGCGCCTGCTCCAGGGCCGGCAGCCGGGCGAGCAGGCCGTCGGCGTCGCTGGTGAAGCCGGCCGCGTGCACGCCGTCGTCGGAGACGGCCATGGTGAACGGCCCGGCTCCGGTGTCGAGCGTGGTCACGGCCAGGGCGCGGCTCATGCCGGCGCCTGCCCGGGCTCGTCGGCCAGGGAGGACCACAGGTGCAGCGCGGCATACGCGCGCCAGGGGCGCCACACCTCGGCCCGGGCGGCCAGCGACCGCGGGTCCAGTGGGCTGCCCAGCCGTTCCAGTGCCTGCCGCAGCCCGAGGTCGGCGGCCGGGAAGGCGTCGGGGTCGCCGAGCGCCCGCATCGCCACGTAGTCGGCCGTCCAGGGTCCCACGCCCCTGAGGGACAGCAGGGCCGAGCGGGTCTGCTGCCGGTCCGCGCCCGGGTCGAGGACGACCGCGCCGGAGGCCATGGCGCTCGCGACCGCCCGCAGGGTGTCCATCCGCCCGGTGGTCAGGCCCAGGCCGGACAGGTCGGCCTCCGCGACCGTCTCGGCCGTGGGGAACAGGTGCGTGACCGAGCCGCTGGGGACGTCCAGCGGCTTGCCGAGCCGCTCGACGAGCCGTCCGGCCAGAGTGCGCGCCCCCTTGACCGTGACCTGCTGGCCGAGGACCGCCCGCACCGCCAGCTCGAAGCCGTCGACGTGCCCGGGCACGCGCAGCCCGGGGCGGCGCTGCACCAGCGGGGCGAGCAGCGGGTCGCGGGACAACGCCCCCGAGACCGCCTCGGGGTCGGCGTCGAGGTCGAACAGCCGGCGCGTGCGCTGCACGGCCGGGGTGAGGTCGCGCAGGTCCGCCAGCCGGAGGCGGGCGGTGACGTGTCCCTCGCCGGGGTGGGGTGTCACGGTCACGACGCCGGTGCCCTGCGGCAGGCGCAGCGCCCGCCGGTAGCTGGTCCCGTCGCACTCCTCCACGCCGGGCACTGCCCGCAGCCGGAGGAAGTCCAGGAGCGGACCGTGGTCCAGCGGCAGCCGGTGGGTCAGCCGCAGCACGATCTCGCCGGTCCCGTCGGTGGCCGTCCGCCGACGCCGGCGCAGGTCGCTCGGCGCGGCGCCGAAGGCCTCGCGGATGCTGTCGTTGAACTGCCGGACGCTGGCGTAGCCGGCCGCGAACGCCACGGACGTGACCGGCAGATCGGTGGCCTCGAGCAGCAGCCGGGCCGTCTGCGCGCGCCGCATGCGGGCCAGCGCGAGCGGGCCGACGCCCACCTCGGCCACCATGACCCGGTGGAGGTGGCGCTCGCTGACGGCCAGCCGACGGGCCAGGGCAGCGACCCCGCCCTCGTCGACCGCACCGTCGTTGACCAGCCGCAGCGCCCGTGCCACGAGGTCCGCCCGCACGTCCCAGTCCGCCGACCCCGGCGCGGCCTCGGGCCGGCACCGCTTGCACGCCCGGAACCCCGCCGCCTGCGCGGCCGCGGCCGTGGTGAAGAACGTGACGTTCTCCGGGTACGGCGTGCGCGCCGGGCAGCTGGGCCGGCAGTAGATGCCGGTCGTGCGCACCGCGGTGAAGAACCGCCCGTCGTGGCGGCGGTCCCGGCTCGCGATCGCCGCGTAGCGGGCCTCGAAGGTCTCGGTCACCCGGCCATCATGGCGCCGCGGCACCCGGCGCACTGGCGGTTTTCGGACGTTGCCGTGGCGCCTGCACCCCGGGCCGGCCGCTCAGAGGGTCGCCGGCAGCCCGAGCTCGGCGAAGAGCTGCGGCCCGAACGTCGTGATCTCGGCGACCAGCCCGTCGCGCACCCGCAGCACGTCGAGCTTGAACGCCCGGTAGGCCGTGTCGCCCGGCCGGCGCAGGTAGCTCCCCGCGGCGGGCATCCGGTTCGCCGCCGTGGGCAGCAGGCGCCAGTCACCGTCGCGCTCGGGGCCGAACGCCCGCTCCAGCAGGGCCGCGACCTGGGCCAGCCCGTCGTAGACCATCGGGTAGGGCGGCATGGTGACCCGCAGGTCCTGCGCCGAGATCGCCACCGCGGCCGCCGCGTCGCACCGCTCGTGCGCCTCGATGAACGCGGCCAGCAGGGCCCGGTCCTGCTCGTCCAGCTCGGGTGCGGACCACTCGCCACGGCGCTGCGGCAGCCGGTCGTGCAGCGTCGCCCGGGCTCGCTGCAGCGCGCTGTTGGCGGCGGGCACGCTGGTGCCGAGCAGGTCCGCGGCCTCGCCAGCCGGCCAGCCCAGCACGTCGCGCACGATGAACGCGGCACGCTGGCGCGGCGGCAGGGCCTGCATCGCCACGAGGAACGCCAGCTCGATCGTCTCCCGGTCGACGGCCACGGCCTCGGGCTGCTCGTCGCTCGGCGCCGCCTCGTCGAGCAGCCGGTCCGGGTAGGGCGTCAGCCACGGCACCTCGGCGTGGCTCGAGGCCGCCACGGGCCGGCGCGACCGGCGCCGGATCGCGTCGAGGCAGACATTCGTGGCGATCCGGTAGAGCCACGCCCGCAGCAGGGCGCCGCCGTCGAAGCCGTCCCGGCCGCGCCAGGCCCGCAGGAACGTCTCCTGCACTGCGTCCTCGGCCTCATCGAACGAGGCGAGCATGCGGTAGCAGTGCACGTGCAGCTCCCGGCGGTGCCGTGCGACCAGCGCCGTGAAGCCGGCCTCACTGAGGTCGGCCATGCTCTCGGCCGGGGCCTGCCCGGCGGCGCTCGCGGGTGGACGGGTCATCAGGGTTCCAGTCTCCATGCCGGTTCAACGTCCGGCACGGCGAGGACTCATCGGTGCCCCGGTGAGCCGGCCACGCGGCATGCCGGGGCAGCCGGGCGGGGAACCGGTCCCGGACAGCGGGCGACCCCGGCACCCACCAGGGGTGCCGGGGTCGCTCACAGACCAGGCGGTATGCCGTGTCGCCGGGTCACCAGCCCCGCTCGGCGAGGCGGTGCGGCTGGGGGATCTCGTCGACGTTGATGCCGACCATCGCCTCGCCCAGGCCGCGGGAGACCTTGGCGATGACGTCGGGGTCGTCGAAGAAGGTCGTGGCCTTGACGATGGCCTCGGCGCGCTGGGCCGGGTTGCCGGACTTGAAGATGCCGGAGCCGACGAAGACGCCCTCGGCGCCGAGCTGCATCATCATCGCGGCGTCGGCCGGGGTGGCGATGCCGCCGGCGGTGAACAGCACCACCGGGAGCTTGCCGGCCTCGGCGACCTCCTTGACCAGCTCGTAGGGGGCCTGGAGCTCCTTGGCCGCGACGTAGAGCTCGTCGGGGCTCATCGAGCGCAGGCGGTTGATCTCGGCACGCAGGGTGCGCATGTGGGTGGTGGCGTTGGAGACGTCACCGGTGCCGGCCTCGCCCTTGGAGCGGATCATGGCCGCGCCCTCGGTGATGCGGCGCAGGGCCTCGCCCAGGTTGGTGGCACCGCAGACGAAGGGGACGGTGAAGGCCCACTTGTCGATGTGGTTGGCGTAGTCGGCCGGGGTGAGGACCTCGGACTCGTCGATGTAGTCGACGCCGAGGGACTGCAGGACCTGGGCCTCCACGAAGTGACCGATGCGGGCCTTGGCCATGACCGGGATGGAGACGGCCTCGATGATGCCGTCGATCATGTCGGGGTCGCTCATGCGCGAGACGCCGCCCTGGGCGCGGATGTCGGCGGGGACCCGCTCGAGGGCCATGACGGCGACGGCGCCGGCGTCCTCGGCGATCTTGGCCTGCTCCGGGGTGACGACGTCCATGATGACGCCGCCCTTGAGCATCTCGGCCATGCCGCGCTTGACGCGCGAGGTGCCAGTGGTGGGTGCGGTGGCGGTGGTGCTCTCTTGCGCAGACACGGCTGAGCCTCTTCTTCGCTGTCTCAGGGTGGTACGGGACTACTCGCCATCGTAGAGGCACTCCCCCGCCGGTCCGTGCCCGGTCAGCGCAGGTGGGGTGCTCGCCACCGGGGCCGGCCGGTCCCCCGCAGCTCGCCCCGCGTGAGGCGCTCAGCCCTCGCGCAGCGCCGCGGGAAGGTCGTCGTCGATCTCGAAGGTCTGCGGCAGGGGCGTGTGGCCGGCGAGGCGGAACCAGCGGACCGCCAGCTTGCGGCGGACCCGGCGCACGTCGATGACGGCGTCGTTCAGGAAGCGCCGCGCCAGCTGCACCCGCTGCCCCGCGGTGGCCAGTCGCTTGAGGGCCAGCGCACCGACCGCGTCGTCGGCGCGCAGGCCGGCCACCACCTCCGGGGTGAGCGCCAGGTGCAGGGCCTCGGACAGCCCGCTCTCGACCACCTCCCGGCCCTGCAGGGCCGCGTCGGTGGACTCGAGGGACTCCGAGGAGGACCCCGCCAGCAGCAGGGCGCTCGCCGGGTCGAGCAGGCCGGTGTTGGCCAGCTCCAGCGTCGCCTCGGCGCGGCGCACCAGCTGGGCGTCCAGCGCGGAGTGGGCACCCTCGACGCGCACGTGCAGCCGGTCGAGGCGGGCCGCGGTGTAGGAGAGGTACCACGCCACCAGCGCGCACGCGGCAAAGACGACGACCACCCAGAACAGCGTGCTCGACATCATGAGGCACCCTCCGCACCCCGGCCGCGCGTCCAGCGCGACCACATCGACGCCGGCTCACTGGCCTGTCGCACCACCGGCGCCCCGGCGGTCACCGTCTCGTAGACCGCCATGACGTCGGCGGCGACCACCGACCAGTCGAAGATGTCGGCGCGCTTGCGTCCGCGAGCGGCCAGGTCGGCCCGCACCGCCGGGTCCTGCAGCAGCAGGACCGCCTCCCGGGCCAGGTCCTCGGCGTCCTCGTTGCGGAAGGTCGCCCCGGCGGTCCCGCCGTCGAGCACCCGCACGAAGGCCGGCAGGTCGCTGGCCAGCACGGGGGCACCGGCGCTCATCGCCTCCGCCAGGACGATGCCGAAGCTCTCGCCCCCGGTGTGCGGCGCCAGGTAGAGGTCGACCGAGGCCAGCAGGCTCGCCTTGTCGGCGTCGCTGACCCCGCCGAGGAACGTGCACGCGGCGGCCGACTCCGGCGACAGGCGCTCGCGGGCCGCGTCGACGTCACCGTGGCCGGCCACGAGCACCCGCACCCCGGGCACGTCCCGCTGGATCAGGGGCAGCGCGCGGCTGAGCACCGGGAGGCCCTTGCGGGGCTCGTCGATCCGGCCCAGGAAGGCGATGGTCGGCGCCCCGGGAGTGCCCTGCCACTCGGGCCGCACCGGCGCCTCGGCGAAACGGGAGACGTAGACCCCGTTGGGGATGACCACGGCGTCACCGCCGAGGTGGGTGGTGACCGTGCGCCGGGCGTCCTCGGAGACCGCGATGCGCCCGTTGATCTTCTCCAGGCTGGGGCGCAGGACGGGGTAGGACGCCTGCATCGCCCGCGAACGCAGGTTGGAGGTGTGGAAGGTCGCCACGACCGGGCCCTCGACCGCCCACAGCGCCAGCAGCGACGTGCTCGGCGTGACCGGCTCGTGGATGTGCACCACGTCGAACCTGCCGCGCTCGATCCACCGCCCGACGCGCCGAGCGGTCACCGGGCCGAACGCCAGCCGGGCCACGGAGCCGTTGTAGCGCACCGGGATCGCCCCGCCCGTGCCCTGGACGTAGTCCGGCAGCGGGGTGCCCTCGTCGGCCGGGGCCAGGACGGACACCTCGTGCCCCTCGGCGATGAAGTGCTCGGCCAGGTCCCGGACGTGGAACTGCACTCCCCCCGGGACGTCGAAGGAGTACGGGCAGACCATGCCGATCCTCACGAGGCCCCCTCGGCGCTCGCCACCGGCGTCCGTGCGGGGTCGAGGTCCTCGACGAACACCCGCTGCATCATGTGCCAGTCCTCGGTGTGCTCGCGCACCGCGGCGGTGAGCGCGTCGGCGCACGCCTGGGTCATCGTGGCGACCTTGTCGCGGGTGGTGCCGCTCGCCGGCACCTCCACCCGGTCGTGGAACACGATGACCAGCTCGTACCCGCGGCCGGTCGCCCGCCGCTCGTAGTGCACCGACACCGGGTGCAGCGCGGCGCCGGTGGTGACGGCCAGCGCGGCCGGGCCGACGGCCATCCGCGCCCGGTGCCCGCAGAAGTCCACCTCGACGCCGCCCGCGGTCAGGTCCCGATCGGCCAGCAACGCGACGAACGCGCTGGCCCGCAACGCCGTGGTCAGCTCCCGGAAGACGTCGGACCCACCGGTCAGCGGCAGGATCCGCATGCCCAGGCGCTCGCGGAAGCCGAGGAACTCGTCATACAGCTCCTCGGGCCTGAGCCGCTCGGCGACGGTGGTGACCGGCGCGAGCTGGGTGGTCGACCAGGCCCCGGCCAGGTCCCAGTTGCCCATGTGCCCGAGGAACATCACGGCCGGCCGCCCGGCGCCGAGGTGCGCCCGCACCGGGGCGTCGCCGACCGTGCGCACCCGGGCGACGAGGTCGGCCTCGGTCAGGTCGGGCAGCCGGAACGCCTCGCACCAGTAGCGCAGGTAGGAGCGCATGCCCGCCCGCACCAGGGCGTCGAGTCCGGCGGCGTCCAGCTCGGGGCGGACCCGGGCGTAGTTGGCCCGCATCCGGGCCACCCCCGAGCCGCCGCGCCGGGCGGCGACGACGGCGATGAGGTCGAACACGGCATACGCGACGCGCTCGGGCAGCCGCCGGACCAGGGACCAGCCGGCCCGGTATGCCGTGAGCCCGGCCCGGTCGGTCAGCCGGCTCACGCGGCCTCGAAGGCCTGGCGGCGCACGGTCAGCATCCGCTGGATGACGGTGATGAAGCTGGCCACCGCCAGCAGCCCGAGCACGACGCCGAGGACGACCTCCGGCAGGCCCAGGCCGACCAGGCCGGTGGCGAGGAGCACCGCCACGAGGCGGTCGGCGCGCTCGGCGATGCCGACGTTGGCGGTCATGCCCAGGCCTTCGGCACGCGCCTTGGCGTAGCTGACCACGCTGCCGAGGATGAGGCAGGCCAGGGCGAGGGAGGCCATGACGGCGCTGTGCCCGGCGGAGGCGTAGTAGAGGACCAGCCCACCGAAGATCGCGCTGTCCCCGACCCGGTCGAGGGTGGAGTCCAGGTAGGCGCCCCACCGGCTCGAGCGCCCGGACAGGCGGGCCATGACGCCGTCGATGGTGTCGGAGAAGACGAAGACGGCGATGACCACGGTGCCGGTGAGGAACCGGTGGAAGGGGTAGAAGGCGAGGGCGCCGACGCACACCCCGACCGTCCCCACGATCGTCACGACATCGGGGCTGATGCCCCACTTGAGGAACAGCCTGGCCACCGGCGTGAAGATGCGGGTGAAGAGGGCGCGCGCGAATCGGTTCAGCATGGTGGCCTCAGACTACTGATCGCGCGCTCAGGGGTTGTGCGGGCGCGGCGATAGGGCAATCGTGTCGACATGAGCGCGAAGAACACCCCGAACTCTCCCGGACCTTCGGCTCGCACGCCGCAGGAGCTGCGCAACGTCGTCCTGGTCGGCAACAGCGGGGGTGGCAAGACGGCGCTGTTCGAGGCCCTGGTCGCGGCCACGACCGCCGACTACCGGCCCAAGGCCGGCGAGGACCGCTCGATCCAGCTGTCCGTGGCCTCGGTCGCCACCGATGCGGCCGGACCGGAGGTGGTCGTCAACCTCATCGACACCCCCGGCTACCCCGACTTCGTCGGTGAGCTGCGGGCGGGACTGCGCGCCGCCGACGCCGCCGTCTTCGTCGTGTCCGCCACCGACGGGGTGGACGGGGCGACGATGCTGCTGTGGGAGGAGTGCGCGGCGGTGGGCATGCCGAGGGCCATCGCGGTCTCCCGGCTGGATGCGAACCGGGCCGACTTCGAGGACACGCTGGCAACCTGCCAGCGTGTTCTTGGTGAGGGGGTGATGCCGCTCTACCTGCCCCTGACCGGTGACGACGGCACCGTCACCGGCAACATCGGCCTCCTGACCCAGCAGGTGCACGACGTCAGCTCCGGCGCTCGCCGCGCCCGGGAGGCCAGCGACGCCGAGCGCACCGCCATCGACTCGCGTCGTTCGGAGCTGATCGAGGCGATCATCCAGGAGTCCGAGGACGACACCCTGCTCGACCGCTACCTCGCCGGTGAGCAGGTCGAGCTCGACACGGTCATCAGCGACCTGCTCACCGCGGTCTCCCGGGGCTCGTTCTACCCCGTCGTGCCGCTGTCGACCCTGGCCGGCGTGGGCGTGCACGAGCTGCTGCACCTCGTCGCCGCCGCCTTCCCGCCACCGACGATGCACCCGCTGCCCAGCGCCACCACACCCGACGGGGACCCGCTGCCGGCGCTGCGCTGCGACCCGTCCGCGCCGCTGGTCGCCGAGGTGGTCCGCACCACCAGCGACCCGTATGTCGGCCGCGTCAGCGTCGTGCGCGTGTTCAGCGGGACGCTGCACCCGGACAGCACGGTCCACGTGTCGGGCCACCTGGAGCGGTTCGCCGGGCACGACATCGAGGGCCACCCCGACCACGACGCCGACGAGAAGGTCGGCGTGCTGTCCTCGCCGCTGGGCGAGGTGCTGCGCCCCAAGGGGCCCGCCATCGCCGGGGACGTCGTCGTCGTGGCCAAGCTGACCCGGGCCGAGACCGCCGACACGTTGAGCGACAAGGACTCCCCCGCCCTGGTCGAGCCTTGGGTGCTGCCGGACCCGCTGCTGCCCGTGGCCATCCACCCGGTCTCCAAGTCCGACGAGGACAAGCTCGCGGCCGCCCTGCAGCGGCTGGTCGCCGAGGACCCGACCATGCGGATGGAGCACAACGCCGAGACCCACCAGGTCGTGCTGTGGACCATGGGGCAGGCCCACGTCGACGTGCTGCTGGAGCGGCTGCGGGAGCGCTACGGCGTCAACGTCGAGGCCGAGCCGCTGAAGGTGGCGCTGCGGGAGACCTTCGTCGCCGCCGCCAGCGGACACGGCCGCCACGTCAAGCAGAGCGGCGGCCACGGGCAGTACGCCATCTGCGACATCACCGTGGAGCCGCTCGAGCGCGGGGCCGGCTTCGAGTTCGTGGACAAGGTGGTCGGCGGGGCGGTGCCCCGGCAGTTCATCCCGAGCGTGGAGAAGGGCGTGCGCGCCCAGCTGGAGAAGGGCGTCATCGCCGGCTACCCGATGGTGGACGTGCGCGTCACCCTCACCGACGGCAAGGCCCACTCGGTGGACTCCAGCGACATGGCGTTCCAGACGGCCGGGGCGCTCGCGCTCCGCGACGCGGCCTCACCCACCACAGTGGTGCTGCTCGAGCCGGTGGACCTGGTCGCCGTCGTCGTCGCGGACGAGCACGTGGGCGCGGTCATGACCGACCTGCAGACCCGGCGCGGCCGCGTCATCGGCACCGAGCCGGGGGTTACCGGCCGCACCGTCATCAACGCCGAGGTCCCGCAGACGGAGATCACCCGCTACGCCATCGACCTGCGCTCGGTGTCGCACGGCACGGGCGTGTTCACGCGGGAGATGCTGCGCTACGAGCCGATGCCGCCGGCGCTGGCCAAGGCCCACCTCGAGGAGCACTGACCGGCAGCGCCACGGACCAGGACGCTCGTGAGGGTCCACACCAACCCGACCTGGTGCCCGCAACGCCGCTAACCCGGCCCGCCACGGTGAGCTTTCGCGGCATACCGGGCAGGACGTCGGGGTGGCACAAGCTGCCCGGGCTCAGCCGCGGGGCCAGGCCTCGACGAGGCGCTGGCGCACGTCCTCGAGCAGCATCGGCAGGGCCTTGGTCTGGCCGATGACCGGCAGGAAGTTGGAGTCGCCGCCCCAGCGCGGGACCACGTGCTGGTGCAGGTGCGCGCGAACCCCGGCGCCGGCCACCGAGCCCTGGTTCATGCCGATGTTGTAGCCGGCCGGGCCAGACGACGCGTCGAGCGCCGCGATGGCGGCCTTGGTCAGTGCGGTGAACTCCGCCGTCTCCTCGTCGGTGAGGTCGACGTAGAGGCTGACGTGGCGGTAGGGGCAGACCAGCACGTGGCCGGGGTTGTACGGGAAGAGGTTCATCACCACGTAGCAGCTCGCGCCACGGTGGACGATCAGCCCCTCGGCGTCGTCCTTGGCGGGCGCGGCGCAGAACGGGCAGCCGTCGCCGGCGTGGTCGGTCGGGCGCTCGCCCTTGATGTAGGCCATGCGGTGCGGCGTCCAGAGCCGCTCGAACCCGTCGGTGACGCCGGCGAACTCCCCGGCGGACTCGGTCGCTCCACCCTCTGCGCGGGCCTGCTCGTCCACGTCCTGCGTCATGCGCCGATCCTATGCAGCGGCGCCGTAGCGTCGCGTCCGGGGCGCTGCCGCCCCACCGAACGGTGAGGTCGGGCGCTGCCCTCAGGGTCGCCTGCGGCGCGGGGCCACCCCTCCCGTTGCGGAGTGCTTGTGGGTCTGTTGTCCATGGGCATCTAGCCTCGGGCCCGTTATCTACGATGCACAGTTCGACGCGTGCGGACCCGGGCGTTGCCGTGGCAGCCGGCGGCACCCGGGAGTTGCGGCGAGCCGGGTCGGCGCATCGGGGCGGTCCTCCCAGGCGGCCGCAGGCAGCGGCGCCACCTGGCCGCCGCGTCGCTGCTGCAACCTCGACCTCGACCTCGACGAGGCAGCTTCCCGGGTCGAGGTCGCTCGTTCGGCCTCGCCGGGTCGTCATGCACGCACCTCTCCCCCGTGGCGCCGTCCCATGAGCTGCCGCACCGGCCCTGCACGGTCCCTGGAAGCAGGAGCCCTTCGGCCACCCCCGGCCCTCAGCGCTTTCGTGCCCCCCTCGGAGACGCGGACGATCCATCCCCCGCGTGGGGCCCGTTATCTGTGGTGCCGTTGGAGCCTAGTGCCCTGTCAGTAGTCGAATATATGTTCGAATCATGCAGGGGGATCTCACGGAGCAGGCAGGCGGCCCGGTCACGGGTGCCCTGGCCGATGCCCTGGGTTCCCTCGACATGGCCCTGACCGACGACACCTGGCGGGTGCCGGAGGGCGGCCTGGGTCTGACCCTGGACCAGCTCGACTCACTGCGCCGAGGCGTTGAGCGGTTGACCCTGGCGCTGGTCGCCGACGCCGACCAGCGCGGCACCGAGGCCGCCTCCTCACTCACCGACTGGGTGGCGGGCCACTCCCCCAGCCTCCCGGTGCGCGAGGCACACCAGCTCGTCACGGTCGCCCGGGCCTGCGCCCAACCCGCTCATGGCCCCCTGGCCGCGGCGGTGCGCTCCGGGGCGATGCCGGCGCGCAAGGCCGCCCGGATGCTTTCGGCGCTGGCCCAGATCCGCCCCTTCGTCGACGCCGCGGACTACGAGGCCGACCAGCACATCCTCATCCCTTTGGCCGTCAACGGCACCGACCGCGAGCTGACCATGGCCACCCGCCACCTGGTCGCCTGGGCCGCGCCCGAGCGCGACACCGAGGCGCTGGCCGCGGCCCAACGCCAGTCCCGGACCCTGCTCGAGCGCCCGGGGGCGGGTGTTGTCACCGAGTTCACCTGGCGCCTGAACCCCGAGGGCGCGGCGTTCGTGCGCGCAGCGGTGGACGCCCTGGGCGAGCCGCCACCCTCCGCGGACGAGCCGGACACCCGCTCCCCGGGCAACGCCGCAGCGACGCCCTCCTGACCGTGCTCCAACGAGGTCTGGCCTCGGCCGACGGCGTGCCGGGCAGCGCCAGCACCAAGGTGGTCGTCACCGTCGACTACGACCAGCTCACCGGGGCCCTGCGTGGCCTGGGTCGCACCCTGACCGACGACCAGCTCACCCCCGCCGCGCTGCGCCGCCTCGCCTGCGACGCCGAGATCCTGCCCACCGTCATGGGCACCGACCCCGCCCCCCTGGACCTCGGCCGCACCACCCGGCTGGCAACACCCGCGCAGCGGCTCGCGCTCTGGCTGCGGGACCGCGGCTGCACCTACCCCGGCTGCTCGATCCCACCCACGTGGTGCGACGCCCACCACGTCCTCCACTGGTGCGACGGCGGCCCAACCGACCTGGGCAACCCGACAATTCGTTAAGACACTGTGGCGCGGGATCCCATTTGATTAGGCGTCCGGATGTGGCCAAGGAGAGGCACACTGTGGCCGTTCGCGTTTCGCGGTCATGAGGGGGAAGCGATGTTCTGGCTGTGGTTCTTGGCGTCTATCACGCTGCTATTCAGCGTGTGCGCCGCGATTGTTCGTCGCAGGGGGAGTTCCCGGGGCGAACGTGCTCTTGACGCCGACGCGGGTCGAAACGAAGCCCAGTCCTGGGCTCGAACCAAGGAGAGCGGCCTCGGATAGACGCAGCGGCCCTGATGTTTGCGCTGGTCATGTGTGCCCCGCCCCCTGATCCATTGCCAAGTTGGCCGATCTGGGCGGGGGTCAAGGGTCGAGCTTGCTCGATCACGAAGTGACGCGCAGCGCCCTTGATGCGCGGTCGGTCGGGCCCCAATCTGTGGGAGCAGGGGGCGGGGCTGGTGAGGTGTCGAGGACGGGCGCTGGGCGGGTTGTGGTTGGTCCGCGGGGCGCGGTCGACGCCGCAGCCGAGGACGGCGCGCCAGCGCCGCCCGCAGGCGGAGGCAGAGGCCGCGGAGGAGCGGGCCTGGGCGCCGGCGGAGCCGGCGCTCTTCACTTGAAGCAGCAACGAAACTCGTCGGCCGTCGAACCGGGCTCCGAGGACGTGGATCCGCCCGCCCAAGGCGCGGCTTGGGCGGGCGGATGCGCCATCTAGAGTCTCGTGCTTTGGTCAGTCGTCGTTCTCCCCGGCGGGGCCGTGGTCGCCCTCGTTGAAGGCGAAGACGACGGTGGCCGCGATTGGCTGGCTAGTGGCGGGGGTAGAGGTCTGGTCTTCGTTTTCCCCGTCTTCGTCGCCGCTGGGCGTGCTCGCGGGAGCGGACCCGTCGGCGCCGACGACGAGGACCTTGTCGCCGACCGTCGGGAAGGACGCCGTCTGCTGGTCATTGCCGTTGACGACAACGTCAGCGTTGGTGGTGTCCACGGCGATGCCGGTGTCGCTGTCCCCTCCGCCGATCGTGAGGCTGTTGGCGGACTGGTCGGCGGCGCTGACATCGCCGCCGGCAACCAGGGGCTTGCTGGCGTAGCTGAACACCTTCGCCGCAGCGAAGGTGCCCTGGTCTTCTTCACCGAGCACCACGAGGTACTCGCCGGGCGTCACTCCTGAAGCGTCGCTGGCGACCCCAGAGAAGGTTGCAGCCGACGTGTCGACGACCAGGCCGTGCTCGCCGTCCTGGCCTTCGTGGTCACCGTCGGCTTCCTCGCGGGGTGTCAGGGTGACCAGCGTCCCGCTGACGGCGGAGACCTGGCCGAGCACGGCGCGCGCCGGAAGCGGGCTAACCGCCTGCACGCTGGCCGACGTGATCGTGGTGCCGTCGGTGGTGCTCCCGGTGGCGGTGATCAAGTCCCCCGGCCGCGGAGCCATCGCCGCGCCGAAAGCGTGGTGCTGGGCGGCTGCCTTCGGGGCTGCGAGCACGACTGTCGTCACGCGGTTGTGCGACGTGCGCTTGCCGGCCGTCACGTCGTGGGCGAGAACCGTCAGGCGGTTCCCGGCTTGGCGGACGACCACGCCGTGCACCTTGGCCTTGGTCGTGTGGGTCTTGGTCACTTTGACCTTGGCCGTCTTGGCTACGTGGCTGGGGTGTGTGTGGTGAGAGGCAGCTGTGGCTGGACCCGCTGCTGCGACAAGCGTCGCGATGGTGGCTACGGTGGCCGCGGCCAGCCGAGGGGAGACTGGAGGCATTGGCTTCCTTCCGCGAGAACGCGTGATGGGGGTTCGCCTTGGAGGTCGCCGCGCTAAGGCATTGGGTTGCGGTCGTCCCACGTGGCATTGGGACGTTAGGACCGGCTGCGATTGCCCGGTGTGGACTTTGCGCAATCTGGATCTTGGTAAAGAAAGTGGCAGATTGACGCTGGCGTAAAGGATTCATACAGAAAGCGTCTCTCTGCTTTCGGAAACGCGTCGCCGCCTTGCTGTCGGCGGTGAGAGGTAGACAAGCCGCAGTCTGCGAGAGGAGCGCAATATGGGGCAGCGCGCGAGCCGACGGCGTCAGCGGGAGCGAGCCCGAGCGGCCTGTTAGCCAAACGCGCGCGGGACGCCGGCATTGGGGGCGTCCGGATTCGGCGATCTCCAGCCTCTTGCGCCGTCCCGTCGCCGCTTGGCATCGCTCTCGTTGGCCGCCACCGCGCTGAGAAGCCTTGCTACTAGAAGCCCGTCGCCGCTGCCCAGATTGAAGTCGCCGTGCAACGTCACCACGTCGGTCACGTTCGCCGCCGCACAGGTCTGCACGAACTCCTCGAGTTCGATCGGCCTGCGGTGCAGGCGGTCAAGGTGCCAGACGATCACCGCGTCCCGAGTGCCCGAGCGAAGGTCGGCGAGCATTCGTCGGTAGGCAGGCCGGGGTTTGCCGCTGCATGCGCTGATGTCGTCGTCGACGTACTCCTCGGCGACGGTCCATCCACGACGCTCGGCTCCTGCCTGCAGTCGGTCAGTTGTCGAAGGACGCCCAGCCCCGTCTCCCTCCCTGTCCTGGGAGATGCGCGCGTAGATGGCGACAGCCTTCTACATGCCGGTGACACTAACGAACAGTCGTGAACCTCGCCCTGCTCTGCGGCCGGCACCACACCGTCGTGCACGAGCGCGGACTGACCGCGACTGTCACCGCCTCCGGGGTCACCTGGCACACCTGACCCCCCTGCCCCGCGACCCGCCCGAGCCGGCGGGCCGCCGAGGCCTGTCCGGACCAGGGCATGAGCCCTGGGTCCCCTTCTTCTCGTGCCCGGTGGTGGTCGGTGCCCGGTGGTGGTCGGCGCCCGGTGGTGGTCGGTGCCCGGTTTGGCCCGTGGCCGTGCTTCGCCCCCGTCGAGCCCGCGGTCCACGTCCAGGAGCGGGCCCCCGGTTCGGGTCCGTGTAGGTGCGCGCCGACCCGGACAACGGAGACGATGGCCACGTGGGCAGACATCGGTTCGTGCCCGGCGCGCTGGCGGCGCTGGGGATCGGCGCAGGCATGCTCGCCGCTGCGCGAAACCGGCACCTGTCCCCCCGCACCACTGCCACCGACCGCGCGAGGGCGCTTCCCGGGGACGACCTGGTCGCCGACGCCACGGTGGTCATGGATCGGGTCGGCCTGCTCCCCGCCCCACCGCAAGAGGTCTGGCCGTGGCTGCTCCAGCTGGGCAAGGGCCGGGCCGGGTGGTACCTCCCTGCCTGGCTCGAGATGGTCGTGCCACCCCGGCGCCGCGGGTTGCGTCACCTCGACCACTCGCTGCTGGAGGTGGCCCCCGGTGACCGCGTCCCTGACTGGGGTCCGGGCACGCCGGAGCTCGAGGTCGTCACGGTCACGGCACCGTCCGCACTGGTCTTCTCCTCACTGCGCGACCGCCGGGACGGCTGGCGCTGGCCGCAGGAGGGCCGGGCTGCGGACCCCGCGGTCCTGGCCATGAGCTGGGCGCTCCAGCTCGACCCTGCAGAGGGCGATCGCACCCGGTTGCACCTGCGGGTCCGACTGCGGATGCGGCACCCCACGGGCCCGGCCGCCCGGCTCGGTGACCTGCTCGACGCGCTCACCACCGGGCTGCTGATCGCGGGCCTGTCCGAACGACTTCGCCACAGCGCGGCCGCCACCCGGGGAAGCTGACCGCGGGCGCTGGAGCGAGCTCGCCGGCGCGTCCGTGCCGTGCGTCCCGGTGCTGCTGCGCGGCATACCGGTGGTGCGGCGAGCCGCGGCGTCGCGACGACCGGCACGGATGCCACGCGCTGGCTAAGGTGCGAAGCATGGCTCTCGCGCGCTTTCGCAAGGTCTGCCTCGACGCCCAGGACCCAGCCAGGCTCGGCGCCTTCTGGGCGGCCGCGCTGGGTCGCACCTTCGAGCCGGACGGCCGCGGCGAGGGCGGGGTGTTCGGGCCGGCACCGGGGCACACCCTGTGGTTCAACGCGGTGCCGCAGCCCCGGGAGGTCAAGCACCGGGTGCACCTGGACATCTACGCCCGTGACCTGGCCGACCTGGAGGCCCTCGGCGCGACCGTGGTGCTGCCCGAGGGTGACGACCGCCGCTGGACGGTGATGGCCGACCCCGAGGGAGGAGAGCTGTGCGCCTTCCTTCGGGAGGAGCTGCCGGCCGAGCGGCTGCACGGGCTGGTCGTCGACAGCGCGGACCCGGCGGCCCAGGCCCGCTGGTGGGCGCAGGTGCTCGGCGGGGACGTGGTGGACGACCCGCGCGGCTTCTCCACCGTCGAGCACGTGCCGGGCATGCCGATCCAGACGTTCGACTTCGTGCCCGTGCCCGAGCCGAAGTCGGCGCCCAACCGGATCCACTGGGACACCACGGCTGCCGACGTCCAGCCGCTGCTCGACGCCGGGGCCACCCTGCTGCGCGAGCCGGGCGGCGACGTCCTCTGGCACGTGCTCGCCGACCCTGAGGGCAACGAGTTCTGCGTGATGCCCGAGAGCTGACCGGGCGCCGGGTGTCGATCCGGCCGTGAGGCGTTCGTACAGGGGGTGAGAGCCGGCACCGGGCCGGACGACCCGAGGAGGGACACCACCATGAAGCAGTACCTGCTGAGCATCTACCAGCCCGACGGCCCCGTCCCGTCCGCGGACGTGCTCGAGGCGGTCGGCCGCGAGCTGCACGCACTCAACGAGGACATCAAGGCCGCGGGCTCCTGGGTCTTCACCGGCGGCCTGCACGACCCGTCCAGCGCCACCGTGGTGCGCGTCCGCGACGGCGAGGTCCTCACGACCGACGGCCCCTACGTCGAGGGCCGGGAGCACCTCGGCGGCCTGTGGGTGGTCAACGCTCCCGACCTCGACGTCGCCCTCGGCTGGGCCGAGCGCGCCTCCCGCGCCACCACCCTGCCGATCGAGGTCCGCCCGTTCCACGACCGTGCCGAGTACTGACCGGCCAGCGGGCCAACCGCCGCCGGGCCCACACCCGGACCCGGCACCGACCGTCACCGCGGAGGACGTCGGCCGCGTCTTCCGCAGCGAGTACGGGCGCGCCGTGGCCGTCCTCACCCGCGTCCTCGGCGGCATCGACGCCGCCGAGGACGCGGTCCAGGAGGCGTTCGCCGCCGCCCTGACCACCTGGCCCCGCACCGGTATGCCGCCCAGCCCGCCCGGGTGGGTCATTACCACCGCCCGGAACAAGGGCATCGACCGGCTCCGGCGTGAGGCCACCCGCGAGGACCGGCAGGCGCGGGCCGCGCTGCTGGACGCCCAGCTGCAGCCGGAGGAACCCACCAAGGAGGGGCCCGTGCGCGACGACCGGCTCCGGCTGCTGTTCACCTGCTGCCACCCCGCCCTTTCCCGCGCCGCCCAGGTGGCCCTGACGCTGAGGCTTCTCGGCGGGCTCACCACCGCCGAGATCGCCCGCGCGTTCCTCGTGCCCGAGCCGACCATGGCCCAGCGGCTCGTCCGGGCCAAGGCCAAGATCCGTGACGCCGGCATCCCCTACCGCGTCCCACGGGAGGCCGACCTGCCCGATCGGTTGCGGGCCGTGCTCGCGGTGGTCTACCTCGTCTACAACGAGGGCTGGAGCGCGAGCTCGGGCGCGGAGCTGGTGCGCGAGGACCTCTGCGCAGAGGCGATCCGGCTCGGCCGGCTGCTCGTCGAGCTCATGCCCGACGAGCCCGAAGCAGTGGGGCTGCTCGCCCTGATGCTGCTGCTGGAGTCCCGGCGCCCGGCCCGGACCACGCCCGAGGGCGACCTCGTCCTGCTCGCCGACCAGGACCGTGGCCGCTGGGACGGCGCGCTCGTCGCCGAAGGCCAGCAGCTGGTCCGCCAGTGCCTGCGCCGCGACCGGCCCGGGCCCTACCAGGTGCAGGCCGCCATCAACGCCGTGCACAGCGACGCGGCCACCGAAGCGGACACCGACTGGCGGCAGGTGCTGGCGCTCTACGACCTGCTCCTCGCCCTCTCCCCTACTCCCGTCGTGGCGCTCCACCGCGCCGTGGCCCTCGCGGAGGTGGAGGGCCTGGCACCGGCACTGGAGGTGGTCGACGAGCTCGACCTGGGCGGCTACCTCGTGTTCCACGCCGTCCGCGCCGACCTGCTGCGCCGGCTCGGCCGCCGGGACGAGGCGGCGGCCGCCTACGACGCAGCCCTGGTCCTGGCCGGGAACGCGCGTGAACGGGCCTTCCTGGAGCATCGCCGGGGCGAGGTCGGCGCGACCTGACCGGCGCCCGCTGACTCCTCCTGGCGGTGGACCCCGGTCAGATGGGTTGCGTCGGAAGGGGCTGGGGGCCCGGCGCGGAACCGGGGAACCGGGGCACCAGCAGGGCCTTCGTCCAGACGAGGACCCCCGCTGCACTCCGTGCCGGGGACGTGAGGGTGACGTGAGTCCCCGGGACGCGGCGGAAGTGCCCGACCGCGCAGCTGGGTGTGCAGTCGTTGTACACCAGCGTGCCGACCGCTGTGGCTCTGGTGGACGTCCACCCCGTCCAATGCAGCCCCTCCAGCACCTCGTTGGCGTCGGCGCAGGCCAGCGTGATCTCCGGTGGCGCCACGCTCGGCGACCGGCAGTCGCCATAGACCTCCACCTGTCCCCCCGGGACCCGGGCCGGCGACGGGGAGACCGGCGCCGGAAGGGTGCGCGCGGACACGGCCACTGCAGCGGACCGCGTCGTGGCCGAGGATGGGTGCGGGGCACTCGTCGCCGCGTTCGAGGTTTGCGCGCCATCGGCGACAGGCCGCCCCGCGGCGCCGCCGGTGGCGGTGCAACCCGCGGTCAGGAGCAACGCCACGCCCGCGAGCACCCGAGGCCGTGATGACATCCGCTGTTCCCCCCTTCGGAGACTGGGTCAATTGAACCCGGCTACGAGCCGCCTTGGCGAAGGATTCACGAACCTGATGCCGCCGGCCGCGTCCTGGGAGCCCCGGAGCCCTGCATCACACCAGGATCCAGCTGCCCCCGAGCAGCAGCGCCCCGACGGTGACGACGAGGAAGACGCCCACCCAGGCCAGCCCGGGCAAGTGGGTCAGCCGGGCGAGCTGGTCGGCGTCCGAGCCAGCACCCGCGCCCCGGGACCGCTGCACCTGCAGCTCGGCGACCGTCCTGGGCGCGGCCAGCAGCAGGAACCACGTCACGAGGTAGGCGAACGCCGACTGCGCCTGCGTGGGCAGGAACCACGACACCACGAAGACCACGGCACCACTGACCAGCACCGACCACAGGCCGAAGAAGTTGCGGATCTGCAGCAGCAGCAACGCCAGCAGCAGGAGCAGACCCCACAACAGGCCGACCGCGTGCCCGGCGCCCAGCAGGGCGGCAGCGCCCAGGCCGACCAGCCCGGGACCGACATAGCCCGCCGCCAGGGTGAGCACCATGCCCGGGCCGCGCGGCCGGCCGCGCGAGACGGTCAGCCCGGAGGTGTCCGAGTGCAGCCGGATCCCGCTGAGGCGGCGGCCGGTCAGCACCGCGGCCACACCGTGCGCGCCCTCGTGGGCGATCGTCACCGCGTGCCGGGTCAGCGACCACGCCGGCGCCCAGAGCACCAGCACCAGCGCGACCACCGCCGCGCCGAGCACGACGTTCGAGCCTGGGGCGGGCTGCACGGCATACATGCGCTGCCACACCTCGTGCACGACGTCCACGTCGGATCACCCTCTCGGTTGTTGGGAACCGGGCGGCCCCGGACACCTGGGGTGTCCGGGGCC
>NZ_DASVZH010000235.1:0-21777 GCF_036391795.1 Oryzihumus sp.
CGCACCGGCCCCGCCCCGTTGCCAAGCCCCGGCCAGTCACCGCGGCGGACGGCAAGGCGAGGACCCGGGCCAAGGGCGAGGCACGCCGCAAGGGCACGCGACGCACCGCGCCGGCGACCCCGCCCGCACCCGAGCCCCAGGTCGCGGAGGCCGCACCCGCCGCCGACCGCATCCACGTCAGCGGGGTGGAGGAGCTGGTCCAGGTCGCCGTGAGCATCCTGCGGACCGCGGCGCACGCTGCAGGCCTCTCCGGTGAGGAGGTCGAGCGCCAGGTGGCCGGCACGCTCGCGTTCCTGCGCCGACGGCTGACCGGCGACTACACCGTCGACGAGTTCGGCTTCGACCCCGACTTCACCGAGCACGCCTACCTGCCACTGCTGCGCCCGCTGTACCGCTCGTGGTTCCGGGTCGAGGTGCGCGGCATCGAGAACATCCCCGCCGAGGGCGGCGCGCTGGTCGTGGCGAACCACTCCGGCACCGTGGCGCTGGACTCGCTGATGACCCAGGTCGCCGTGCACGACGAGCACCCGGCGCACCGGCACCTGCGGATGCTCGGCGCCGACCTGGTGTTCCAGACCCCGGTGGTCGGCGACCTGGCCCGCAAGAGCGGCTCGACCCTGGCGGCCAACGCCGACGCCGAGCGGCTGCTGTCCTCCGGCGAGCTCGCCGGCGTCTGGCCCGAGGGGTTCAAGGGCATCGGCAAGCCGTTCAGCGAGCGCTACAAGCTGCAGCGGTTCGGACGGGGCGGCTTCGTCTCGGCGGCGCTGCGCACCGGCGTGCCGATCATCCCCTGCTCGATCGTGGGCGCCGAGGAGATCTACCCGATCATCGGCAACATGAAGGCCGTGGCACGGCTGCTCGGGGCGCCCTACGCCCCGATCACGCCGACCTGGCCGCTGCTGGGCCCGCTCGGCCTGATCCCGTTGCCCAGCAAGTGGATCATCGAGTTCGGTGCGCCGGTGGAGACCGACTCCCTGGGTCCGCAGGCGGCCGACGACCCGATGCTTGTGTTCGACCTCACCGACCAGGTCCGCGAGACGATCCAGCAGACGTTGTACTCGCTGCTGATGCAGCGGCGGTCGGTCTTCTTCTGAGGCCCACCCGACGTCCACCGTCCGTCGGGCCAGGACCATCGACCCGGTGTGCCCACGACCCCGCATCTGCCCACCTGCCCCGCTGATGCATCAGCGACCCACCGGGCGCCCAGGGGGGCCGGGTCCACAGCTGGTGGGGTGGCGGGCAGACGCGGGGCCGGCGAATGGTCACCAAGCGAGCGGCCAGGGCGGTCGACTCGATGAACGCCCCGGTGCGGGGAGGGGAGGCCTTCGGCCTACTTGCCCAGGCCGCCGGTGATGCCACCCACCCCGCTGACGGCCGAGGTCAGCGGGTCGGGCACCGGGACGCTGAGGGAGGCGCTGCTCCCCGAGGGGCTGACCTTGACCCCACCGGAGCCGACGCTGAGGCTGCCCACGCCCGGGACGCTGGCGCCGACGCCGACGGAGCCGCCGACCGACGAGGAGGAGCTGCCCAGCGAGACCCCCGGCAGGGGCACGGACACCGACACCCCGGGCAGCGAGGCGGACAGGCCGCCGCCAGCGCCGGACGTGCTGATGCCGACGCCCGGCAGCGAGGCCGAGCCACTGGGCACCAGCACCCCCGGCGTGCTGGTCGGCGCGGCCGCATCTGACGGGCGAGGAAGGGCCGGCAGCGTGGACGGGCCGGGGGTGGACCCGGGACGGTCCAGGGCGGCGCACGGCGCGCCGCAGGCCTCGACCTTGCGGGCCACCGCCTCCTCGCCGAGCTGGAGCAGGGTGACCAGCCGGTCGACCGCGGGCACGCTGGCCGCGGGCACCCGCGAGCGCAGCGCCTGGACCTGGGGCAGTGCCCGTGCGGTGAAGTCCTGGACCGCGATGAGCGCCTGCTGGTCGTGGTTGCTGTCGTAGAGCGCGAGGAGGGTGCGCTGGCCGCCGAGCGTCGCGTCGTAGGCCGCGCCGAGGGCCTCGTCGTAGGGCGCCGGGTCGGTGGTGCCGCCGTCGGCGAGGTCGCCGGCCTCGGAGATGTGCTGCTGGCCCTGGGCGAGGAGGGTCAGCCCCCGGTCGTGCTCGGAGCCGGCGAGCTGGACAGCGGCCGCGTCGAGCAGCTGCTTGACGGGGTAGAGCGCGGTGCCGGGCAGGGAGCCGCGCGAGACGACACCGACGGCAGCCGCGGCGACCAGCACGGTGGCGACGGCGCCCGCGAGCGCCCGCGGCAGGCCCCGGCCGACGACGAGCACCAGCGGGCCACCGCCGGGCGCGTGTTGCACAGCGGTGGGCCGGGCGGGGCGGGCGGGCAAGGTCTGCGCCTCGGCCCGCAGCCGCGCGCCGAGCTGCTCGACGAACTCCGGGCGCGGGGCGCACGCGGGGCCATCGAGGGTGGGGATGCGCGAGGCCGTGCGGACGAGGCTCGCGATCTCCTCGTCGGCGGGCGGAGCGCCCCCGAGGGCGCGGTGGAAGAGGTCGGCTCGGCGGCTCAGCAACGGCATACCGGCATTCCCTCCCCTGTGACGGTGACTGTTGACGACTGCGGCCCCATGCGTGTGGATCGTCCTGAGAACGACGTGTCGGGCCGTAGGTTACGCGGTCGATGGGTGGTGGTCATCGCTCAGAGCACCTCCCCGTCCAGGGCTCGGTGCAGGGCGCGGACGGCCCGTAGTTGCAGCTGCTTGACCGCTCCCTCGGACTTGCCGATCACGGCGGCGGTCTCGGCCAGGGACAGGCCCTGGAGGAAGCGCAGGACGACGCACTCGGCCTGCTCCGGCTTGAGGTCGCGGACCGCCTCGAGCAGGCGGGTGTCGCGCAGGTGCTGGAGCACCTCGGCCTCCGGCGCCTCGACCCGGCGGTCGGCGTCGAGCATGTCGGCGGTGCTGACCTCGAGGCGGAACCGCGCCGACTTGGCGTGGTCGGTGATGAGGTTGCGGGCGATGGTCACGAACCACGCCGCGATGTCACGGCCCTGCCAGGAGAAGGAGTCGATGCGGCGCAGCGCCCGCACGAACGTCTCGGAGGTGAGGTCCTCGGCCAGGTGCCGTGAGCCCACGCGCACGTAGATGTAGCGGTAGACCAGGTCGACGTAGCGCTCATAGAGCAGGCCGAACGCCTCGGCGTCGCCGCCCTGGGCCAGCTCGACGAGGGCGGCCACCCGGTCCATGTCCTCCGGGACGCCACCGGGCTGCTGCAGCGTCGTGCCACCCCCGCCGGGCGCCCCGCCGTCGCCGGCGGCAGCGGCGAGCAGGACCCGCAGGCTGTCCAGGAACGCCCGGGTGGCCTCGCCCAGGCCGTGGTCGGGCAGGACGGGTATGCCGGCCGGCACCGGGGCAGGCGCAGCCCACCGCGCGTCGCGGGCGCGGGCCCGGCGCGCGGGCAGGCTCGCGCGACCCTGCATCCTCCGGCTCACGATGGGGCAACCTCCTCGGCGCACAGTCTCCCCAAAGTCGCCCGAAATGTCAGGGGGGTCCGGGGTTTGACCCCGTAGAACCGGGCCTCAACGGCGCAGCCGGCGGGCCGAGGCTGCGGCCAGCGCCCCGGCCAGGGCGGTGGCTCCCGCCGCCTGGAGGCCGAGCTTGGCCGCCTTGCGCTTGGTGCGGTAGTCGCGCACCTGCCAGCCGTGGGCCCGGGCGTGCTCGAGCAGCCGGGCGTCGGGGTTGATGGCGTAGGGATGGCCCACCAGCGACAGCAGGGGGATGTCGTTGGCCGAGTCGGAGTAGGCCGAGCAGCGGGCCAGGTCCAACCCCTCCTCCTGCGCCAGCGCCCGCACCGCGACCGCCTTGGCCTCGCCGTGCAGCGGCTCGCCCTCCAGGCGTCCGGTGTAGAGACCGTCCCGGGTCTCCGCCACCGTGCCGAGCGCGCCGGAGAGGCCGAGCCGCCGGGCGATGACCTCGGCGACCTCGATCGGGGTGGCCGTGACCAGCCAGACCCGCTGGCCCGAGTCGAGGTGCATCTGCGCCATGGCGTGCGTGCCGGGCCAGATCTTCTCGCCCATCACCTCGTCGTAGATCTCCTCACCGATCTCGGTCAGTTCGGTCACCGAGTGGCCGGCGACGTAGCCCAGGCCCTGCTCGCGGATCTTGGCGACGTGGTCGAGGTTCTCCCCGACGGCGAGGTACCACGCCTGCTTCCACAGCATCGCGGCGATGTCGCGGGCGCCGAAGAACTTGCGCCGGTAGAGGCCCTTGGCGAGGTGGAAGACGCTCGCTCCCCGCAGCAGCGTGTTGTCGAGGTCGAAGAACGCCGCAGCGGTCGGGTCGGCCGGCACCGCCAGGGCGTTGTCCAGGCCCTCGGGAAGGTGGACGGCAGCCGCCACGGTCTCGCGCTCGTCGGGCCCCGCCGGCAGCTCCATGGCCCCAGCCTAGACCGGGACGAAGAGGGCGACATCGCGGCATACAGTGGTGAGGTGCCTGCCACCCCCGCGCCGCGCATCACCCTGATCGGCAAGCCCGGCTGCCACCTGTGCGACGACGCCCGCGAGGTCATCTCGCGGGTGGCCGACGACCTCGGCGTCGGCTGGCAGGAGTGGTCGGTGCTCGAGGACGACACGCTCATGGCGGCGTACGCCGAGCAGATCCCGGTCACGCTCGTGGACGGCCGCCAGCACGACTACTGGAGGGTCGACGAGCGGCGCCTGCGCGCCGCGCTCGGGGGCTGAGCCCCCGCATTGTCGGTGACATCGCTCACCTACCAGACGGCGGGGTCGGTTCGCGACTTTGTGCGTGTGTTCACAAAGACCTACCCTGAGGTGAACCCACGCGCTCCAGTCCGGCTTGTGACGTCCGGACCTGTACGGAAGGAGCCGGTGCGACCGTGACCGCCGACCCCGCAGCCCGTCGAGGAATACCCGACGCGACAGTTGCCCGGCTACCGGAGTACCTGCGTGCCCTGACGGACCTCGCGGAGCGCGGCATCACCTCCGTCTCCTCGGAGGAGCTCGCGACCGCGGCAGGGGTGCGCTCGGCCAAGCTGCGCAAGGACCTCTCCCACCTCGGCTCGTACGGCGTGCGAGGGGTCGGCTACGAGGTCGACCTGCTCGCCTACGAGATCTCCCGTGAGCTCGGCCTGACCCAGGACTGGCCCGTCGCCATCGTCGGGCTGGGCAACCTCGGGCACGCCCTGGCCAACTACTCCGGCTTCGTCACCCGCGGGTTCCGCGTGGTCGCGCTGCTGGACCACGACCCCGACATCGTCGGCCAGCCCATCGCCGGGGTGACCGTCCGCCCGATGGATGACCTCGAGCGGGTCGCCGAGGAGGACGGCATCGCCATCGGCGTCATCTCCACCCCGGCCGCCTCCGCCCAGGGCGTCTGTGACCGCCTCGTCGCCGCCGGGGTGCGCTCGATCCTCAACTTCGCCCCCTGCGTGCTGTCGGTGCCCCACGGCGTCGACGTGCGCAAGGTCGACCTGTCCATGGAGCTGCAGATCCTGGCCTTCCACGAGCAACGCAAGGCCCTCGCCGCCCGCCGCACCCCGCTGCGCGAGGTGGTCCGGTGAGCGTCGTCGTCCTCGGCCTGTCGCACCGCACGGCCCCGATCCCCGTCCTGGAGTCGGTCTCCCTGGACGCCGAGGGGGTGGCCGCGCTGGCCCGCACCGTCCGCGCCGGGGAGAGCGTGCACGAGGCCGTCGTGGTCTCCACCTGCAACCGGCTCGAGGTCTACGCCGAGGCCGCCACCTTCCACGGCGCGGTCAACGAGATCGGCGAGGCGCTCGCGGCCAGCTCCGGTGTGCCGCTGAACGACCTGCGCGAGCACCTCTACGTGCACTACGAGGACCGGGCGATCGCCCACGCCTTCACCGTCGCCTGCGGGCTGGACTCGATGGCGGTCGGCGAGGGGCAGATCCTCGGCCAGCTGCGCGAGGCCCTGCGCACCGCCCAGGCCGACGGGCAGGCCGGCGGCACCCTCGCCTCCCTGTTCCAGCAGGCGCTGCGGGTCGGCAAGCGCGCCCACTCCGAGACCGAGCTCGACACCGTCAGCGTCTCCCTCGTGGAGGCCGGGCTGGCCCGCGCCGCGCGGGCCCTGGGGCCGCTGGCGCAGACGCGGGTGCTCGTCGTCGGCGCCGGCTCGATGAGCAGCCTCGCCGCGACGACGGTCGCCCGCGGCGGCGCCGGTGACCTCGTGGTCATCAACCGCACGCGCAGCAAGGCCCAGCGGCTGGCCACCACGACCGGCGGGCGGTCCCTGCCGTTCGAGGACCTGCAGCAGGCGCTGCGCGAGGCCGACCTGGTCATCTCCTGCACCGGCGCGGTGGGCCACGTGCTCACTGCGGACATGGTCGCCCGGGCCGCCCTCGACCGGGCCGGCCGCCCGCAGGTGCTCGTCGACCTGGCCCTGCCCCGCGACGTCGACCCGCGTGCCGCCGAGGTCGAGGCGGCCGAGGTCGTCGGGCTCGAGGAGCTCGGCGCCGACCTCGCCCCCGGCCAGGTGAGCCCGCAGCTGCAGCAGGTCCAGGACCTCGTCACCGCCGAGGTCGCCGCCTACCTCACCGGCCGCCGGGCCCAGGCCGTGGCGCCCACCGTCGCCGCGCTGCGCTCCCGCGCCGCCGACGTCGTGGCCGCCGAGCTGTCCCGCCTCGAGCAGCGGCTGCCCCAGCTGGACGAGACCACTCGCGGCGAGGTCCAGCTCGCGGTGCACCGCGTGGTGGAGAAGCTGCTCCACGCCCCGACGGTGCGGGTCAAGGAGCTGGCCGGCGAGGGTCAGGGCGGCGACTACGCCCAGGCCCTGCGCGAGCTGTTCGACCTCGACCCGCACGACGTCGCCGCCGTCTCCGTGCCGCCCGAGGGGAGTGGTCTGGCGTGACCCGCCTGCGCCTGGGCACCCGCCGCTCCGCCCTCGCGACCACCCAGTCCGGGTGGGTCGCCGACCAGCTGCGCGCCCTCGGCCACGAGGTCGAGCTGGTCGAGATCACCACGTTCGGCGACACCTCCACCCAGCCGCTGTCCGCGATCGGCGGCACCGGCGTCTTCGCCGCGGCCATCCGCCAGGCGCTGCTGGCCGGTGAGGTCGACCTGGCCGTCCACTCGCTGAAGGACCTGCCCGTCGCGCCCGAGCCGGGCCTGGCCGTCGCCGCCGTGACGCGTCGGGAGGACCCCCGCGACGCGCTGGTCGCCCGCGACGGCCTCACGCTGGGCGAGCTCCCGGCCGGCGCCGTGGTCGGCACCGGGTCCCCGCGCCGCGCCGCACAGATCGCGGCCCTCGGCCTCGGCCTGGACGTCCGCGCCATCCGCGGCAACGTCGACACCCGCCTGCGACTCGTGCACGAGGGCAAGGTCGACGCGGTGGTCCTCGCCGCCGCCGGCCTGGCCCGCCTCGGCCGCCTCGACGAGGTGACCGAGCTGATCGACCCGCTGCAGATGCTGCCCGCCCCCGGGCAGGGCGCCCTCGCCGTCGAGGTGCGCAGCGACGACGCGGCGGCCACCGCGGCCGTGCGCTCCCTCGACGACGCCGACACCCGGGCCTCGGTCACCGCCGAGCGCGCCCTGCTCGCGGCGCTCGAAGCCGGCTGCACCGCGCCGATCGGCGCCCTGGCCGAGGTCGTCGAGGGAATGGACGGCGCGGAGCTGTCCGTGCGAGCCTTCGTGGGCAGCGAGGACGGAGCCGCCGAGCTGCGCCGCTCGGTCACCGGCCCGGTGCCCGAGGCCGAGCGTCTCGGCCGCGAGCTGGCCGCCGTCCTGCTCGAGGACGGAGCCCGCGACATCGTCACGGTCGGCCTGGGGCCGGCCGTCAGTGAGGACCGACCACCCGACCCAGACAGGGCGGGAGACCACAACCCCCAGCACGTGGCCGACCGCCCCCACGACCCCGCCGACCGCCCAGACCCGACCGCTCCGGAGCGTGCCCTGTGAGCCCCACGCGCTCAACCCCCAGCAACACCCACACGACCGCCACCACGACCAGCCGCACCAGCAAGCCCCTGGGCCGGGTCGCGTTCGTCGGTGCCGGTCCCGGCGACCCCGGCCTGCTGACGCAGCGTGCCGCCGACTACCTCGCCGCCGCCGACGTCGTCGTCATCGACCAGGTGGCCCGCGAGGACTTCATCGCGCCGTTCGTCCGCGAGGGCGTGGAGGTCGTCGACGCCGGCCACGGCGAGCACGGGCAGCCGCTGACCCACGCCTCCCGCGCCAAGCTCGTGGTCAAGGCGGCCAAGTCCGCCGGCGCCGCGGGCGGGCACGCCGGCCTGGTCGTGCGCCTCATGGACGGCGACCCGGCCACCTTCAACGGCCTGGCCGAGGAGGCCCTGGCCTGCCGCAAGGCCGGCATCGGCTTCGAGGTGGTCCCGGGTGTCAGTGCGGTCAGCGCCGTGCCCACGTATGCCGGGGTGCCGCTGACGTCCGCGTCGTCGCCGACGCTGCACGTCGTCTCGGGTGACAACACCAAGGTCGACTGGGCCCGCTCCACCGGCGCGGACGTCACCGTGGTCGTGCTCGGCACGCCGGAGTCCCTGGCCCGGTCCCTGGCCGACCTGCTGGCAGCCGGCCGTGACCCGGAGACGCCGGTCGCCCTGACCGAGCGCGGCACGACGATCACCCAGCGCACGCACACCACCACGCTGGGCTCGGTCGCCGCGACGATGAAGTCGGCCAAGGTCGAGTTCCCGACCCTCGCCGTCATCGGCGCCACGGTGGCCCTGCGTGAGCAGCTGTCGTGGTTCGAGACCAAGCCGCTGTTCGGCTGGAACATCCTGGTGCCGCGCACCAAGGACCAGGCCGGACCGATGACCGACCGGCTCGCCTCCTACGGGGCGACCAGCGACGTCGTCCCCACGATCAGCGTCGAGCCACCGCGCACGCCGCAGCAGATGGAGCGCGCGATCAAGGGGCTGGTCACCGGCCGCTACGAGTGGATCGGCTTCACCTCCGTCAACGCGGTGCGCGCGGTCAAGGAGAAGTTCGCCGAGTTCGGCCTCGACGCCCGGGCCTTCGCGGGGCTGAAGATCGCCGCCGTCGGCGGGGTCACCGCCGCGGCCCTGCGCGAGTGGGGCCTGGAGCCCGACCTGGTGCCCTCCGGGGAGCAGTCCGCCCAGGGCCTGCTGGCCGAGTGGCCGCCGTTCGACGAGGTGCTCGACCCGATCAACCGGGTCTTCCTGCCCCGCGCCGACATCGCCACGGACACCCTGGTCGCCGGCCTGGAGGAGATGGGCTGGGAGGTCGACGACGTGACGGCCTACCGGACCGTGCGCGCCGCCCCGCCGGCGGCGCCGGTGCGCGAGGCGATCAAGACCGGCAGGTTCGACGCGGTCGTGTTCACCTCCAGCTCCACGGTGCGCAACCTCGTGGGGATCGCCGGCAAGCCGCACTCCGCGACCGTCGTCGCCTGCATCGGCCCGGCCACGGCCAAGACCGCCGAGGAGCACGGTCTGCGGGTCGACGTCCTCGCGGCGGAGGCCTCGGCCGAGTCCCTCGTCGACGCGCTGGCCGAGTACGGCCTGGGCCTGGCCCTGGCGGCCACCGAAGCCGGCGAGCCGGTCGTGCGGCCCAGCGCCCGGAAGGCCTCCTCCCGGCGCAAGGCCAAGTGATGGGCTTCCCCGCCCAGCGCCCCCGCCGGCTGCGGCAGAGCCCGGCCGTGCGCCGGCTCGTGTCGGAGACGCGGCTGCACCCGGCCGACCTGATCCTGCCGATGTTCGTGCGGGAGGGGGCGGCCGAGCCGCTGCCGATCGGGTCGATGCCGGGCGTGGTCCAGCACTCCCTGGACTCGCTGGAGAAGGCCGCCGCCGAGGCCGTCGAGGCCGGCGTCGGCGGGCTGATGCTCTTCGGCGTGCCCTCGACCCGGGACGCGGTCGGCTCCGGCGCCGACGACCCCGAGGGCATCCTCAACCGGGGGCTGCGCCGGCTGCGCTCGGCGGTCGGGGACGACACGGTGGTCATGGCCGACCTGTGCCTGGACGAGTTCACCGACCACGGCCACTGCGGGGTGCTCGACGCGGCCGGCCGGGTGGACAACGACGCCACGCTGGAGCGCTACGCGGCGATGGGCCTGGCCCAGGCCGAGGCCGGGGCTCACGTGCTCGGCCTGTCCGGGATGATGGACGGCCAGGTCGGCCACGTCCGCGCCGCCCTCGACGCGGCCGGGCGCACCGACACGATCCTGCTGGCCTACGCCGCCAAGTACGCCTCGGGCTTCTTCGGCCCCTTCCGCGACGCGGTGGAGTCGACCCTGCAGGGTGACCGGGCGGCATACCAGCAGGACCCGGGCAACGCCGTGGAGGCGTTGCGCGAGGTGCGCCTGGACATCGCCGAGGGCGCGGACATGGTCATGGTCAAGCCCGCCCTGCCCTACCTGGACATCCTCTCGGCCGTCGCGGCCGAGTCGGAGGTGCCGGTGAGCGCCTACCAGGTCTCGGGGGAGTACGCCATGATCGAGGCCGCCGCCACCGCCGGGATGATCGACCGCGAGCGGGTGCTGATGGAGTCGCTCATCGCGATCCGCCGCGCCGGCGCGCAGAACATCCTCACCTACTACGCCGTCGAGGCCGCCCGCGCGCTGCGCTGAGCTGCCACGGCACGACGAAGGGCCGCACCCGGAGGAGTGGGTGCGGCCCTTCGTCGTGTGGCGCCGGGGTCAGACGGTCGCCGGGACCTTTGCGGCCACGAGCTGGATGTCCAGGTTGATCTTGACCTTGTCACTGACCAGGACGCCGCCGCCCTCGATCGCGGCGTTCCAGGTCAGGCCGAAGTCCTTGCGGTTGATCTCCGCGGAGGCCTCGAAGCCGGCGCGGGTGCCGCCCCACGGGTCCTTGGCCACGCCGTTGAAGCTGAGGTCGAACACGACGTGCTGGGTGACGCCCTTGATGGTGAGGTCGCCCTCGAGGGTGTCGGGGGTGACCTTGGTGCTGCGGAAGGTCATCTCCGGGTTGTTCTCGGTGTCGAAGAAGTCGGCCGAGCGCAGGTGGCCGTCGCGGTCGGGGCTGCCGGTCTCGACGGACGCGAGCTGGACGGTGGCCTCGACCGAGGAGTCCTCGAGCTGCTCGCCGACGGTGACCGTTGCCCGGAAGTCCTTGAACTGGCCGCGGACCTTGGTGACCATCAGGTGACGGGCCACGAAGCCCAGCTCGCTGTGCGAGGCGTCGACGTCCCAGGTGCCGGGGGTGAGGTCGGAGAAGGTGGTCATCGAGATACTCCTTGGGTGATTGCGGGTGGTGTCACGTCCCAGGCCGGTGTGGAAGGTCTGCCTGTGGCGTCCTGTTGTCGACTGTACGCCGATCTTGTTTAATCTTCAACCACTGAACGGTAAACTACATTCCATGAGCACTGACCTGACCGCACCACGCTGGCTCGACGACGAGGAGCAGCAGGCGTGGCGCTCCTACCTGCGCGCGAGCCGGCTCCTCGAGGTGGCCCTCGACCGTGACCTGATCGCGCACGGGGTGCAGCTGAGCGAGTACGAGATCATGTCGATGCTCAGCGAGAACCCGCGCCGACGGCTGCGCATGTCCGAGATCGCCACGCTCGTGGTGCAGTCGCGCAGCCGGCTCACGCACACCGCCTCCCGGCTGGAGAAGCGGGGCTTCGTGCGCCGCGAGCCGTGCGAGGGCGACCGCCGCGGCGTCGAGCTGGTCCTCACCGACGAGGGGTATGCCGCGGTGGAGGCCATCGCGCCGCTGCACGTCGCCAGCGTGCGGGCTGCGCTGACCGACCACCTCACGCGCGCCCAGCTGATCGCGATGGGTGCGGCGATGCAGGCCATCGCCGACGGCATCGAGGCCACCGGGGCGTGCGAGGAGGTGGCCGAGGGGGTCCTGCCGGCCTGAGACAATCGAGGGCATGACGGCATACCCCTTCGAGGCACCCGAGTCCCAGGCCCTGCTCGAGCGCGCGGCCCGCGTCACGCCCGGCGGCGTGAACAGCCCGGTGCGCGCCTTCCGTGCCGTGGGTGGCACCCCGCGGTTCATGGCGAGCGCGCAGGGACCGTGGCTGCGGGACGTCGACGGCCGGGAGTACGTCGACCTGGTCTGCTCCTGGGGGCCGATGATCCTGGGCCACGCCCACCCCGGCGTGATGGCGGCGGTGCAGGAGGCGGCGACCAAGGGGTTCAGCTTCGGCACGCCGAGCGAGAACGAGGTGGCCCTGGCCGAGGAGATCGTCGCCCGGGTCGAGCCGGTCGAGCAGGTGCGCCTGGTCAGCAGCGGCACCGAGGCGACGATGAGCGCGATCCGCCTGGCCCGCGGCTTCACCGGCCGCTCCAAGGTCGTCAAGTTCGCCGGCTGCTACCACGGCCACGTCGACGCGCTGCTCGCCTCGGCCGGCAGCGGCGTGGCCACCTTCGCCCTGCCGGACTCCGCCGGCGTGCCCGCCTCGAGCGCGGGCGAGACGATCGTGCTGCCCTACAACGACGTCGAGGCGCTCGAGGCGGCCTTCGCCGAGCACGGCGCCGAGATCGCCGCCGTCATCACCGAGGCGGCCGCCGGCAACATGGGCGTCGTCCCGCCGCTGCCCGGCTTCACCGAGGCCATGCGCCGGGTCACCCGCGAGCACGGTGCCCTGCTCATCTCCGACGAGGTCATGACCGGCTTCCGGTGCAGCGCGGCCGGCTGGTACGGCGTCGAGGGTCCGTACGACGGCGGCGCACCGGACCTGTTCACCTTCGGCAAGGTCATGGGCGGCGGGTTCCCCGCGGCCGCGTTCGGCGGTCGTGCCGACGTCATGGCGATGCTCGCGCCGCTAGGCCCCGTCTACCAGGCCGGCACGCTGTCGGGTAACCCGGTGGCCACCGCCGCCGGCCTGGCCACCCTCCAGGGCTGCACGGCCGAGGTCTACCAGCGCCTGGCCGACGTGAGTTCCGCCATAGCCACGGCCACCACGCAGGAGCTGTCGCGGCACGGCATACCGCACGTCGTGCAGTGGGCCGGGAGCATGTTCTCGGTGTTCTTCCGCGAGGAGGCCGTGCACAACTACGACGACGCCAAAGCCCAGAACTCCCAAGCGTTCTCGGCCTTCTTCCACTCGATGCTCAGCCAGGGCGTGCACCTTCCGCCGAGCGCGTTCGAGGCGTGGTTCGTCAGCGCGGCCCACGACGACGCGGCCGTCGACCAGGTCATCTCCGCGCTGCCCGCGGCGGCCCGGTCCGTCACAGAGTCGTTTGCGACAATCGGGGCATGACCCCGCAGATGTCCTCCACCGGTGTGCGCACCGTGGTGCACGTGATGCGCCACGGTGAGGTCCACAACCCCACCGGCGTGCTCTACGGGCGGCTGCCCGACTTCCACCTGTCCGAGCTCGGGCGGGACATGGCGCAGACGGTGGCCGACCACCTCGCCGTGCGCGACGTCACCCACGTCGTCGCGTCCTCGCTGGACCGGGCCCAGGAGACGGCCACCCCGATCGCGGCGGCCCACGACCTGGCCATCCACACCGACGACCGGGTCATCGAGGCGGGCAACTACTTCGAGGGGCGCACCTTCGGCGTCGGCGACGGGTCTCTGCGCCACCCCGAGCACTGGCCCAAGCTGGTCAACCCGTTCCGGCCCTCCTGGGGCGAGCCCTACCAGGAGATCGCCGCCCGCATGGTGGCCGCAGTAGCCGACGCGCGCGCCGCGGCCCGCGGCCACGAGGCGGTCGTGGTCTCCCACCAGCTGCCGGTGTGGACCCTGCGCAACAGGCTCGAGGGCCGGCGGCTCTGGCACGACCCGCGCAAGCGGCAGTGCGCCCTGGCCTCGCTGACGACGCTGAGCTTCCTGGGGGACGAGCTCGAGTCGATCACCTACAGCGAGCCCGCCGGCGCGCTGCTGGCCCACGCGGCCAGGAAGGCGGGCGCGTGAGGTTCGTGGCACTCGGGGTGGCCGCCGCGCTGGCCCTCGGCCTGTCGGCCTGCAGCAGCGACCCCAACTCGATCTCGGCCCAGGCGAAGTCCGGCGACCGCAAGGGCTTCGTCTCCGGCGACGGCACCGTCGAGCGGATCGCGCTGGACAAGCGCGAGGACGCAGTGCGCCTCACGGGCACCACCGTCGACGGCAAGCCGTGGTCCATGGACCGGGCCCGCGGCAAGGTCCTCGTGGTCAACGTCTGGGGCTCCTGGTGCGGTCCGTGCGTGTCCGAGGCCGGTGACCTGCAGCAGGCATGGGGCTCCTACGAGAAGGCCAACAAGCCGGTGCAGTTCCTCGGCCTGGACTTCAAGGAGGGCCCGGACGCGGGCGCGGCGTTCCTGCGCTCGCGCGGCATCACCTACCCCTCCCTGGCCTACGACGGCGGTGCCCCGGTGCTGGCCCTGCGCGGCAAGGCCCCGACGGTGCCGACGACGCTGGTCCTGGACACCCGCGGCCGGATCGCCGCGCGCGTGCTCGGCCCCGTGCAGACCTCCACCCTGACCGGCCTCGTCGACGACGTCCTCGCCGAGAAGGCCTGAGCAGGCCCGAGATGACCGGCCTGGCCCCCCTGCACGCGAGCGTGGTCGCATCCGTGACCGCGGACGCGGGCGCCACCGTGGCCACCGGCGCGCTGCCGGTCGCCGTCGCGGTCGCGCTCGTGGCGGGGCTGGTCTCCTTCGCCTCACCGTGCGTGCTGCCGCTCGTGCCCGGCTTCCTCGGCTACGTCACCGGCCTGTCCGACGTGGCGCTGGCCCGGCGCGGGCGCGGCCGCCTGTTCACCGGGGCGCTGCTGTTCGTCCTCGGCTTCAGTGCCGTCTTCGTCGCGGGCGCCGCGTTCTTCGCCTCGGTCGGGGCAGTGCTGGTCGAGTACCGCACCACGCTGATGCGCGTCGGCGGGGTGCTGGTGATCCTCATGGCGCTGGTGTTCCTCGGCGTCGGCGGCCTGGGCACGCAGCGCACCTTCGCGCCGCGCTGGCGCCCCCGCGCCGGGCTGCTCGGCGCCCCGCTGCTCGGCGTCGTGTTCGGCCTGGGCTGGGCCCCCTGCACCGGCCCGACCCTGGGCGCCGTGATGACCCTGGCCACCACCAGCGGCGACGCCAACGCGGTGGCCCGCGGGACCGTCCTCGCCGTGGCCTACTGCCTCGGGCTCGGGGTGCCGTTCCTGCTCATCGCCCTCGGCTACAGCCGCGCCGGCCGGGCCTCCGGCTGGCTCAAGCGCCACCACCGCGGCATCCAGGTCGCCGGCGGCCTGCTGCTCCTCGCGGTCGGCGTCCTGCTGGTCACCGGCCTGTGGGACACCGTGACCACCACCCTCCAGACCCGTCTGGTCGACAACTTCAGGACGGTGCTCTAGATGAGCCGCGCCGACGAGCGCCTCGACACCCGCCCCGACGAGACCGAGGACACCGCGGTCACCCTGCCGCGCCTCGGCCCGCTCGGGATGCTGCGCTGGGCGTGGCGGCAGCTGACCAGCATGCGCACCGCGCTGTTCCTGCTGCTCCTGCTGGCCATCGCCGCGGTCCCCGGCTCGATCTGGCCCCAGCGCAACATCGACGCCGGCCGCGTCGCCGACTACCTGGCCCAGCACCGCAGCCTCGGCCCGTGGCTGGACCGCCTCGACTTCTTCGACGTCTACTCCTCACCCTGGTTCGCGGCGATCTACCTGCTGCTGTTCGTCTCCCTCGTGGGCTGCGTGGTGCCCCGTTCGCGGATCCACTGGCACGCCATGCGCGCCGTCCCGCCGCGCGCCCCGCGCCGCCTGGAGCGGCTGCCCGAGCACGGCGAGGTCACCGTCGAGGCCGAGCCGGCCGCCGTGCTCCAGGCGGCCCGCGAGGTGCTTCGGCGCAAGCGGTTCCGGGTGCACGCCCACGACGAGGGCTCCCTCAGCGCCGAGAGCGGCTACCTGCGCGAGACGGGCAACCTGGTCTTCCACCTGGCCCTGATCGTCGTCATCGTCGGTATCGCGGTCGGTCACCTCTTCGGGTGGCGCGGCGACGTCATCGTCCCCGCCGGGGAGACGTTCTCCAACACCCTCTCGGCCTACGACACCATCGACCCGGGCCCGTGGGTGAACGCCGAGAGCCTCACCCCGTTCTCCGTGGCGGTGGACAAGCTCGACGTGACCTTCGAGGAGAAGGCGCAGGGGGCCCAGCGCGGGGCGCCGCGCGACTTCACGGCATACACGACCACGCGCGACAACCCCGACGCTGCGCCGCAGAAGCAGGTGCTCAAGGTCAACCACCCGCTGTCCATGGGCGGTGCGTCGGTGTTCCTGCTCGGCAACGGCTACGCGCCCGTGGTCACGGTGCGTGACGCCAAGGGGCAGGTGCTCTACCACCAGGCCACGCCGTTCCTGACCCAGGACAACAACTACAAGTCGGTCGGCGCGGTGAAGGTGTCGGCGGCCAGCCCCAAGCAGCTGGGCTTCTTCGGCTTCTTCCTGCCGACCGCCTACATCGACAAGACCTTCGGGCCCTCCTCGGCCTTCCCTGACCTGAAGAACCCCGCGCTGGCGCTCGGGGTCTACGAGGGCGAGCTCTACCCCGGTGGCCGGCCCCAGTCGGTCTACACCCTCTCGACCGAGAAGATGACCCAGCTGACCGACGGCAAGGGCACCCCGCTGCGGATCTGGCTGACCCCGGGCAAGAGCTACCAGCTGCCCGGCGGGCGCGGCAGCATCACCTTCGACGGGGTGCAGCGCTTCGCCGGCCTGTCGGTCCGCCACGACCCGGGCAAGCCGTTCGCGCTGTGGGGCGCGCTGCTGGCTCTGGCCGGCCTGATCGCCTCGCTGATGATCCGCCGCCGGCGCGTGTTCGTCCGGGTGCAGGGGATCACCGCTGGCCAGCCGGGGTCGGGCATGGACATCACCGGCACGGGACGTACCGTGGTCACCATCGGCGCCCTGGCCAAGGGTGAGGACGCCGGGCTCGCAGGTGCCGTCGAGGACCTGCTCGCCTCCATCGCAGAACGGACAGGGCGCACCGCATGAGCAACGAGATCCTGACGAACCAGACGCTCGCGTCGTACTCGAACCTGAGCCTCTACTCCGCCATGGCGGTCTTCACCATCGCCATGATCTCCTTCGCCATCGACCTCGCCGGCGTCGCGCCCAAGGTCGCCGCACCGGCGCGGGAGCTGGCCGGGGCCGGCGGCCCGGCGACCACCGAGGTCACCCCGGCCGCGCCCGCTCCGCGCCGCCGCAAGGCCGCCGGCATCGGGATGTCCCTGTCCTGGCTGGGGGCCGCGCTCCTCGTCGCGGCGACCGCGCTGCGCGGGCTGTCGGTCGAGCGCCCGCCGCTGGGCAACATGTACGAGTTCTCCCTCGTCGGCTGCTCCTTCGTCATGGCCGTCTTCCTCGGGCTGTCCACCCGCCGCGACCTGCGCTGGCTGGGCCTGTTCGTCGTCGGCCCGGTGCTGCTGACCCTGGGCCTGGCGATCACCGTCTTCTACACCGCGGCCAGCCAGCTGCTGCCGTCGCTGAAGTCCTACTGGCTGGTCATCCACGTCACCGTCGCCACACTGTCCGTCGCGGTGTTCACCATCGCGTTCAGCGTGACGATCCTCTACCTGGTCATGAGCTGGCTCGAGGCGCTGCCCGCCGAGCAGGTCACCGGGATGCGCGCCAAGGTGCACACCGCCCTGCCGTCGGCCCGCCAGCTGGACCGGACGGCATACGGCCTGCACATCGTGGCCTTCCCGCTGTGGACGTTCACCCTCATCGCCGGCGCGATCTGGGCCGAGCAGGCCTGGGGTCACTACTGGAACTGGGACCCCAAGGAGGTGTGGACCTTCGTCATCTGGGTGGTCTACGCCGCCTACCTGCACGCCCGCGCCACCACCGGCTGGTCCGTCCGCCGCGCCGCCTACCTCGCCCTGGCCGGCTACGGCTGCATCCTCGTCAACTACATGGTCGTCAACGTGTTCTTCGTCGGCCAGCACTCCTACTCCGGAATGTGACCGATGGCTCGCTACACCGTCCTGCGCCTGCTGATGTTCCTGGGCTTCATCTGCCTGGGCTACCTCATCGGGCTGCGTGAGATCTGGCTCGTCGTCGTGGCCGCGCTCGGCTCGATGGTCGTGTCCTTCTTCGTCCTCGCCGGACCGCGCGAGGAGTTCAGCCGCAAGGTCGCCGCGCGGGTCGAGCAGCGCCAGGCGCGCGTGACCGAGCGTCGCAGCGACGAGCAGGTCGAGGACGACGAGGACGGCGGCGCCGCGCACGCCTGAGCGCCGCGCGTCCTGCTGCACCACCGAACACCTCATATCCGTCGTTTCCGGGCCCTGGAGGCCGCGAAACGACGGATATGAGGTGTTCGGTCGGGAGGAGAGCGGCTGAGTCAGGCGGGGTATGCCGGGTGGCCGGGCGGGTCAGGCCAGGGCCAGTCCCAGCGCGAGCAGCGCGGCGTAGACCAGCTCGAACCGGCCGGTGCCGGCCAGCACGGGGACGAGGTCCCGGCCCCGGGCACCGCCCCACACCCGGCGCACCAGCGGGACCGCCAGGGCGAAGGACGCCAGCGCGATGAGCGCGGGCCAGGCCGACGACAGTCCGGCCACGACGACGCCGACGAACGCGACGGCGAG
This sequence comes from Oryzihumus sp., assembly GCF_036391795.1. GTDB lineage: Bacteria > Actinomycetota > Actinomycetes > Actinomycetales > Dermatophilaceae > Oryzihumus. The sequence continues at coordinate 18,402 of NZ_DASVZH010000235.1, forward strand.
CAGGCCGGCATACAGGGTGCGGGTGCGGTGGTCACCGAGCCGCACGGCGAGGGTGCGCTTGCCGGACACCGTGTCGCCGGGGATGTCGCGCAGGTTGTTGGCGACCAGGATCGCCGCGGCGATCGCGCCGATGCCGACCGCGCCGGCCCACGCGGCGGCGGAGAGCTCGTGCGCCTGGGTGTAGGTGGTGCCGAGGACGGCGACCAGGCCGAAGAAGACGAAGACGAAGACCTCACCCAGGCCCGCGTAGCCGTAGGGGCGCTTGCCGCCGGTGTAGTACCAGGCGGCCACGATCGCGGCGGCGCCGACCCACAGGAGCACCCACGCCTCGCTCAGCGCGACGAGGGCCAGGCCGAACAGCGCGGCCGCCGCGAAGGAGGCCATCGCCGCAAGCTTGACGTTGCCCGGCGTGGCCAGCCGCTGCCCGACCAGCCGCACCGGCCCGACCCGGTCGGCGTCGGTGCCGCGGATGCCGTCGGAGTAGTCGTTGGCGTAGTTGACGCCCACCTGCAGCGCCAGCGAGACGAGCAGCGCGAGCACCGCGTCCGCGGCGTTGAAGCTCGCGAGGGCAGCGGCGGCACCGCTGCCGACGAGGACGGGCGCGACGGCGGCGGGAAGGGTCTTGGGGCGGGCACCCTCGACCCACTGGGACAACGTGGCCATGGGGTGATTCTCGCTGGCAGGTTCGGGCGATTCGCCCCCGGGGTGCGTGTGTCGGTGCGAGGATTCCGCCCGTGACCGAGGGGGATATGCGGTTCGTGGCCGATGCCCGACCCGCGGAGCACACCGACCTGACCACCGACGCGCCCGGCGTCATGTGCCCGAGCTGCCGGGTCACTGTGCCGAACGGCGGCGCGTGGGTGACGTGGTGCGACGCGTGCGACTGGAACGTCTCGGGCGGGCGACAACCCGAGCCGAAGAAGGGCCTCCGCCGCGTCCAGGCACGGATCGTCACCCGCGCCGCGGAGCGGCTCCACGCGGAGATGGTCGGCCACGGGTCGGCCGGGACAGGTCGTGTCCCGATGGGGGCGGCGTTCGGCGCCGCGGTGGTCATCTCGATCGTCGTGCTCACGGGAGTGGTCGCGCTGGCCGCCTGCGTGATCTGGGCGGCGGCGGTGGCGCACGCCTGGTGGCACTGGCCGCTGGCCGTCTTCTGCGGGCTCCTCCTCGCTGCCCTCCTGCCGCGACCGAACCCGCTCCGGGACGACGTCCTGGAGCTCACGCGTGAGGAGGCCCCGCACACCTGGCGGCTGGTCGATGAGGTCTCGGACCGACTTGGGCTGCGTCCTCCGGCCGTGTTGGGCTTCGACCCGCGTTTCAACGCCGCGGTCACCCGCATCGGGTGGCGTCACCGCTCCACCCTCATCATCGGTGCCCCCTGCTGGACGCTCCTGGACATGCAGGAGAAGGTGGCGCTGCTGGGCCACGAGCTGGGCCATGTCCGCCACGGCGACACCGCCTGGCGCGTTCCGGTCTCCGCCGCGAGCACGGTCCTCGGCCGGCTCCAGGGCCTGTTGCAGCCTGATCCCGTGTGGTCGGCGCGTCGCGGACTCGGGCTGTTCGGCCCCGCGGTCAACGCGCTGAAGTGGGTGCTTCGGATGCCGGTGACAGGCCTGCTGGTGCTGCTGTCCGTGGCCACCGCGCGATACGGCCAGCGCAAGGAGTACCACGCAGATCTCGCAGCCGCAGGGATGGCCGGCCCGGCAGCGGCGAGCTCGCTGCTGGTGCGACTCCTCGGTCTGGAGGGGACGACAGTCAGGGTGGCCGCCGCTGTCCGGCGCGGCGAGGGGCCGTGGCACACGCTGGGGACGTCGGCTCGCATCCCTGCGCGGGAGCGTGAACGGCTGATGCGTCTGGGCGTGCGCGACGGGCACCGGGTCGACGACACCCATCCGCCGACCCACCTGCGACTCGACCTGGTGAGCTCGGTCAAGCCCGTGGTCGCGCCGTTCAGCGCGGATCACCTTGCGGTGGGGGTGGAGCGCGAGCTCGCCGCCGTCCAGGTCCGCCTCACGCGGCGGGTGGAGGATGAGCTGCGGGACGCCTGAGCGCTAGAGGTTGCGCAGGAAGTCGGGGTCGTCGTCAGGGCCCAGCGGTCTGCCGCGTCCCGGGCCGCGACCGCGGTCGCCGTACCCCCGGCGCGGCCGGCCCGCGACGAACCACGCGATCGCCCCGATCGGCGGGAAGAGCAGGATCAGCACGACCCAGAACAGCTTGGGCAGGTTGCGCTGGGCCTCCTGGTCGGTCTGGATGCAGTCGATGACGGCGTAGATCGTCAGCGCGAGACCCAGCACTGGCAGCAGCACGCGTGCCATCCTCGTCGCCTCCCCGGCCTCGGTCCTGTGGTGACCGATTCTCTCACCGCGCGACGGACTCCCCGAACAGGGCCCGCAAGGCCGCCCGGTCCGGCTTGCCGGGGCCGCGCACCGGGATCGCGGGCAGCACCAGCAGCCGCCGCGGCAGCGCGTGGCCGGGCAGTATGCCGTGCAGCCGCGCCCGCACGTCGGCCAGCGACGGCGGGGCGGCCGGGTCCGCCACCACGACGGCGGCGGCCACGGCCTGGCCCCACTCCTCGTCGGGCACACCGACCACCACGGCCTCGGTGACGCCCCCGACGTGGCCCAGCAACGCCTCCTCCACGACCCGCGGCGCCACCTTGACCCCACCGGTGTTGACCAGGTCGTCCACCCGCCCCTGCACGTGCAGCGTGCCGTCGCCGTCGACCTGCCCCAGGTCGTCGGTGCGGAACCAGCGGGTGCCGTCCGGGCCCCGGGTGAACGCGGCGGCGCCCAGCTCGGGCTCGGCGAGGTAGCCGTGGGCCACGGTCGGGCCGCCCAGGCTGATCCGGCCGTCGTCGTCGAGGTCGACCCGGGTGCCCTCCAGCGGGAGCCCGTCGTAGACACAGCCCCCGGCGGTCTCGCTCATGCCGTACGTCGTGGCGACGGTGACACCGGCGTCCCGCGCCGCGGCGAGCAGGCTGGGCGGCGCGGCCGCCCCACCGAGCAGCACCGCGGCATACCCGGCGAGGGCCGCCCGGCTCTCAAGGCCCTGGAGCAGGCGCACCAGCTGGGTGGGCACGAGGGCGGTGTAGCGCCGGGTGGCCCGGTCCAGGCGGCCGGTGGCCGCGACGAACGCCGCCGGGGTGAAGCCGGCGCTGGTGTCCACGGCGACCGGGACGGTGCCGGCGACCAGCGACCGCACCAGCACCTGCAGGCCGGCCACGTGATGCGCCGGCATCGCCAGCAGCCACTGGCCGTCCCCGCCGAGGCGGGCGTGCGTGGCCCGCGCCGAGGCCTGCAGCGCGGCGGTGGTGAGCAGGGCGCGCTTGGGCCGGCCGGTGGACCCGGACGTGCCCACGGCCAGGGCCAGGTCGGGC
>NZ_DASVZH010000236.1:0-4647 GCF_036391795.1 Oryzihumus sp.
GACCTGGCGCTTCCCCGACGGCGTCGCCCGCCGCGCCGCGTCGCTCGCGGGCGCCGGGCTGGTGGCCCTGCTCGCGCAGCAGGCCGCCGTGCTCGCCACCGTCTGGGTCACCAACTACCGCAGCGGCAACGGCACCCTCAACGTCTACACCTACGTCCAGGCCGTCTACCTCCTCCCGTATGCCGTGCTCGCGGTGCCCGTGGCCATCTCCACCTTCCCGACCCTGGCGGCCCAGGCCGCCCGGGACGGCGCCTCGCAGGAGGAGGCCGCTGCGGAAGCGGTGGAGCTGGAGGTGTTCGAGCGGGAGGCCGCTGAGCGTGAGGCCGCTGAGCGTGAGGCGACCGTTGAGCGGGACGCGCAGACCCGTCGGGCCAGCACCCGGGCCGACTCGTCTGCGGGAGCGAACCCGGCCGAGGCCGGCGCACTCGCCGGCGCAGAGCAGGAGAGCACAGGCCGCGGCGACGCCGACGGGGGAGCGGCCGGCGACGTCGGCGAGGCCTCCCGCACGCTGGCCCGCTCCACCCGCGCCGTGGCGGTCGTGGGGGTCCTCGGCGCCGCGGTGCTGCTGGTCGCCTCGAAGCCCCTCGGCGCGTTCTTCGCCGCGCTCGACGCGGGACGCCACCAGCCGGTCGGCCGGGCGGCCCTGCAGGCGATGCCGGGGGCCATGGACGCCTACGCCCTCGGGCTGGTCGGCTTCGGCCTGGCCGCCGTCCTGACCCGTGCGCTCTACGTCCGGGGCCGGCCCCGGATCGCAGCCGTGGCAGTGGCGGCCGGCTGGCTGGTCGCCGCGGTCTGGCCGCTGCTGGCGCTGACGGGGCCGACCGAGCCCACCCGCACGCTGCGCACCCTGGGGGTCGCCAGCAGCGCCGGGATGACGCTGACCGGGGTGCTCCTGCTCGTGGCGGTGCGCCAGGCCTGGGGTGCGCCCGCCCTGCGCGGGCTGCCGCGCACGCTGGTGGCGGCGCTGGTGGCGGCGGTCGTGTCGGTGGCTCCGGGCCGGGCCCTCGCCACTGCGCTGCCCACACGAGGCCTGCTGCCCTCGGTGCTGGCCGGTGTGCTGGTGACGGCCGTGACCGTCGTCGTGTTCGTGGCCGTGCTCGCCCTGGCCGACCGGGACACCGGCCGACTGCTCACCGCCCGGCTGCGCTCGCGGGTGCTGCGGAGGTCGGGATGAGGGTGGTGATGGTGCTCGGCCGCAGCACCGGGGGGATCGGCACCCACGTGTCCCAGCTGTCGGCCGACCTGCGCGCCGCCGGCGCCCACGTCGTCGTGGTCACCCACCCCGCGACCGCCGAGCGGTTCGAGCTCGGGGACGTGCGCCCCTGGTGGCCGCGCGTGCGGCCGGCCGGTGCGGCAGCGGCGAGCCTCCGTCACCTGCTCGCGCTGCGCCGGCTCGCCGCCGCCAGCGACGTCGTGCACGCCCACGGGCACCAGGCCGGCCTGCTGGCGGCCCTGGTCACCCTGGGCCTGCGCCGGCCCCGCCTCGTCGTCTCCCAGCACAACGCGGTCCTCGCCGGCTCGGGTCGGCTGCGCCTGAAGGAGCTGGCCCAGCGCCTCGTGGCCCGGCGGGCGGACCTGGTCACCGGGGCGAGCAGCGACCTGGTGAGCCAGTCCCGCGACCTCGGCGCGCGCGATACCCGGCTGGCCCCCGTGCCGTCCCCCCGCGTCCCCGTGCTGCTGGCCCGGGAACCGCTGGACCGGGAGGGCCGCGCCGCCGAGCGGGCGGAGCTGCTGCGCGAGGCGGGGCTCGAGGTCGACGCCGGTCGGCCGCTGGTGCTGACCATCTCGCGGATCGCCCCGCAGAAGGACCTCGACGTGCTCGTGCGCGCCGCGTCCCGGCTGTCGACGCCCACCACCTGGGTGGTCGTCGGTGACGGTGACGAGGCGCTCCTGGCCGGGCTGCGGGAGCTCGTGGGGCAGGTCGCGGCGCCGGTCCACTTCGTGGGCGCCCGCCGCGACGCCGACCGGTGGCTGCGCGCGGCCGAGGCGTTCATCCTGCCCAGCGCGTGGGAGGCCCGCGCGCTGGTCGTGCAGGAGGCGATGGCGGCCGGCACGCCGGTGGTCGCCACCGACGTCGGCGGGCTCCACGACCTCGTCGAGGGGGTCGGCCTGCTCGTCCCCGCAGGGGACCCGGCGGCCGTGGCCGAGGCCACACGCACGGTGCTCACCGACCCCGACCTGCGCGAACGCCTTGCCCGGCAAGGACGTTCCGCCGCCGCTGCCCTGCCCGACGGCGACGACACGGCCGCGACATGGCTGGCGTGGTACTCCGAGGGCCCGTCGATGACGTAGAGTGCAAGTCCGTGGTTGAGCAGACAAAGCACATCTTCGTGACCGGAGGCGTCGCCTCTTCGCTCGGCAAGGGGCTCACGGCCTCGAGCCTCGGACACCTGCTTCGGGCCCGCGGACTGCGGGTGACGATGCAGAAGCTCGACCCCTATCTCAACGTGGACCCGGGGACGATGAACCCGTTCCAGCACGGCGAGGTCTACGTCACCGCGGACGGGGCCGAGACCGACCTGGACATCGGCCACTACGAGCGTTTCCTCGGCGTCGAGCTCGACGGCTCCGCCAACGTCACGACCGGCCAGGTCTACAGCCAGGTCATCGCCAAGGAGCGCCGCGGGGAGTACCTCGGGGACACCGTCCAGGTCATCCCGCACATCACCAACGAGATCAAGGCGCGGATGCGCGCCACCGCGGAGGGCCCGGCCGACAAGCGCCCCGACGTGATCATCACCGAGATCGGCGGCACCGTCGGCGACATCGAGTCGCTGCCCTTCCTCGAGGCCGCGCGCCAGGTGCGCCACGACGTGGGCCGCGACCACGTCTTCTTCCTGCACGTCTCGCTGGTGCCCTACCTCGCCCCGAGCGGTGAGCTGAAGACCAAGCCGACCCAGCACTCCGTGGCCGCGCTGCGCCAGGTAGGCATCCAGCCCGACGGGCTCGTGCTGCGCGCCGACCGGGTCATCCCCGAGGGCATCAAGCGCAAGATCTCGCTGATGTGCGACGTCGACACCGAGGCCTGCGCCGCCGCCGTCGACGCACCGAGCATCTACGACATCCCCAAGGTGCTGCACGGCGAGGGCCTGGACGCCTACGTCATCCGCCGCCTCGGCCTGCCGTTCCGCGACGTCGACTGGCACGACTGGGACGAGCTGCTGCGCCGCGTGCACAACCCCGAGCACGAGGTCGAGATCGCCCTGGTGGGCAAGTACATCGACCTGCCCGACGCCTACCTGTCGGTCACCGAGGCGATGCGCGCCGGCGGCTTCCACCACGACGCCAGGGTCCGCATCCGCTGGGTCGCCAGCGACGAGTGCCAGACCGAGTCCGGCGCGCAGAAGGCGCTCGGCGGGGTCGACGCGGTGCTCGTGCCCGGGGGCTTCGGCGTCCGCGGCATCGAGGGCAAGCTCGGCGCCCTGCGCTGGGCCCGCGAGCGCGGCGTGCCGACCCTGGGCATCTGCCTGGGCCTGCAGTGCATGGTCATCGAGTACGCCCGCACCGTGGCCGGCATCGCCGACGCGTCCTCCAGCGAGTTCGACCCGGGCACCGAGCACCCGGTCATCGCGACGATGGAGGAGCAGAAGGCCTTCGTCGAGGGCGCCGGTGACCTCGGCGGCACGATGCGCCTGGGCCTGTACCCCGCGGCCCTCACCGAGGGCTCGGTCGTCGCCGAGACCTACGGCTCGACCAAGGTCGAGGAGCGGCACCGTCACCGCTACGAGGTCAACAACGCCTACCGCGAGCAGCTCGAGGAGGCCGGTCTGCGCTTCTCCGGCACCTCGCCGGACGGCACGCTGGTGGAGTTCGTCGAGCTGCCCGCCGACGTGCACCCGTACTACGTCTCCACCCAGGCCCACCCGGAGTTCCTGTCCCGCCCGGACAAGGCCCACCCCCTGTTCGCCGGCCTGGTCGGCGCGGCGATCGACCAGCAGCGCCAGGCCCGCCTGGTGGAGGTCGAGCGTCCCCGCGCCGACCTCGCCGAGGCCGAGCAGGCTGACCCGGTCGCGGCGCCGTGAGCCTGGATGCGCCGTCCCTGTCCGCGCACGAGCTGAGGGACCGGCTGGAGTCCCGGCCGGTCTCCGAGCGCGAGGTGCTGCTCAAGGGCATGGTGTGGGACGTGGTGCGCGACACCGTCGACCTTGGCGAGGCTGGCACCGTGCGTCGGGAGTACGTCCTGCACCCCGGCGCCGTGGGCACCGTCGCGATGGACGACAAGGGCCGGATCCTGCTCGTCCAGCAGTACCGCCACCCCGTCGGCCACTATGACTGGGAGCTGCCCGCCGGGCTGCTCGACGTCGAGGGTGAGCCGCCGTGGGAGGCCGCGGCGCGCGAGCTGCACGAGGAGGCCGACCTGACCGCCGGGACCTGGCACGTCCTGGTCGACCACTTCGCCTCACCCGGCGGACTGTCCGAGGTGCTGCGCCTGTTCCTGGCCCGTGACCTCGCGTCCGTGCCGCACGAGGACCGGCACGAGCGCGAGGCGGAGGAGCTCGGGATGCCCGTGCGCTGGGTCGACCTCAACGAGGCGGTGGCCGCAGTCCTCACCGGTCGGCTGCACAATCCGGCCGCGATCATCGGCATCCTCACCGCCTACGCGGCACGGGAGCTCGACTGGGGCACGTTGCGGCCCTACGACGCCCC
>NZ_DASVZH010000237.1:0-2310 GCF_036391795.1 Oryzihumus sp.
CGCCCCGCTGCAGGAGCTGGTCCGACGGGCCTGTGCCGGGCTCGACCCGGCCGGAGGGGCGCTCCTGCCCGCGCCGGCTCTGGCGCTGCGGCGCCGCGTCGCCGACCAGGCCGGGCTGGGCCACCGCGCCCGGGCGGCCAACCTGGAGCACGCGATGGCGGTGCGCGGTCGCTGGCAGCCGGTGGTCGCGGGGGCGACCTGCCTGGTGCTCGACGACGTCCTCACGACCGGTGCGACCCTGCTCGAGGCGGCCCGCGCGCTGCGCGCCGGCGGTGCTGCCCACGTGGCCGTGGTGACCGTCGCGGCCACCCGGCGGCACGGCATACCGGGGCTCACGTGACCCGCGGGACCCCTCTGGCGCAAGGGGTCCGGGCACGCGGGATGTCGAGGGAGCCCGCGGTATCGCTTCGGCCGGAGTTGGTCTAGCGTTCATGCATGGCCCCCACGGTCGCCGCTTCCGCGGTCGCCACCGGTCGTCGCCCCAGCACTGCGGGCGGCGGCGATGGGCCTGAGATTCCTCCCCGGCGGAGGTGGTGCCGCGCCTGACCGGGCCTTGCGCGGGCCCCCGAGCGATACCGCGAATCCCCCAAGGAGGACACCTGTGGAGATCGTCGTCACCGGACGGCACGTCCAGGTCTCGGACCGATTCCGTCACCACCTGGATGACAAGCTGGCCAAGGTCCCCCAGCTCGCGCCGCGCGTTCAGCGGCTCGACGTGGTCGTGACCCACGAAGCCAACCCACGCCAGTCCAAGGCCTGTGACCGGGTCGAGATCACCTGCCACGTCAAGGGACCGGTCATCCGGGCCGAGGCGTGTGCGGATGACAAGTACGCCGCGCTCGACGTCGCGATGGACAAGCTCCTCGAGCGACTGCGGCGCGCGCACGACCGGAGGCGGGTCCATCGAGGACGACACGTCCCGGAGTCCGTCGCGCAGGCGACCGCACGACTTGCCGACCTCCCGTCGCTCAACGGAGCGTCAGGTGCGCCTGAGACCGAGACCGAGGCCGTTCCCGCCGAGGGCGAGTCGCCGATCGAGGTGCGCGAGAAGGTCCACGCGACCACGCCGATGAAGCTGGACCAGGCGCTCTACGAGATGGAGCTGGTCGGGCACGACTTCTACCTCTTCCACGACAGCGAGACCGACCGGCCGAGCGTGGTCTACCGCCGCCGCGGCTGGTCCTACGGGGTCATCCACCTCGACGTCGACGAGATGGCCCGGGAGCGCGTGGGCTGATCGCCCCGAATCCTCCAGATTTCCCCAGAGGTGCCCCTCCTTGCGTGGGAGGGGCACCTCGCGCGTGTCGGCATGCCATGATGACGCTCGTGACGTCCAACGGCCTGTCCTCGATGCCCGACGCCGGCACCACCGTGCCCCGCAGCGGCGAGGCGATCCGTGTGCTCGTCGTCGACGACCACGTGCTCTACCGCCGCGGCCTCGAGCTCGTCCTGGGCCAGGAGGCCGACATCGACATCGTCGGCGAGGCCGGCGACGGCCACGAGGCGATCCGGCGCACCGAGGAGCTGCTGCCGGACGTCGTGCTCATGGACGTGCGCATGCCGCGCCGTTCCGGCATCGAGGCCTGCACCGCCATCAAGGAGCTCGTGCCCTCGACCAAGATCGTCATGCTGACGATCAGCGACGAGGAGTCCGACCTCTACGAGGCGGTCCGCGCCGGCGCCAACGGCTACCTGCTCAAGGATGTCCCCGGTGAGCAGATCGCCGACGGCATCCGCGCGGTCTCGACCGGGCAGTCCCTGATCTCGCCGTCCATGGCCTCCAAGCTGCTCTCGGAGTTCGCGCTGATGATCAAGCGCCACGAGGAGCGGCCGGCCATGCCGGTCCCGCGGCTGACCGAGCGTGAGCTCGAGGTGCTCAAGCTCGTGGCGCGGGGCATGGCCAACCGCGACATCGCCAAGGCCCTGTTCATCTCCGAGAACACCGTCAAGAACCACGTGCGCAACATCCTGGAGAAGCTCCAGCTGCACTCGCGCATGGAGGCGGCGATGTACGCCGTGCGCGAGAAGCTGCTGGACCTGCCCGAGTAGTCCCCGGCGTCAGCGAAGGGCGGTGACCGGGAGGTCGCCGCCCTTCGCTGTCTGTGGGGCTCAGCTCAGGTGCGTCTCGTGCAGGCACAGGAAGTTGCCCTCGCTGTCCTTGAACCACGCCGCCTTCTCGCTGCCGGCGGAGGCGATGTGCCCCTCGGTCTTCAGCTCGGGGGTGTCGTAGTCCTCGAACCGCACGCCCCGGCCCTCGAGGTCGGCGATCTCGCGGACGATGTCGTCCACCTCGAAGCTGAGCACCGTGTG
>NZ_DASVZH010000238.1:0-6119 GCF_036391795.1 Oryzihumus sp.
GCCGGCGCGCCGCGTGGCGGCCGGGACGAGGGCGTCGAGCACCGTGGCGGTTCGCGCCTGGCCCCGAAGTCGCCCCGCCTGCCGGAGCCGGCGATCGCCGAGGGCGTGACCGGCCACGAGCTCGACCGCGCCGTGAAGAACCAGCTGCGCACCCTGAGCAAGGAGAACGCCGAGGGGGTGGCACAGCACCTGGTCATGGTCGCCACGCTGCTGGACACCGACATCGAGGCGGCCGAGGCCCATGCCGAGACCGCCGTCCGTCGCGCCGGCCGGGTGCCGGCCGCTCGCGAGGCGATGGGCCTGGTGGCGTACCGCAAGGGTGACTGGGCCAAGGCCCTCAGCGAGTTCCGGACCGCACGGCGTCTGTCCGGGTCCTCGCACATGCTCCCGCTGATGGTCGACGCCGAGCGCGGCCTCGGGCGCCTCGACCGGGCCCTGGACCTCGCGGCCTCGCCCGAGGCGAAGTCGCTGCCGCTGGACGAGCGGATCGAGCTCGCGATCGTCGTCTCGGGCATCCGTCGCGACCTCGGCCAGCTGGAGGCGGCCGCGGTGGGGCTGGAGATCCCGCAGCTGCGCCCGACCACCAGCCCCAAGCCGTGGACGGCGCGCCTGTTCTACGCCTATGCGGAGGCCAAGCTCGCCCTCGGGGACACCCAGAGCGCTCGGGACTGGTTCGCCCGTGCCGCCGACGCCGATCTCGACGGGGAGACCGACGCCGATGAGCGGCTGGCGGACCTCGACGGCGTCCACGTCACCGACCTGCTCGAGGACCTCGACGACGAGTGACCCCAGGTGCACCCCATGTTGTCCACATGGGGGTGCACTCCGGGTCCCACCATCCACAGGGGCCGGTCGCTGCCTTCACTGCGGCGACCGGCCCCTTCAGCATGGGGGGACCAACCAGGGGAGAGGTGTCACATGACTTCACGAGCAGCCGCCCGTCCGCGGGCCATGCCGCAGGATGAGCCGGCCGTCAACGAGGTGAGACTGGTCGGGCGCGTGAGCGGCGAGCCGATGTCCCGCGACCTGCCGAGCGGTGACACGGTCGTGCAGCTCCGGGTCGTCGTCCGCAGGACCGGCACCCCGCGTGCCGGGGCCAGGACCGCCACACTGGTGGACACTGTCGACGTCGCCTGCTGGAGCAAGGGTGCGCAGCGCCGGGCGTCGCGCCTGCACGGCGGTGACGTCGTCGAGGTGACCGGGGCGCTGCGCCGCCGCTTCTGGCGGTCCCCGGGCGGTCCGGCGAGCCGCTACGAGGTCGAGGCGGCGACGGTGACCCGGCAGCATGGTCGTCCGGCGGGTGACCCCTGACCCTGATCCCTGACCGTGACGCCCGGCCTGTGAGCGCGTGACGGTGATTCGTCGGTCCTGACCCCGGCGCCGTCGTACGGCACGCCGACGCGCAACAATGCCCGGGTGACTGAGCCGGAGACGCCGCTGCTGCACAGCTATCAGGGGGTCGTCTGCGATCTCGATGGTGTGGTCTACCGGGGACGCGAACCCGTCCCCCATGCGGTCGAGGCGTTGCGGGCTGCCGTGGAGTCCGGCCGTCGGGTCGTCTACGCGACCAACAACGCCTCGAGGACCCCCGCGCAGGTCGCCGCACAGCTGACCCGCCTCGGTGTCTCGCTGACGGAGGCAGACGTCGTCACGAGCGCCCAAGCCGGCGCCGCGCGCGTCCGGGATCGTGTCGGAGACGGCGCCCGGGTGCTCGCGGTGGGTGGCGAGGGGGTGCGTGCCGCGTTGCGGGAGGAGGGGCTCGTCGCGGTCTCCGAGGCGGCCGGCGCGGTGGCGGTTCTCCAGGGGTTCGGCACCGACGTCGGCTGGCGCGAGCTCGCCGAGGCGGCGTATGCCGTGCAGTCAGGTGCCGTGTGGGTCGCCACGAACGTCGACGCGACGTTGCCGACGGATCGGGGGACAGCCCCGGGCAACGGGACCCTGGTGGCGGCGGTCCGCAGCGCCACCGGGGCAGACCCGGACGTGGTCGGCAAGCCCTGGACACCGCTGTACGAGCTGAGCGCCCGGCGGCTCGACATCGACGCCTCGCAGACCCTGGCGGTCGGCGACCGGCTGGACACCGACATCGCCGGGGCGAACGCTGCGGGGGTCGATGCCCTGGTGGTCCTCACCGGGGTACACGGCCCCGCCGATCTGGCCGCCGCGGGCGTCGAGTCGCGACCACGCTACGTTGCCGCCGACCTGAGGTGCTTGGGCGTGGGCTACGTCGCGCCGCGGAAGGTCGACGGCGCCTGGGCCTGCGGTGCTGCGGCGGTGACGATGGCTGCGGCCGACGGCCCCGACATCCAAGTGGTGTGCGACGGTCCGGCCGAGCACCTGCTGCGGGCCTCCCTGGCGGCATCATGGGAGGCGGTCGACAACGGTGCACTCGCAGCGGAGTCGCTGCGTGAGGCCCGGATGGGGCAGTGGTGGACCCTCATGGCTGAGCGACTGGCCGCAGAGGACGGCGCTCCAGGCTCACCCCGGTCCAGCCTGGGGGACGCGCGGGAGACCGGGGATGGCGGAGCAGTGCGCGAGGGCGCGGCCAGAAGCGACGCAGGACGTGGGGGCGGCTCGGCGGACTGACCCGAGGCTGCCCACCAGGCTGTAGCCGCCGCTGTGCCTGCACCGCGCTGGGACGTGCGGTGCAGGTCACGCGCCCGGCCCGGTGCGACGGCAGGAGACGCGCGCGGGGCGGGGCAGTAGCGTGAAGCCTCACTGCCGGGTGGTGACCCGGTGCCGTGACCCACGAGGAGGAACTCCATGGCGTTCGAATCGGTGCGGGGCTACGTCCAGCTCGCCTCCGGGCTGGGCGAGCTGACGAAGGCCCGGGCGCTCGAGGCCGCCCAGGGGCTGCTGGCCCTGCCCGGGGTCACGAGCACGGGCAAGGTGGCCGGACAGGTCACCACGCTCGCCGACGAGCTGCTCGCCGCGGCCACGACCAACCGCGAGAACCTCACCACCCTGGTGCGCTCCGAGGTCGAGGCCGCCATGGGTCGCCTCGGGTTGGTGCCCGTGGCCGAGCTGGAGGCGGCGCAGGCCCAGGTTACGAGGCTGCGCGCAGAGCTGGCCCAGGTGCGCTCGACCGAGCACGCCGAGGAGGCCTCGGCCGGTGGCGACGCCGCGACCTCGGGACCTGCGGGTGCTGCAGGTCGGCCGTCCCGCTCGACCCGTGCAGCGGCCACGCACGGCGCCGCGCCTGCCGTTGTCCCGGCCCGCAAGGCCGCCACGAAGCGGGCCTCGAAGCGAGCCTCAGGCACGAACACCATCGGGCCCACGACGTCGGCGACCGGGTCCAGCACGGCGCCGACAGCCACGCGCTCTGCCGGAGGTTCGGCGACCACGTCCCCCGCGGCGAAGTCCTCCACGGCCACGTCCACCGCGGCCAAGGCTTCGACGGCGAAGCCCTCCGCTGGGAAGACGGCCGCGGCGAAGAAGTCCGCGGCCAGGAAGTCCTCCGCTGCGAAGACCGCCACCGCCAGGAAGACCTCCGCCGCGACGTCCACCGCGGGCACGTCCACCGCGGCCAAGACTTCGACGGCGACGTCCTCCGCTGCGAGGACCGCCGCCGCGAAGAGCTCCACGGCGAAGACCACTGCCGCGAAGAAGGCCGCAGCCAGGAAGACCAGCGCGGCCAGGTCCGGGACGAGGAAGTCTGCCGGCGCCTCCTCGGTCACGGCCTCCACCTCGGGCGCGCGGAAGAAAACCCAGGCCAAGCGTGCCCCGCTCCGCCAGCCCGCCGGCGCCCAGGCCGCGCGGACCCGGGCGGCCAGCGATGCGGCACCCGCGCCGACGTCCTCGTCGGCCGCCACCACCCGCCGGACCAGCAAGGAGACCTCATGACCCACGACGATGCGGTGCAGGACAACGCGGTGCAGGATGACGCCGCGCAGGAAGCACCTGGGCCGGCAGCCCCCGCGCAGCCAGCCCCCGCGCAGGAAGCGTCTGGGCCAGCAGCCCCCGGGCAGCCAGCCCCCGCGCAGGAAGCGTCTGAGCAGGCAGCCGGCGCGCAGGCAGCCGGCGGCTCGACCGAGACTGCGGCTCCGAAGCCCGGCCCGGGCGTGAGCGGTGCCACTACCCCCGCCCCGAGCCCGGCTGCTGCGCCGAAGCCCGGCCCGCGCGGGGGTTCGGAGCAGGGCCCGCGCGGGGGTTCGGAGCAGGGCTCCAGCGAGACCTCCGGAGCGGCTCCCGCTGCTGGCAGTGGGCTGGTCACACCTCCCGCTGTCGCCACCAAGGAGCCCACCGGCGACGTGGTGGTCGACGCGGTCCTCGACGAGTTCGACCGGGTCACCGGCGAGCCTCTCGACGCGCACGTCGAGGTCGGGGAGAAGGTGCACCGCACGCTGCAGGCCCGGCTGGCCGACCTCGGCGACGAGTGAGCGCGCCGACCCTTCGCCCCGGTGACCCCGCCATGACCGACTCGCCGTCGCGCCTGGACGTCGAGCTCGTCCGCCGTGGTCTGGCGCGGTCGCGCGGACAGGCGCGCGCCCTCGTCGGCCAGGGCGCCGTCCTGGTCGGCGGCGCCACCGCGAGCAAGGTCTCCGCGCCGGTCACCGCGGCCGACGAGATCACCCTGGCGACCGAGCCCGAACCCTGGGTGAGCCGCGCGGCATACAAGCTGCTGACCGCCCTGGACGAGTTCGCCGACCGCGGCCTGTCCGCGCAGGGGAAGCGGTGCATCGACGTCGGTGCCTCCACCGGTGGCTTCACCCAGGTGCTGCTGGCCCGTGGCGCCGTCCACGTCGAGGCGGTCGACGTCGGGCACGGCCAGCTCGTCGCGGAGCTCGCCGGCGACCCGCGGGTGACCGAGTGGTCGGGCACCAACGTGCGTGACCTGGACCCGGCCTCCATCGGAGGCCCCGCGGCCCTGGTGGTCGCCGACCTCAGCTTCATCTCGCTGCGCACGGTGATGCCGGCGCTCGCGGCACTGACCGCCCCGGGCGGCGACCTCGTGGTGCTGGTCAAGCCGCAGTTCGAGGTCGGGCGCGAACGGCTCGGCCGGGGTGGGCTGGTGCGCAGCGCGCCCGACCGCGCGCGGGCCATCACCGACGTCGCCGCGGCGGCTGTGCAGGCGGGGCTGCGCCCGGTCGCGCTGCACGGCAGCCCGATCCGGGGCACCAACGGCAACCGTGAGTACCTACTCTGGTGCACGTCCCGCGACGTCGCCGCGCTGAGCCCGCGCGAGGTCGCCGACCAGGCCGAGCGCCTCTCGACGGAAGGGCTGACGTGACGCGTCGCATCCTGCTGGTGGCCCACCCCCGCCGCCCCGAGGCCCAGCACCTTGCGGGTGACGTCGCGGCGCGTCTGCACGCGGCAGGCATCGAGGTGGCCCTGCTGCCCGAGGAGGCGGAGGCGGTCCACCTGGGGCACAACCCCAACGTGGTGCTGGCCGACCCCGCCGACCCGGCCCGCGGCTGCGAGCTCGTCTGTGTGCTCGGCGGCGACGGCACCATCCTGCGCGGGGCCGCCATGTCCCGCGGCACCGACGCCCCGCTGCTCGGGGTCAACCTCGGGCACGTCGGCTTCCTCGCCGAGGCCGAGCGCGAGGACCTGCAGGAGACCGTCGAGCGCATCGTGTCCCGCGACTACGCGGTCGAAGAGCGGATGACCCTCGAGGTGCGCGCGCACCACGATGGCGAGCTCATCGCCGCCAGCTGGGCGCTCAACGAGGTCACCGTCGAGAAGGCCGCGCGGGAGCGGATGCTCGAGCTCATCGTCGAGGTCGACGGCCGCCCGCTCTCGACCTGGGGCTGCGACGGGGTCGTGATGGCCACGCCAACCGGGTCGACGGCCTACGCGTTCTCCGCCGGGGGCCCCGTCGTGTGGCCCGACGTCGAGGCGATGATGGTCGTCCCGCTGGCTGCACACGCCCTCTTCGCCCGGCCGCTGGTCGTCGGGCCGAGCTCCCGGCTGGCCGTCGAGGTGCTCGCCGACACCGAGGGCTCCGGCGTCCTGTGGTGCGACGGGGCGCGCATGGTCGAGCTCCCGCCGGGCGCCCGGATCGAGGTCTGCCGCAGCGACACCCCGGTGCGCCTGGCCCGGATGAGCTCCTCTCCCTTCACCGACCGGCTCGTGGCCAAGTTCGACCTGTCCGTCGCCGGCTGGCGCGGGGCGGGTCGGCG
>NZ_DASVZH010000239.1:0-12277 GCF_036391795.1 Oryzihumus sp.
GCCGCCGCCGGGTCCGTGGGCGCCAGCGCGCCGACCACCGGGGCCAGCGCCGCCAGCTCCGCCGGCGCGCTGGAGCTGGTCATGACCGCCCGCGGCCAGGTGTAGGGGTCCCCCCACAGGTCGGTCACCGCCCCGAGCAGGGCGGCCGAGCCGTCGTCGAGGCCGTCACGGTGGCGCAGCGCGGCCTGCAGCCCCTGCAGCCCGATCCACGCCCCCGAGCCCCGGTCCCCCAGCACGTGCCCCCAGCCGTCGCCGCGGTGCCACACCCCGTCGAAGTCGGTGGCCAGCATGACCGCGCCGGTGCCGGCCGCCAGCACCGCGCCGGGCCGGACCTCCCCCAGGGCCCCGACGAGGCTCGCCACCGCGTCGCTGGTGACGACCACGCGGCGGGCAGCGACCGCCGACGCGACGTGCTTGAGCACGTCGGCAGGATCCGCCAGCGTCGTCAGGCCCCGCATGGACCAGACCACCACGTCGGGCGCGCAGGGGAGCTGCGCGGCATACGCGGACAGGACGGGCAGCAGCGCGGGGACGTCGATGCCACCCGGGCCGATGTGCGCCCCGTCGGCGAGCACCCTTGCGCCGCGGGCGGATCCGTTCGCCCAGGCGACGCGCATCCCGGAGCCGCCGACGTCGACGCCGAGGACGACGGTCACGAGGTCACTTGCTCATGCCGGCGGTGAGCCCGGCGACGATCTGCTTGGTGGCGACGAGGAAGAGCAGGATCAGCGGCACGGTCGCGATGACGAGCCCGGCGAACAGCGCCGACCAGTTGGTGGAGTACTCGCCGAAGAAGCTGGTGAGGCCGACCGGCACGGTGTACTTCTCGCGGGAGCGCAGCAGCACCAGCGGGAAGAGGAAGTCGTTCCAGATCGGCACGAAGCGGAAGACGACGACGGTCGCGACCGCCGGCTTGACCAGCGGCACCATGATCCGCACGAACGTCTGCCACGTGTTGGCGCCGTCGATGGTCGCGGCCTCCTCCAGCTCGGGCGGCAGCTGGCGGAAGAACGTGGTGAGCACGAAGACCGAGAACGGCACCCCGGCGGCGGCGTAGACCAGCATCAGCCCGAACCGGGAGTCGACCAGGCGCATGCCGTCGAGCAGGTAGAACACCGGCAGGATCGCCAGGTGGATCGGCAGCATCAGCCCGCTGACGAACACCGACTCCAGCACCGAGAAGATCCGCGAGCGGGTCCGGGCCAGGGCGTAGGCGGCCATCGTCGAGACCGCCGTGGACAGCACCACCGCGCCGACCGTGACGAGCAGCGAGTTGAGGAAGTAGTCGCCGAAGTGTCCCTCGGTCCAGGCGACCTTGTAGCTGTCGACCGACGGCGGCCACGGCACCGACAGCGGCTTGTTGTAGAGGTCGGCGGTGGTGCGGAAGGAGTTGAGCACCATCAGGACCAGCGGCACCAGCGCGCCGACGGCGTAGGCCCACAGCGCGACGCTGCCGACCAGGCCGCCGACCGGGCGCGGCTTGCGCCCGCGCGGCGACGGTGCCGGTATGCCGGTGGGCCGGCTCGCGCGGTCGGTGCCCGGGACGAGGGTGGTGGTCATCCGGCGATCCGCTCCTCGGTGCGACGCAGGACCCGCGTCGCGATGACGGCACCGCCGAAGATGACGGCGAACAGCAACGTGGCCATCGCCGAGGACACCCCGATCGCGTTGGTCGAGCCGTTCTCGAAGGCGGTGCGGTAGAACAGCAGCGACATGAAGTCCGTTGCGCCCGCTGGGTTTCCGGTCGACCCGCCGAGGGCGTAGGGCAGCGCGAACGCCTCCATGGCGAAGATGAAGGTCAGCACGCTGACCGTGCCGATCGCCGGCACCAGCAGCGGGAAGACGATCGAGCGGAACGTCTGCCAGTGGCTGGCGCCGTCGACCCGCGCGGCTTCGGACAGCTCCTCCGGCACACCACCCAGGGCGGCGCCATAGAGCAGGACGGGGAAGCCGACCCACTGCCAGGCGCTCACGAGGATGACCACCCACAGCGCGGTGCCGGGGTCACCCAGCCACGGCACCGCCAGGCTGCCCAGGCCGACCTGCCGGAGCAGGGCGTTGACCGGGCCGAACGTCGGCGACAGCAGCAGCGTCCACAGGTAGCCGATGACGATCGGGCTGACCAGGTAGGGCATCGCGTAGAGGGTCTGCAGCGCCCGCCGGGTCCGGGGCCGGCGGTGCAGCAGGACGGCGATGCCCAGCCCGAGGGTGTTCTGCACGACCATCGTCCCGGCGAAGAACGCCAGGTTGTGGCCGAAGGCCCGCGGCAGCTGGCTCCTGAACGGCTCCTGGGTGAAGAGCGCATGGAAGTTGTCCAGTCCCGCGAAGCCCCCACGCGCCGTGCCCTGCCACGAGAAGAACGCGTAGCTGAGGGCGGACGCCATCGGGTAGAGCACGAAGATCCCGAAGAGGATCAGCGCGGGGGCGACGAAGAACAGGCCGCTGCGGCGGGTCATGCGCTCACTCTCAGGGCTGGGGCTTGAACCACTGGGAGACGCCGGTCTGCAGGTCCTTGCTGACCGCGGCGGCGTCCTTCTTGCCGAGCAGCAGCTCCTGGACGCCGGTGCCGAGCAGGTCGGTGCCGGTGGGCGTCCCGTAGCGGAAGTCGGTCAGCAGCAGGTACGGCGAGGGGTTCTTGGCGTAGGCGTCGGCCATCTGCTTGAGCAGCGGGTCGTTGTAGGTCACGCCGGGCACGGCGGAGAGCTGCTTGACCTTGTCGGCGACGAGCTGGCCGAACTCCTTGGTGGACATCCACTTCACCAGGTCGAGGCTGGCCTTCTGCGCGTCGGACTTCGCCGAGACACCGAAGGAGCCGTCGGCGTAGCCGGGCGTGCTCGGGGTCGACTCCGCCGGACCGGGCACCTGGAAGACGCCCAGCTTCAGGCCCGGGTTCTGCTTCTGGAAGAAGCCGAGCTCGAAGGAGCCACCGGGGAACATCGCGGCCTTGCCCGAGGTGAACAGGACCTGGGCGTCGGTGTAGGCCACGCCGACCGCGCTGTCCGGCAGGTAGGGCTTGAGGTCGCTGATCGCCTTGACCGAGGACACCCACGCCGGGTCGGTGAAGGTCTTCTGCCCGGACATCACGGCCTTCTCGAAGCTCGCGCCGCCGAAGGTCGAGGCGCCGACGACCTCGTGCACGATCGGCAGGGTCCAGGAGTCCTTGGCCCCGACCGCCATCGGCGTCACGCCGGAGGCCTTGAGCTTCTTGTTGAGGTCGATGAACTCGGCCCACGTGGTCGGCGGCTTCACGCCGGCCTTGGTGAAGAGGTCCTGGTTGTAGAACATCTGCAGGGTCTGTTTGGCCAGCGGCACGGCATACGTCTTGCCGTCCTTGCCCTGGGCGCTCTTGACGACGTTGGCGTCCCAGCCGGACAGGTCGACCTTGCCGTCCAGCGGCACGAGGCTGCCGGCGGCGACGGTCGGCTGGAGCTGGCCGTAGGAGCGGACCTGCGCGACGTCCGGGCCTCCGGAGCCGGCCAGGCCGGTGGTGAGGATCTGGTTGTACTCGGTGTTCTTGAACGCCTTGAAGTCCACCTTCACGCCGGGGTGGGACTTCTCGTAGACGGCGAAGATGTCGTTGTACGCCGCGACGTCCTCGGTCCGCCACGACCACACCGAGATGGTGGTGTCGCCCCCGGAGCCCGAGCCGCCGGTCGAGGAGCTCGAGGGCGCGCACGCCGAGAGCGCCAGCGCGCCCGCAACCATCGCGACCGCGGCCCAGCCACGTCGGTTCGTCATTGCCATTGCCCTGTCTCCTGTTCGTGTGCCTGCGCAGTGTGCTGGACGGCCCGCAAGGCTGCGGCAACCGACCCGTGGTGTGTCTCGATCGCCTCGCGCGCCCCCTCGACCGGTATGCCGGCCAGCAGGCTCACGAGCGCGGGCTTGAGCTGGCCCCCAGCCGCCACGAGGGCGGACCGGGCGGAGGCCTCGTCGGCGCCGCTGGCCTCGCACAGGATGCGGACCACCCGCCCACGGAGCTTGGCGTTGGTCGCGACGACGTCGACCATGAGGTTGGACCAGGTGCGGCCCAGGCGGACCATGACCGCCGTCGAGAAGCTGTTGAGGACCAGCTTCTGGGCCGTGCCGGCCTTGAGCCGGGTGGAGCCGGTGATGACCTCGGGGCCGGTGTCGGGGGCCAGCAGGTGGTCGGCCAGCCCGGCCAGCTCGGCCTGGGGGTTGGCGGTCACGAGCACGGTGAGCGCGCCGCGGGCGCGGGCGGTCTCGAGCGCTCCCCTGACGAAGGGGGTGCGGCCGGAGGCGGTCAGCCCGACCGCGACGTCACCGGAGGTCAGCTCCGACGCCTCCCGGGCCCCGAGCGCGGCGTCGTCCTCGACGTTCTCCACCGCGCGCAGCAGGGCCTCCGGGCCGCCGGCATGGTGGGCCACGAACAGGCCCTCGGGGGCGTTGAACGTCGGCAGCAGCTCGGCGGCGTCGAGGACGGCCAGGCGGCCGGAGGTGCCGGCGCCGAAGTAGTGCACCGCCCCGCCGGAGCGGAGCCGGGTGACGGCCGCGTCGACGGCGCGGGCCAGCTCGGGCAGGACGTCGGCCACGGCCGGGGCCACACGCGCGTCCTCGGCGTTGATCGTGCGCAGCAGCTCCAGCGTGCTCATCGCATCGATCGTGTGGGTGCCCGGATGACGCTCCTCGGTCGGAGCCGTCACCGAGACCTCGGGAGCTCCGGCCACCGCGTCGTTGATCACGACCCGGAGGTTACTTTCTCACCAACAGCGCGTCAACGGTGTCAATGACTTTCGAGATGGTGTCCCGAGACGGCGCTGCGGGTGGACCGCACGGCCTTGAGCGCGTCGGGCAGGTTCCGCTGCGCCACGGCGATGTAGAGGCAGTCCACGACGGTCAGCGCGGCGATGCGGCTGGCGGTGGCGCCCGAGCGCAGCGAGGTCTCCCGGGCGGCGGTGGTCAGGACCAGGTCGGCGGCCCTGGCCAGCGGGGAGTACGGGAAGTTGGTGATGGCCACGGTCGTCGCGCCGCGGGACTTGGCCAGCTCCAGGGCCTCCAGGGTCTCGCGGGTCGTGCCGCTGTGCGAGACGCCCACGGCGACGTCGCCCTCCTGCAGCAGGGCCGCGCTGGTCAGGGCGATGTGCGGGTCGCTCCAGGCGAACGCCACCACGCCGATGCGGTGCAGCTTCTGCTGGAGGTCGGCGGCGACGACCCCGCTGGCACCTGAGCCGCACACGTCCACCCGCCGGGCCGCGGCGATGCGCCGGGCGGCCTCGGTGAGGGTCGCGCGGTCGAGCTGGTCGGCGGTCTCCTCCACGGCGCTGGCGTCGGCAAAGGCGATCTTGCGGATGACGTCGTCGACGGAGTCCTCGGCGCTGATGTCGCTCTTGGGTGCCGCGACGGTGCGTGGCTGGGCCGACTCCTCGGCCAGGGCCAGGCGCAGCTGCGGGTAGCCGGGGAGCCCCAGGCGCTTGCAGAAGCGCAGGACGGTGGTCTCCGACGTCTCGGCCGCGGCCGCGAGCTCGCTGATGGTCAGCGCGGCCGCCGCCCGGGCGTCGGCCAGGACCCGTTCGGCGACACGGTCCTCCGCGGGCGACAGCGTCGGACGCACGGCGCGCAGGCGCACCAGCAGGGACGTCGCCCCGGTCGGGTTCGCCACGGGTTGGGGGTCCGGAGTGGAGGTCACGACTTGACCCTACGACCTACCGGCTCACCACGGACCAGCCTTGTGCAACAAGCGCATCGGGCTGGCGCTCGGAGTCCAGCAGCACTCCCCGGCCGCCCACGACCCGGACCCCGTCGACGAAGACCCCGCGACCGGCATACAGGGCATCGGTCGTGTAACGCCACCGCACCTGGACCGGCCCGGCCGGCACCTCGGCCGCGGCCTGGACCCACCGGCGGGTGCCGCTGGTGGCGACCGTGCCGTCGGTGCTGCGGACCTCACCCCGGTCCCGCACCGTGAACGGGAGGGGGGTCCACGTCTGTCCGCCGTCGGCGCTGGACTCCAGGGTCAGCGGGTCCGTCTCCTCGGTGTCGACGAAGAGGTCGAACGAGAGCCGGGAGGGCCCGGCGTCGGCCAGGACAGGCGTGGTCAGCGTCGACGTCGCGGCGTCGGCGGTGCCGCTCCACCACTCGGTCCGCCCGTGCCGGGGCTCGACGCCCAGGGAGAGCGCCAGGCCCTGCGCGATCTCCCGGCGGGCGGGGTTGTTGCTGCCCCAGCTCCGGGTCGGGTGGACCCGGTTGGTCAGCAGGATCGCGAAGGAGCGCGACATGAAGTCGATGACGATCGAGGTGCCGGTGAAGCCGGTGTGCCCGGCGGTGGTCGGGCTGGACAGGCCGGACATGTACCAGCGCTGGTCGAGCTCGAAGCCCAGTCCGTGCGAGTCACCGGGGAAGGCCTGGTTCAGGTTGGTGGTCATCTGGCGCACGCTGTCCTCGCCCAGGACGCGGTGGCCGCGGTAGGTGCCGCCGTTGAGGAGCGCCTGGGCCAGGACCGCCAGGTCGTGCGCGGTGGAGAACACCCCCGCGTGGCCTGCGACGCCGCCGAGGGACCAGGCATTCTCGTCGTGGACCTCGCCCTGCACCATCCCGCGCGGCGGGCTGGCCTCGAACTCGGTGGCGGCGGCGCGCTGTCTGTCCGCCGGGTTGTAGCCCGTGTCGGTCATGCCCAGCGGGCCGGTGACCCTCTCGCGCAGCACCTGGTCCAGGCCCTGACCGGTCTGCTGCTCGACGAGGACCCCCAGCGTGATGAGGTTGAGGTCGGAGTACAGGTAGGTCGTGCCGGGCGCGTGGGTGGGCCTGGCGTCCATCACCATCTGGATCCGGGAGGCCTTGTCGGGGCGGGCGCTCCACAGCGGGAGCCAGCCCGGCAGGCCGGAGGTGTGCGTCAGCAACTGGCGCACCGTGATGGCGCCCTTGCCGTTGGCGGCGAACGCCGGCAGGTAGGTCGCGACCGGGGCGTCGAGGTCGATCGCGCCGCGCTCGACCTGCTGCATCACCATGATCGAGGTGAACAGCTTGGACACCGAGGCCAGGTCGAACAGGGTGTCCTCGCGCATCGGCTGCCACTGGTCGCGGGGCAGCTCGGTGCCCCGCGCGTCGGCGTAGCGCAACGCCCAGCCGCTCGCCTCGGTGCGCACGACGGCCGCGTCATGGCCCACGAGGGCGACCGCCCCGGCATACAGCGGGTGGGTGGAGCCGCTCGGCTCCTCCCATCCCCGGATCCGGGCGAAGCTGGCGTCGAGGGGTGCGGGGTCCATGCCGAGCTGCTCCGGGGTGCGCTGGCGCAGCACCGTGCCGGCGGGGGCGAACCCCGTGAAGGGCGCGTCGTACCGGCCGCTGCGGCGGGTGTCGTCGTGGGACGCCGCTGCCGGGGTGGAAGCGGACTTCGCGGCGGAGGCGGTCGCCGGGGTGGTCGCCATGACCGAGCAGCCAACCACGAGGGCGAGCAGGCCGGCCCCCAGGGGGCGTCGTGAGGTCACCGCCGGCTCACGCCCCGGGGTAGAGCAGGTAGGGCTGACGGGCGCGCTCGAACGCAGCGAGCTCCTGCGCCCAGGCTCCGGTCACCTCGTCGGCGGAGGCGCCCGCGCTGACCATGTCGCGCAGGCGGGTCGAGCCGGTGATCTTGTCGATCCAGTACGGCCGGGCCGGGTCGTAGCCGTCGTAGCGCCACCCGAACTGGGGGTAGAGCGCCTTGGCCGCGACGAGCATCTCGACGCCCACCCGCAGGGGGTCGAACCGGCGCGGGTCGGTGACCTCGACCTGCACCCCGCCGCAGACGGTGTTGACGAACTTGTTGAAGGTCGGGGTGAAGTAGGCCTCGCGGAAGGCGGTGCCGGGCAGGTCGAGCGCGCTGAGCCGCTCGGCCCAGCGGTAGTCCGCCCACGGCGCGCCGATGAGCTCGAACGGGCGGGTCGTGCCGCGCCCCTCGGACAGCAGGGTGCCCTCGAACATGCCCATGCCCGGGTAGACCAGGGCGGTGTCGGGCGTCGGCATGTTGGGGCTGGGCATGACCCAGGGGAGCCCGGTCCCGGCATACGGCACGTCGCGGCGCCAGCCGCGGACGGCGACGACGGTGAGCTCCGCGAGGCGACCCCCTGCGTCCTCCTGGAGGAACTCACCGTCGAAGAACCGGGCCAGCTCGCCGACGGACATGCCATGCGCCTGGACGATCTCCTTGAGCCCGACGCCGCTCTCCCACGGCTTCGTCATCATCGGGCCGCGGGCCGTGCCGCCGACCGGGTTGGGCCGGTCGAGGACGACGAAGCGGGCCCCGGTCGCGACGGCGGCGCGCATCGCCGTGTACATGGTCCAGATGTAGGTGTAGAAGCGGGCGCCGACGTCCTGGATGTCGAAGACGACGGTCTCGACCCGGGCGGTGCGGAACATCCCGGCGAGCTTGTCGGCGGAGGCGCCGTACGCGTCGTAGACGGTCACCCCGGTGCGCGGGTCGGTGCTGGTGCCCTCGCTCGACCCCGCCTGGGCGGTGCCGCGGAAGCCGTGCTCCGGGCCGAACACCGCGACCACGTTGACGGCGCCGGAGCCGACCATCTCGTCGACGATGCTGCGCCGGTCGCGCAGGATCCCCGTCGGGTTGGTGATGATGCCGACCCGCTGGCCGCGCAGCTCCGACCAGCCGTCGCGGGCCTGGCGCTCGGCGCCGGTGGTGACGGTGCCCGGTCCGAGGCCGATGCGGCCCGAGTCCTCGTCGCTGCGGGTGTCGCCGGCGGCGCGCGCGGCGGTGGCGGACAGGGGCAGCGCGGCCAGCCCGAGCCCGGCGGCGCCGAGCAGCCGGCGGCGGTTGATCTCGCTCATGGTGGAGACGTCCTCGTGGTCGGTGGGTCGTCAGTAGGTGAGGCCGTGGCCGAAGGGGTAGAGGACCCTCTGCGGGTCACCCTTGGCCGGGATGTCGACGGGGAGCTTGCCGCTGGGGGCGACCTCGCCGGTGATGACCCGCACCGCGGACTCGATCGCGACCGGGCTGTAGGAGTAGGTCGCCAGGTAGGTCTTCACGCCCGGCAGGTACGCGATGTCGTACGGGTCGCGGACCGCGACGACGATCACCGGCTTGCCGGTGGCGAGCAGCTGCTGGACGAGCCGCTGCTGGCCGGCCTTGGGGTCGGTGACCGTGGTGTCCCAGGCCTTCATCGTGGTGACGACGACGGCGTCCTTGTCGGCGGCCGCGGCCACTGCGGAGGCGATCGCCGCGTCGCTGGGGGCGCTGCCGGTCTGGACGGTCTGGGTCGTCGCGCCCCGCCTGGCCAGCCCGTCGGCCAGCGTCTGCGTGGTGCCCACCCCGTAGCCGGTGACGAGCACCTTCTTGCCGCCCGCTGCATACGGCAGGGTCTTGTCGTCGTTGGCGACCAGGGTGCCGGTGCGGTCGGTGATGGCGTTCGCGGTGGCGAGGTGCTCGGGTGTGCCGACGACGCCGGAGACCTTGGCGGGGTCGGTCCAGGAGTGGGCGAAGACGCCGCGCTTCCACTTCAGCGTGAGGATCCGGCCGACGCTCTCGTCGAGTCGCTTCTGGCTGATCCGGCCGGAGCGCACCGCACCCAGGACCGCGTTGTAGGCGTCGTCCATCGCCGGCGCCATGAGCAGCTGGTCGGCCCCGGCGAGGATCGCCCGGACGGCCACCTCCGCGTCGCCGTACTTGTCGCGAACCCCCTGCATGGCGAGGGAGTCGGTCGTGATGACGCCTCGGTAGTGGAGCTCGTCGCGCAGGATGCCGGTGAGGATCGGCTTGCTCAGCGTCGCCGGGTCGCCCGAGGGGTCGAGCGCCGGCACGAGCAGGTGCGCGGTCATGATCTCGTCGACCCCCGCCTTGATCGCGGCCTGGAACGGCGGCGCATCCACGGTCTCCCACTGCTGGCGGGTGTGGGTGATGACCGGCAGGCCGGTGTGGCTGTCGGTGGCGGTGTCGCCGTGGCCCGGGAAGTGCTTTGCGGTGGCCGAGATGCCCCCGTCCTCCTGGTAGCCCTTCACCTGCGCGGTGACCATCTGCGAGACGAGGTCCGTGTGCGAGGAGAAGGAGCGCGTGCCGATCACCGGGTTGAGCGGGTTGACGTTGACGTCGGCGTCCGGGGCGTAGTCCGTGGTGATACCCATGGCCTTGAGCTCCTGGCCGGTGATCGCGGCGGCGGTGCGCGCGTCGTCGGTGGAGCGCCCGGCGCCGAGCGCCATGGACCCCGGGAACTGCGTGGCCGGTGGGCCGATCCGGGTGACGACGCCCTGCTCCTGGTCGGTGCCGATGAGCAGCGGGATGTGGGCGCCGCTCTCCCGCGCCGCCTGCTGGAGCCCGTTGGACAGGCCGGTGATCTGCTGCGGGTTCTTCACGCTGTCGGTCCAGGCGAAGTAGATGACGCCGCCGAGGTGGTACTTCTTCACCACCTCGGCCGGGCTGGCCACGCCGTAGAGCGGGATGTTGCGCGAGTCGGGCGTGGTCGCGTCGGAGCCGTAGACGTTCTGGACGAAGAGCTGACCGACCTTCTCCTCCAACGACATCCGGCTCAGAGCCTGTTGCAGCGGGCCGCGGGGGCCGTGCTCCTCACGGGCCTGGGCGGGAGCCACCGAAGCGGCCGCAAGGGTGAGGCCGAGACCGCCGGCAAGCGCCGCGGAGACGAGCCGTCGGGACGGGAAGGACTGCGGCATGACGCCTCCGGGATGTCAACGATTCACCGACTATGCATTCGTTTCGGAAGTTACTCACGTCACAGAATCGGGGTCAACGGTCGGCGGGCAGCCCTGACCAAGCCTTTAACCTCACCTCCCTGCAGCCTCTCCGTATGCCGCGTACGCACCAGGCGGCCATCACGCCTCCGCCGTGGATGAACTGCGAGGCCTGTCGGTGGTCGAATGTATGTTCGAACCATGCATCAGGGGGATCGTCGTCAGGGGGCCGCGGCCAGCGGCTCCGGTAGCGTGCCCGCCGCGGGGGGAGAGCGCCGACCCGGTCTGGTTGAGGTCGATCCGGGCGCTGACCTGACTTTGGCGCAGCGGCGGGAGCTGGTGCAGGCGGTGACCGCGGCGCTGGCCGGGGTGGAGGGGGTGCTGCACCAGGGGGTGGGTGCCGAGCTGGGCCCGTTCTTCGCCGAGCTGGACGCGCTGCGGCGGGGGTGTGAGGCCGGGCAGGTCGCGACCCTGGCCGAGGCGCTGGAGCGCGGGGAGGTGTCCTCCGCCACGTGTGCGTCGGCGGCGGGGTGGGTGCTGGAGTGGGCGCCGTCCTACCGCTGCGGCGGTGCCGCGGACCTGGTCAAGGTCGCCCAGGCGTGCCTCGGGCGCCCGGTCGGGGCCGGGGCGGTGCAGGTGCTGGACCACGGGTCGGTGCAGCGGCTGCGTTCGTGCGTGCTGTCCGGGCGGGTCGGGGTCCGCGGCGCGGCGGTGGCGTTGGCGGAGCTGGCCAAGCTGGGCCCCCGACTGACGCGGGAGGCGGTGGGCACGGTGTGGGCGGGGTTCCTCGCCGTAGCTGAAGAGTCAGGGCCGAAGGAGATCCGGGGGTTGCGGGAGCGGATCATCGCCACCTACGGGCGCCAGGATGAGTTCCAGGTCCGCCAGGACCGGCTCCGGCACGGGGTGTCCCTGTCCCCGGGCCGCGGTGATGACGGGATGGTGGAGTACCTGCTGCGGCTGGACCCCGAGGGCGCCAGCGTGCTGGAGGCCGCGATCGGGCCGCTGTCCGCACCGAACCCGGTCGACGGGGTCGCCGACCTGCGCAGCAGCGACCAGCGCCGGGGTGACGCCCTGGTGCAGGTGCTGCGCCGGTCGGCCGCGGCGGGTGGGGACGCCCCGGCCCAGACCAAGGCGCAGCTCTTCGTGACGATGAACTACGAGGACCTCAGGGACGCCTGCGGGTCCGGCACCGTGCTGGGCACCGGGACGACGCCGGGCGACGGGACCCTGCTGGCGCCGGAGACGGTGCGCCGGATCGCCTGCGACGCCACCCTCATCCCGGTCGTGCTCGGCACCCAGGGGCGAGGTGCTGGACCTCGGGCGCAGCCGGCGCCTGTTCACCCCGGCCCAGCTGCGGTACCTGTGGCTGCGGGACGGCGGCTGCACCATCCCCGGGTGCAACGCGCCGCCGTGGTGGTGCGACGGGCACCACGTCACCCACTGGGCCAACGGCGGGGCCACCGACGTGGCCAACGCGGCGCTGGTGTGCGGGCGGCACCACACGATCGTCCACCAGCGCGGCTGGACCGCGACCGTCACCGGCACCGGGGTCACCTGGCACACCTGAGCCCCCCGCCCCGCACCCGGCCCGCGACGGCCGGGCATGTGGCATGCCCGGGGTCGGCGTCAGCGAGCAGAAGGTCAGGGCGTC
>NZ_DASVZH010000240.1:0-33232 GCF_036391795.1 Oryzihumus sp.
GCACGGGACGCCGTGCTCGACCAGGCCGTGGAGCAGCTCGCGGGCACCCGGCCGCCACGGGACGTGCTCCTTGACGCGTCGCACCACGCCGGCCAGCAGCTCCTCGATGATCTCCAACGGGGACAACGAGATCGGCGAGTGTCCGCGGATGTACTCCGCGGACACCATCAGGTCGTTGCCGACGAGCTGGTGGGCGTGCTCGTCGGTCCACACTCCCCCGTGAGCCTCGACGAGGGCATGCTCCTCGGCAATCCAGTACGGCTCGGTGTCGACGAGGGTGCCGTCCATGTCCCACAGGACGGCGGCGGGCAGGTGCGAAGAAGCGGCGGGCTGACTCATGTCGCGTTGAAGTACTTGGCTTCCGTGTGGTGGACGACGAGCGCGTCGGTGGACTGCTCGGGGTGCAGCTGCAGCTCCTCGGACAGGCTCACGCCGATCCGCGAAGGGTCGAGCAGCTCGACGAGCGTGGCCCGGTCCTCGAGGTCCGGGCAGGCCGGGTAGCCGAAGGAGTAGCGGGACCCACGGTAGGCCTGGCGCAGGATGCCGCCGAGCTCCGGGTCGTCCTCGGTGCCGAACCCGAGCTCCTCACGCACCCGGGCGTGCCACATCTCCGCCAGCGCCTCCGTCAGCTGCACCGACAGGCCGTGCAGCTCGAGGTAGTCGCGATAGGCGTTGCGGGAGAACAGCTCCGCGGTCGCCTCCGCCACCTTGGCGCCCATGGTGACGAGGTGGAAGGCGATGACGTCCGGCTGCCCGTCGGCCTCCCACGCCTCCTTGCTGCGGAAGAAGTCGGCCAGGCACAGGCGCCGGTCGCGGCGCTGGCGCGGAAAGCGGAACCGGGCCCGCTCCTGACCCTCGAGCTCGCCCTCATGGTGCAGGACGACGACCTCGTTGCCCTCGCTGTAGCAGGGGAAGTAGCCGTAGACCACGGCCGCCTCGAGCAGGTTGTCGGTCTTGACGCGGTCCAGCCACATGCGCAGCCGCGGCCGGCCCTCGGTCTCGACGAGCTCCTCGTAGGACTGCCCGCCCTCGCCCCGGGAGCCCTTCAGGCCCCACTGGCCCAGGAACGTCGCCCGCTCGTCGAGGTAGGCCGCGTAGTCGGCCAGCGCGACCCCCTTGACGACCCGGGTGCCCCAGAACGGCGGCGTCGGGATGCTGTTGTCGGTCGCCACGTCCGAGCGCGTCGTGTCCGTGAGGGCCGCGTCGTCGGTCTCCGTCGTCGCCACCTGGCGTACCCGGCGCTTGCGCAGCTCCGGCAGCGCGTCCTCGACGGACAGCTCCGGGTTGGTCTTGGCCGCCGCCACGGCGTCCATGAGGCGCAGCCCCTCGAACGCGTCGCGGGCGTAGCGGACCTGGCCCTCGTAGACCTCGGCGAGGTCGTTCTCGACGTAGGCCCGGGTCAGGGCGGCCCCGCCGAGCAGCACCGGCCAGCGCGCCGCCAGGCCACGGGAGTTGAGCTCCTCAAGGTTCTCCTTCATGACCACGGTCGACTTCACCAGAAGCCCGCTCATGCCGATCGCGTCGGCGTCGTGCTCCTCGGCGGCGCGGATGATCTCCGAGACCGGCTGCTTGATGCCGATGTTGACCACGTCGAAGCCGTTGTTGCTCAGGATGATGTCGACGAGGTTCTTGCCGATGTCGTGGACGTCGCCCTTGACCGTGGCCAGGACGATGCGGGCCTTGGCCTCCCGGGCGCCGTCACCGGAGCCCTCGATGTGCGGCTCGAGCCAGGCCACCGCGGCCTTCATCACCTCGGCGGACTGCAGCACGAACGGCAGCTGCATCTCGCCCTTGCCGAACAGCTCACCGACCGTGCGCATGCCGGCCAGCAGGTTGTCGTTGATGACGTCGAGGGCGGTCAGGCCCTTGTCGAGGGCGGCCTGCAGGTCGACCTCGAGGCCCTGCCGCTCGCCGTCGACGATCCGCTGCTCCAGGCGCTTCTCCAGCGGCAGCGCGGCCAGCGCGTCGGCCCGGGAAGCCTTGAGGGAGGCCGAGTCCACGCCCTCGAAGAGCTCCAGCAGCCGCGCCAGCGGGTCGTAGAGCAGCTCGCTCTCCCCGGGCTCCCCCGCCCAGCGACGCCGGTCGTGGACCAGGTCCAGGGCGACCTCGCGCTGGTCCTCGGGGATGCGCGCCACGGGGATGATCTTGGCGGCGTGCACGATCGCCGAGTCCAGGCCGGCCTTGACGCACTCGTGCAGGAACACCGAGTTGAGCACCACCCGCGCCGCGGGCTTGAGGCCGAAGGAGACGTTGGAGACACCGAGCGTCGTCTGCACGTCGGGGTGGCGCCGCTTGATCTCGCGGATCGCCTCGATCGTCTCGATGGCGTCGCGGCGGGTCTCCTCCTGGCCGGTGGCGATCGGGAAGGTGAGGGTGTCGACGACGATGTCGCTGACCTGCATCCCCCACTCGCCTGTCAGCGCCTCGATCAGCCGGTTGGCCACGGCCACCTTGTGCTCGCGGGTGCGGGCCTGACCGTCCTCGTCGATGGTCAGGGCGACCACCGCCGCGCCGTGCTCGCGCACCACCGGCATGATCCGGCGGAACCGGGAGCCCTCGCCGTCGCCGTCCTCGTAGTTGACCGAGTTGACGACCGCGCGACCGCCGAGCAGCTCCAGGCCGGCCTCGACGACCGCGGGCTCGGTGGAGTCGAGCACCAGCGGCAGCGTCGAGGAGGTCGCCAGCCGGCTGACCACCGAGCGCATGTCGTCGACGCCGTCGCGCCCCACGTAGTCCACGCACACGTCGAGCAGGTGCGCACCGTCGCGGGTCTGGTCCCGGGCGATCTCGACGCACTCGTCCCATCGCTGGTCGAGCATCGCCTCGCGGAAAGCCTTGGAACCATTGGCGTTCGTGCGCTCACCGATGGACAGGAACGAGGCGTCCTGACGGAACGGAACCGCCTGGTAGAGCGAGGCCACCCCCGGCTCGGGGCGGGGCCGGCGCGGCGCGACGGGCTGGCCGCCGACGGCCTTGACGACCTGCTCCAGGTGGGCCGGCGTGGTGCCGCAGCAGCCGCCCACCAGGGACAGGCCGAACTCCGCGGTGAACTGTTCGTGCGCCGCCGCCAGCTCCTGCGGCGTCAGCGGGTATGCCGCGCCCTCCTTGGTCAGCATCGGCAGGCCCGCGTTGGGCATGCAGGTGACGGGGATGCGGGCGTGCTTGGCCAGGTGGCGCAGGTGCTCGCTCATCTCGGTCGGGCCGGTGGCGCAGTTGAGGCCGATCGCGTCGCTCCCCAGCGGCTCCAGGGCGGTCAGCGCCGCGCCGATCTCGGAGCCCATGAGCATCGTGCCGGTCGTCTCGACGGTGACCTGCACGATGACCGGCAGGTCCTCGCCGGCGGCCCGGAGCGCCCGCTTGGCGCCGATGACCGCGGCCTTGGCCTGCAGCAGGTCCTGGCTGGTCTCGATGAGGATGACATCCGCGCCGCCGTCGACGAGCCCGCGCGCCTGCTCGGCATACGCATCGCGCAGCGTCGCGAAGGGGACGTGCCCCAGGGAGGGCAGCTTGGTGCCCGGCCCCACCGAGCCGATGGCGAAGCGCGGGTGCTCGGGCGTGGACCACGCGGCCACGGCCTCGGCGGCGATCCGCGCGCCGGCCTCGGCCAGCTCGTAGATGCGGTCCTGGATGTCGTACTCGCCGAGGTTGCCCAGGTTGGCGCCGAAGGTGTTGGTCTCGACGGCGTCGACGCCGACCTCGAGGTAGGCCTCGTGGACGCTGCGCACGATGTCGGGACGGGTGACGTTGAGGACCTCGTTGCAGCCCTCGTGCCCCTCGAAGTCCTCGAGGCTGGGGTCGGCGGCCTGGAGCATGGTGCCCATGGCGCCGTCGGCGACGAGGACACGCTCGGAGAGGGCCTTGCGGAAGAGGTCGGAGCGGCTGCTCAATGTGGTGGACCTTCGCACTCGGGGAACCGGCCCAGAGTCTATCGGCGGGCCGCATGCCCGCCGGGGGGGCATTCCGTAGTCTGGTCAGACCACACGTTGCGTGTGGCGCACGCCACGACCAGGTGCAGGCGCACCGACAGGAGGCCACCGGTGATCGAGCTCGAGGACATCCCGGAGCTGCGCGACCCGGTCATGATCGCCGCGTTCGAGGGCTGGAACGACGCCGGGGAGGCGGCGACCGCCGCGGTCGAGCACCTGGCCGAGGTCTGGAACGCCGAGCCGATCGCCGCGATCGACCCCGAGGACTACTACGACTTCCAGGTCAACCGTCCCCGCGTGGTCCTCGAGGACGGCCAGCGCCGGATCAGCTGGCCGACCACCCGCATCCTGCTGGCCACGTCGACCTCGATGGACCGCGACGTCATCCTCATCCAGGGGATCGAGCCCTCGACCCGCTGGCGCAGCTTCACGATCGAGCTGCTCGAGTTCGCCCAGCAGATGGGGGTCGGCACGTTCATCACGGTCGGCGCGCTGCTGGCCGACGTGCCGCACACGCGGCCGATCCCGATCACGGTGACCTCCGACCACGAGGACGTCATCCACCGCTTCGACCTCGAGCCGAGCAAGTACGAAGGGCCGACCGGCATCGTCGGCGTCCTTGCCGACGCGGCGACCCAGGCCGGGCTGCCGTCGCTGTCCGTCTGGGCCGCGGTGCCCCACTACGCCGGCGGCACCCCCTCCCCCAAGGCCACGCTGGGCCTCGTCTCCCGGATCGAGGAGCTGCTCGACACCACGCTCCCGCACGCTGACCTCTCCGACCAGGCGCGGGCCTGGGAGCACGGCGTCGACGAGCTCGCCGAGTCCGACGACGAGGTCGCGGAGTACGTCCAGTCCCTCGAGCAGGCCCAGGACACCGCCGAGCTGCCCGAGGCCTCCGGCGAGGCGATCGCCCGCGAGTTCGAGCGCTACCTGCGCCGGCGCGGGGACGAGCCCCCGGCCGGCTGAGCCCTTCCGCGAGCCGACGCGGCCCTGGCCGAGCCTGCCCGCCCGGCGGGTCAGGTCGCCGCACTCCCTGTGAAACGGCCGGTTCCGCTTCCTGTCGGACGCACCATCTGTCACCATCTCCCCGACCGCATCAAACAGGGGGAAATGACACGTGGCCCGGCGCCGTCCAACACGCTCCATCACCGTTGTCACCATCGTCGCCGCCGCGCTGGCGCTGCTGCCCGGAGCCGGCTCCGCGTCGGCCACCCCGGCCGCCCGGGCCCGCAGCGGCGACCACCGATCCGACCTGGTGCGCGAGCTCCTGTCGCGCACCCGCGGACAGGCCCGTATCGCGCACGACCAGCGCAGCGGTCGGGTCACCTTCATCGGCGCGGGGGACGCGCGCGTGGTCACGCGCCCGGCCGACGTGCCGGCGACGGGCTCCGCGGACGCGGCGGCCCGCGCATACCTGCGCCACCTCGCCCCGCTGACCGGGGTGGGCGAGCAGACGGTGCGCTCCGCCCGGGTGCTCGACCAGCCCTGGGGCAGCACCGTCCACTACCAGCAGACCTCCGGCGGGGTGCCGGTCTTCGGCGGCGACGTCACGGTCTCGCTCGACCGCAGCCACCAGCTGACCGCCTACTCGGCGAACACCTCGGACACCACGGTGGACACCACGCCCCGGGTCACCGCGGACGCGGCCGCGAGCACCGCCACGGCCAGCCAGGCCCGCCGCCTGCACCTCCGGCCGTCCGACCTGCGGGCGACCGCGCCGGTGCTCTCCGTCTACGACTCGCGCCTGCTCGGCACGCCCGGTCCGCGCACGCAGGCGCTGGTCTGGCGCACCGAGGTCACCGCCGCGGGACGACCCGACGTCCGTGAGCTGGTGCTCGTCGACGCCGACCGCGGCACCGTGGCCCTGCACTTCAGCGAGGTCGACCAGGACGCCTCGCCCCAGACGGTGTGCGACTTCAACGAGGTCCGGCAGGCCAGCGTGGACTGCACGAGCAACGTCGTGCCCGACCCCTCCACCGCCGGAGGTGACGCCCAGAAGGCCTACGAGAACGCCCTGGCGACCGACACGTTCTACCGCTCGGTCCTGGGCCGTGCCGGCATCGACGGCAACAACCTGCCGATCCTGTCGACGGTGCAGTACTGCCCCACGGCCGGCGCGTGCCCCTACGACAACGCCTTCTGGAACGGCAGGCAGATGGTCTATGGCCAGGACCTGCCCGGCGCCCTCGACGTGGTGGGTCACGAGCTGACCCACGGGGTCACGCAGTACACCTCGGGCCTGCTGTACTACTACCAGTCCGGGGCCATCAACGAGTCGCTGTCCGACGTCATGGGCGAGCTCGTCGACCAGCTCGAGGGCACGGTCGCACCGGCTGACCGCTGGATGATCGGCCAGGACGTCCCCGCGGACGCCCGCAACCTGCACGACCTGCGCAACATGCAGGACCCGACGTTCGTGCACGTGGCCAACCCGTCCTCCATGCCGCCCCAGCCGGACTCGATGACCAGCACGTACTGGTTCTCCGGGGCCACCGGGGACGGTGTCGTCGACGCCGGCGGCGTCCACGAGAACAGCGGCGTCGGCAACAAGGCCGCCTACCTCATCGCCGAGGGCACCCACCTGGAGCCCGGCACCGCCTTCAACGGCCACTCCTTCACCGGCATGACCGACAACGCCGGGCTGGACGTCACCGCGGCGGGTGTGGACCGCAACCAGGTGCTGGAGAAGGTCGCCAACCTCTACTACACGGTGCAGCGCATGCTGCCGATGTCGGCCACCTACGCCGACCTGGCCAACCTGCTCCCGCAGGCCTGCAACGCGCTCGTGGCGGTCAGCCCGGTCACCCGCCCGGGGGGCAGCTTCACCTTCAACAACGCCGACTGCACGGCTGTGCAGCACGCCGTCGACGCCACCCAGATGTCCCAGGCCCCGGTCGTGCCCGGCGCGGCCGCCCGGCCCGCCGCCGCCATGTGCGTGAACGGCGGCCAGCCCAAGGTCACGTGGTCGGACGACTTCGAGGACCCCACCGCCAGCGCCGGCAAGTGGCGGACCGCGTCCACGTCGCCGCTGGCCGCGGAGCGCAACTGGTTCACCGCTCCCCCGGAGTATGGGATCTACCCCCACCAGGGCCGGGGCAACATGTGGGGCGACGACCCGAAGGGCAACTCGACCAACACGGCGGTGCTGACGACCGCCACCCTGCGCTACCAGTCGGGGGGCGACGCCTTCGTGCCCACGGTCAACACCTACCTGTGGTTCGCCCACTCCTACGCCTTCGACGAGTTCGACGAGTACGACGAGTACGGCAACCCCACGGGCAACCACTACACCGACGACGGCGGCCGGGTGGAGTACACCACCGACCCCAACGCCAGCCTCACCAACGAGACCGGGTGGGTCGACGCCGGCCCGCTCATGGAGGCCAACGGCTACACCGGTGTCGTCGACGCCTCCAACAGCGCACTGCAGGCCAAGGAGGCGTTCGTGGGCACCAGCGCCGGCTACACCGCGACGCGCCTCAACCTCGGCAGCCTTGCCGGGAAGTCCGTGCGCCTGCGGTTCGCGATCGGCGCGTCCGGCTACTCCTACGGCAGCTACGGCTGGTACGTCGACGACGTCAAGCTCTACACCTGCAACGCCACGACGCTGTCGGTGACCAAGCCGCTCACCGTGGCCTACGGCGGCGCCGCGACGGTCTCCGGCGCGCTCACCGTGGCGGGCACGACGAGCTGGATCAACGGCGCACCGGTGCTGCTCTACCAGCGCGCCCACGGCACCTCCGCGTGGGGCTCGCCCGTCAGGGTCTCCACGACGAGCTACCACGGCAACTACTCGTTCACCGGCCTGCGGCCGACCCGGAACGAGGACTACCTGGTGAAGTTCAACGACAGCGCGCCCTACGCCCACACCTGGTCCGCCACCACGGTCTGGGTGGCGCCGACGGTGTCGGTGAAGGCCAGCTCGACGTCGTTCACGCTCGGGCACACGGTGACCCTGTCCGGCACCGTGTCCCCGAACCACGCGGGTCAGTACGTCTACCTCCAGCGCTACCTCGGGAGCGGCAAGTGGACGACGGTCACCAGCAAGGTGCTCTCGTCCACGAGTACCTACTCGATGGCCTGGAAGCCCACTTTGCGAGCGGCCTACGTCCTGCGGGTGGTCAAGAACGCCGACGCCGACCACGTCGGGGCGGCCAGCTCCAACGTGACGATCCACGTCAGCTGACCTGAGACGACGAAGGCCCCGCGGTGACCGCGGGGCCTTCGTCGTGTCCAGGGTGGGTGCGCGTCAGACGCGGATGCCGAGCAGGGCGTCCAGGGCGCGCGCCACGAGACCGGGCGCGGCCGGGTCCTCGCCACCGCGGGAGAGGCACTCCTTGGCCCACCGGTCGACCGCGGTCACGGCGCCGGGGCCGTCGAGGTCGTCGGCGAGGCACTCCCGGAGGCGCTCGAGGGTCGCCGTCGCGTCAGGGCCGGCGTTGACGGACAACGCCTCTCGCCATGTGGCCAGGCGCTCCTGCGCCTCGGCGAGCACCTCGTCGGACCACTCCCACTCGGTGCGGTAGTGGTGCGCGACCAGGGCGAGGCGGATGGCCATGGGGTCCACCCCCTCGGCCCGCAGCGCGGAGACGAACACCAGGTTGCCCCGCGACTTGCTCATCTTCTCGCCGTGCAGCCCGACCATCGCCTGGTGCACGTAGGCCCGGGCGAACGGCTCGGTGCCGGTCAGGCCGCTCGCCTGGACGGCCGACATCTCGTGGTGTGGGAAGACCAGGTCGGTGCCGCCGCCCTGCACGTCGAAGCCCATGCCGAGGTGCTCGAGGGCGATGGTGGTGCACTCGATGTGCCAGCCCGGCCGGCCGGCACCAAGGTCACCGCCCTCCCACGACGGCTCACCCTCGCGGGCGGCCCGCCACAGCAACGGGTCGAGGGCGTCACGCTTGCCGGCGCGGTCGGGGTCACCACCGCGGTCGGCGAAGACGGCCATCATCTGCTCGCGGTCCCAGGACGACACCTGGCCGAAGCCGGGCTGGGTGGACAGGTCGAAGTAAACGTCGCTCGCCCCCGGCTCACCTTCGCCGTCGGGCACCGGGACGCGGTATGCCGTGCCGTCGACGAGCAGCTTGCTCACCGACTCCACCACCGCGGGGATGCTCTCCACCGCGCCGACGAAGTGGTCCGGGGGGATGACCGCCAGGTCGGTGAGGTCCTCGCGGAACAGTGCGGTCTCCTGCTCGGCCAGCTCGCGCCAGTCGACCCCGTCACGCTGGGCGCGCTCGAGCAGCGGCTCGTCGATGTCGGTGACGTTCTGGACGTAGACCACCTGGTGCCCGGCGTCGCGCAGCGCGCGGCCGAGCAGGTCGAACGTGACGTAGGTGGCCGCGTGGCCGATGTGCGTCGCGTCGTAGGGCGTGATGCCGCAGACGTACATCCGCGCCACGGGCCCGGGCGTCAGGGGGCGCACCACGCCCGCGGCGGTGTCGAACACGCGCACGGGCAGGCCCGTTCCGGGGATCGCGGGCAGGGAGGGCATCGGCCAGGAGATCACCCGCGAAGCCTAACCGGCGGCCCTCACAGTGGTGGCCACGGGACGGCCGGCCAGCCGCCACCGGGACGGGGGAAGCGGCCGCGCCCGAGGAGGCGGCTCACCCGCGCCCGCAGCGCCTCGACCTCCTCGACGGTGAGCAGGGGCGCCAGGGCGGTGCGCACCGGCGAGGAGTTGGCGGCCAACTCGGTCGCGAGACCCCCCAGCCGCTCCAGGTCACGCTCGGGCAGCGGCTGGCCCATCCACCCCCACAACACGGTGCGCAGCTTGGGTTCGACGTTGAAGCTGACGCCGTGGTCGAAGCCCCACAGGCTCCCGGCCTCCAGCCGCAGGTGCGAGCCCTTGCGGTCGGCGTTGTTGATCACCGCGTCCAGGACAGCGGTGCTGGCCAGGTCCGGGCGGTCGGCGTGCACCACGACCACGGGCTCGCCCCCGTGCGTCTCGCCCTCGAACACCGGCAGCCAGCCCGGGCGCACCTGCGACCTCGGGACCACGTCGATGAGGACCTCCTGCGCGGACAGGTCGACGTCCTCCTCCGCCGGGCCGATCCACAGCTGCACCGAGCCGGGCCCCAGCGGACCGTCGCGCAGGACCGTCGGCGGGACGACCCCCCAGCCGCCGGCCTCGGAGACCACCCACGCGGCCGTCTCCCGTCCGGCGAGCGTCCCCTCCGGGAAGTCCCACAGGGGCCGCTCGCCCCGGACCGGCTTGTACATCGCGTGGGCGGTGCGGCCCGCGTGCTCGACGGTCGTGAGCAGTGCCAGGTTGGAGGCGTCGACCAGCCGGCCCTGCACCTCGATCTCGCCGAGGGTGAGCAGCTCCAGCACCGCGGACACCTCGTCCGCGGTGCTCGGCGGCGTCCGCTCAGCGCTCAGCGCTTGTAGCCGTTCGCGCGCGGGCAGATGTGACCGGTCGAGTCGAGCGGGCCACCACAGAACGGGCACGGCGGGCGGCCGGCCGCGACCAGGGAGGCGCAGCGACGCGCAAACGCACGGGCGGCGGCGGGCGCCATCGCCACCCGCAGCATGGTCGGCTCCTCCCCCTCCGGTCCGGGAGGCGCGACGATGTCCCCCTCCTCGTCGACCTCGACCGGCTCGTCGTTGTCGTGGCACTCGAGGATGACGACCTCGCGACCGGCGTCCCAGGCGAGGCTCATGCTGCCGACGCGGAACTCGTCCTCGATCGGGGTGTCCAGCGGGGCGTTGTCCTCGACCTCGGCCGCGACGGCCTCGGTCGCCGACCCCCCGGCGAAGTCGTCGAGCAGGTCGTTGATGCGGTCGGCGAGCAGGCTCACCTGCTGCTTCTCCAGCGACACGCTGACGAGGCGGCGCCCCGAGCTGGCCTGGAGGAAGAAGGTGCGCTGCCCGGGCGGGCCCACGGTGCCCGCGACGAAGCGGTCGGGCGGGTCGAAGTCGATCACCGGCATGGCTCGAGCCTAGTCCGCGGTGCCTGCGCCCCCGCCGACGGCGGCGTCCCCCGTCGTGTCGGGGCGGTCGTCCCCGGAGGTCTCGGGAGGACGAGGGGGCGGGACGATCGAGCGCAGGTCGGCGCCGGCGTCGTTGACCCGCAGGACGAACGGCCGCCGCACGGTGTAGCGCACCACCGACAGCGAGGCCGGGTCCACGACGATCCGCTGGAAGTGGTCCAGGTGCGTGCCGGCGGCGTCGGCGAGGACCGACTTGATGACGTCACCGTGGGACACGAGCAGCCACAGCGCGTCCGGCCCGTGCTCCTGCTCCACGGCTGCGTCCACGGCACGCACGGCCTCCACGGCACGGTGCTGCATCTGGGCGATGGACTCCCCCGGGAACTCCTCACCGTCGGGGAAGCGCGCGGCGCTGGGCTGGTCCTGGACCACCCGCCACAACGGCTCCTGGGCCAGGTCCTGCAGCCGGCCCCCGGTCCACGCCCCGTAACGGCACTCGCCCAAGGCCTCCTCGACGTCCAGGGCCACCCCCTCCATCACCTCGAGGAGCTCCTTGGCGGTCTCCTGGCAGCGCTGAAGCGGGCTGCTCACCAGACGCACGACCGGCACCTCGCGCAGCCGCCCGGCCAGGTCGCGGGCCTGCTGCCGGCCGACGTCGTCCAGCCCCACCCCGGGGGTCCAGCCGGCCAGGGTCCCGCTCGCGTTGGCAGTGGTGCGCCCGTGGCGCACGAGCAGGCAGATCGGCACGGACGCCACTGTATGCCGGGTGTTCGCCTCCGTGCGCAAAGCGTGGTGACATTGCCTCGTGATCGTGGACCAGGCTGTCTACCGGGACGGCAAGCGCATGCACTGTGGAGACCTCAGCGACGAGCTGGAGCTGTTGCGCCGGCGTGGCGAGGGCTTCATCTGGATCGGTCTGAAGGACCCCACCGACGCCGAGTTCGCCCTCGTCAACGATGAGCTGCAGCTGCACCCGCTGGCGGTCGAGGACGCCGTCAAGGGCAACCAGCGCCCCAAGCTCGAGGTCTACGACGGGTCGCTGTTCATCGTGCTGAAGACCCTGCGCTACGTCGAGGCCACCTCCGACATCGAGACCGGTGAGGTCATGCTCTTCGTCGGCGACCAGTTCGTGGTCACCGTCCGCCGTGGCGAGGCCAACCCCCTGGCGGGGGTCCGCTCGCGGCTGGAGCACTCCCCCGAGCACCTCGAGCACGGGCCGCTGGCGGTGGCGTACTCGGTCATGGACTCGATCGTCGACAACTACACGCTCATCGACACCGAGGTCGAGGAGGACCTCGACCGGATCGAGCGCCAGGTGTTCTCCGGCTCCCGTGAGGTGCACGCCCCGAGCATCTACGCCCTCAAGCGCGAGGTGCTGGAGTTCAAGCGCGCCACCGTGCCGCTGGCCGACCCGCTGCGTCGCCTGGCCGAGGACGAGGGCCTGCCCGGGATGAAGGACGAGTCCCGGCCCTTCTTCCGCGACATCTCCGACCACCTGCTGCGGGTCAACGACCACGCGGAGTCCTACGACCGGCTGCTCACGGACGTGCTCAACGCGCACCTCGCGCAGATCTCGGTCCAGCAGAACGACGACATGCGGCGCATCTCGGCCTGGGTCGCCATCGCCGCGGTGCCGACGATGATCGCCGGGATCTACGGCATGAACTTCGACAACATGCCCGAGCTGCGCTGGCACTACGGCTACTTCGGCGTCGTGGCGGTCATGGCCCTGTCCTGCATGGGCCTCTACCGCGCCTTCCGCCGGTCCGGCTGGCTCTGACGGGGCCCGTTCCCGGGTGGGGGCTTCCGCGGAAGCAGGCGCCGGCGCAGGCCCGGCGTGAGAAGGTCCCGTCATGGCGACCTTCACCCGGTCCGACGAGCTCCAGGGCGCGGAGTTCCTCGACGCAGACCTGCGAGGCGCCCGCTTCGTCGGGGCTGACCTGTCCGGCGCCGTGATGCGTGGCGTCGACGTGGCGGAGGTGGACATCGACGCGCCGTGGCTCCTCGACGGCGAGAGCTCGTTGCGCGTCAACGGTGTCGACGTCGCTCCCCTCGTCGACGCCGAGCTCAACCGCCGCTTCCCGGGCCGCGCCGAGCGTCGCGCCAAGGATCCGGACGGCCTGCGCGCGGCCTGGGCCGTGCTCGAGCGCACGTGGGCGGCCACCCTCGAGCGCGTCGCGACGATGCCGGCCGGCACCGTCGACCTCTCAGTGGGCGGCGAGTGGTCGTTCGCGCAGACCCTGCGACACCTGGTCATGGCCACGGACACCTGGCTGGGCCGGGCGATCCTGGGGCTCGAACAGCCCTACCACCCCATCGGCCAGCCGAACGCGGAGTACGAGACCGACGGCAACGACAGGGCGGTCTTCGCGACAGCCACGCCCTCGTACGCCGAGGTGCTCGAGGTCCGGGCGGGACGTGTCGCGATGGTGCGCGATCTCCTCGCCACGGTCACCTCGGACGAGCTGGCCGCGGCTCGCCGTAACCCCCATGATCCCGACCGCCCGGAGACCACCCTCTCCTGCCTGCACGTGATCCTCGAGGAGGAGTGGGAGCACCACCGCTACGCCGTACGCGACCTCGACACGATCGACGCGGGGTCACACGCGTAGACCCGCTCCACAGGCGACACCAGACGCACGAAAAGGCCCGTCCGGGCCCCGCGGAGGGGGGCTGGACGGGCCGTTTCGTGGGTCCGGTCGAGGCAGCAGTCTCAGGTCGCGCTCAGGACGCCCGCCGACAGGGCGATGATGAGCAGCAGGCCGAGGCCGATGCGGTACCAGACGAATGCCGTGATCCGGTGCCCGGCGACGAACTTGAGCAACCAGGCGATCGAGGCGTAGGCCACCACGAAGGAGACGATGACGCCGAGGAGCAGCTGCCCGACCCCGACGACCTTGGGGTCGACGTCCTTGAGCTCGAACAGGCCGGCCGCGGTCAGCGCCGGGATCGCCATGAAGAAGGACAGGCGCGTCGCGGTGACGCGGTCGATGCCGCGCAGCAGGCCGCCGGAGATCGTGGCACCGGAGCGGGAGATGCCCGGGATGAGCGCGAAGCACTGCCACACGCCGATGATGAGGCCGTCACGCAGCGTGATCGACCCCTCCCCGCGGTGCAGCCCCTGACGGGCGAGCTCCTTGTTGCGGACCTCGGCGACGAACATCACCGCGCTCCAGAGGATGAGCGCGGCGGCCACGACCCACAGGCTGCGCAGGGCGCCGGTGATGAGGTCCTTGGCCAGGAAGCCGACGATCCCCACCGGGATCGAGCCGACGATGACCGCCCACGCCAGCTGGTAGTCGTGGTCGGAGCGCTGGCGCGAGTCGCGCAGCCCCGCGAACCAGGCGCCGAGCAGGCGCGCGATGTCCTTGGCGAAGTAGATGAAGGTCGCGACGATCGCGCCCATCTGGATGATCGCCGTGTAGGCCGTGACGGCCTTGTCGTCGACGTTGAGCCCGAGCAGCTTCTCGGTGATCGTCAGGTGGCCGGTCGAGGACACCGGCAGGAACTCGGTGAGCCCCTCCACGATGCCGAGGACCAGTGAGTCGAGGTAGGTGAGGTGCTCCACGGGCTCGCTTTCGCCTGGGTTTGGACGGGGTCGTCGTCGGGCTAGTCGCCCAGACCGGTCTCGCCCAGCAGCTCGGCCATGGTTCGCACCACGTGCACGCGCTCCTGGAGGGAGCCGGCGAACGGCGAGATCGTCAGGGTCGACACGCCGGCCTCGGCGTAGCGTACGAGGCGTTCCCTGACCCGGTCACGCGGGCCGATCAAAGCGGTCCGGTCGATGAGCTCCAGCGGCACCGCCGCCGCGGCGTCCCGGTGCTGCCGCGCGAGGTACAGCTCCTGCACCTTCGCGGCCGCCTCCTCATAGCCCATCCGCACGGCGAGCTGGTTGTAGAAGTTCTTCTCCCGGGAGCCCATACCGCCGATGTAGAGCGCGGTGTAGTGGCGCAGTGGCTCGGCAGCCGCCTCGAGGTCGTCGCCGAGCACGACCGGCACGGTGGGCACGATGTCGTAGCCGGCCAGCGGGTCGGCCTCGGTGCCCTTGCCCGCCTTCGCCGCGCCCGCGCGCAGCGGCTCGAGCAGCTCCTTGGCGTTCTCCGGGCTGAAGAAGATCGCCAGCCAGCCGTCGGCGATCTCGCCGGCCAGCTCGAGGTTCTTCGGTCCGACTGCGGCCAGGTAGACCGGGATGGTCTCCCGGACCGGGTGCACGGTCAGCTTCAGCGCCTTGCCGGGGCCGTCAGGCAGCGGCAGCGTGTAGTGCTTGCCGTCGTAGCGCACCGTCTCGCGGCGCAGGGCCATCCGCACGATGTCGACG
Organism: Oryzihumus sp.; assembly: GCF_036391795.1. Lineage (GTDB taxonomy): Bacteria > Actinomycetota > Actinomycetes > Actinomycetales > Dermatophilaceae > Oryzihumus. The sequence continues at coordinate 15,177 of NZ_DASVZH010000240.1, forward strand.
TACTCGCGCGTGCGGCCCAGCGGGGCGTCGAAGCGCACCCCGTGCCACCCCTCGCTGACCTGGGGGCCGGACACGCCGAGGCCAAGCCGGAACCGGCCACCGGAGAGGGTGTCCAGCGTCGCGGCCGTCATCGCGGTCATCGCCGGCGTGCGCGCCGGGATCTGCATCACCGCGGCGCCGAGGTCGATCCGCTCGGTCTGGGCCCCCACCCAGGCCAGCACCGTGGGCGTGTCCGAGCCGTAGGCCTCGGCCACCCAGGCCACCGAGTAGCCCAGCCGGTCCGCCTCCTTGGCGAGTGCGATGTTGTCGGCGTCGTTGCCGGCGCCCCAGTAGCCAAGGTTCAGACCGAGTTTCATGGCCGGGAGGCTATCGGCGGGGCTCCACCGTGGGGAGGGGGCAGCGTCGATACAGTCCGAGACATGCACCACAGGAGGATGGGCCGGTCAGGGCTGTCGGTGTCGCGCCTGGCGCTCGGCACGATGACGTGGGGCCGCGAGACGGACCCCGACGAGGCCCGCGACCAGCTGGCGGCGTTCCTCGACGCCGGGGGCGACCTCGTCGACACCGCCCACGGGTATGCCGATGGGCTCAGTGAGCAGGCCCTGGGCAGCTTCCTGGGTGACCTGGTCGAGCGCGAGGACCTCGCGATCTGCACCAAGGCGGGCATCTCCCGGCGCTCGGGCGAGCGGGTCGTGGACACCTCCCGCCGGGCCCTGATGAACCAGCTGGACACCTCGCTGGAGCGGCTTGGCACCCACTACGTCGACCTGTGGCTGGTGCACGCCTGGAGCGCGGACACGCCGCTCGAGGAGACGCTGTCGGCGCTGGAGTGGGCCGTCACCAGCGGCCGTGCCCGCTACGTGGGGGTCTCCAACTACTCCGGCTGGCAGAGCGCCCATGCCGCCACACTCATGTCCGCGCGCTCGATCCCGTTGGTGGCCAACGAGATTGAGTACTCACTGCTGACCCGCAGGGCCGAGGACGAGGTGGCACCGGCCGCCGACGCGCTGGGCCTCGGCCTCATGCCGTGGTCCCCGCTGGCCCGGGGTGTGCTGACCGGCAAGTACCGGCACGGCATACCGGCGGACTCGCGCGCGGCCTCGCGCGACTACCCGGGCTTCACCAGCCGGTTCCTGGGCGACCGCACCGCCCAGGTCGTCGACGCCCTGGTCATCGCCGCGCGCGGGATGGAGGTGTCCCCGGCCGAGGTCGCCCTGGCCTGGGTGCGGGACCGGCCCGGGGTCGTGGCGCCGGTGGTGGGGGCGCGCACGCTGCAGCAGCTGCGCACGGCCCTGGCCAGCGAGTCGCTGTCGCTGCCGCCGGAGCTCGTGCAGGCCCTGGACGACGTGTCGTCCTGAGTCGGCCGGCTCAGCGCGCCGGCGTCTCCTCGTAGTCGGAGTCGTCCAGGCCGAGGTAGACCCCGCCGTCGCCGTCCTCGTCGTCGTGGTCGTCGAGCTCGTCGTCGTCCTCGTCGAGGTCCTCGTCGTCGAAGGGCCCGCTGTAGATCTCCAGCGGCGTGACCTCGCCGTAGGCGTCGAGGAGGGCGTCGTCGTAGTCGTCGAAGGCGTCCGCCAGGTCCTGGTAGGCCGCGACCACCGTCGGGTCATTCTCACCCCGCCGCGAGGCGGAGGCCTCCAGATGGCGCTCGAGGGCAGCCACGAACGTGGCAAGGGCGGCGCGCGGATCGGCGGTCATGCCTTGAAGGTAGCGGGTTCTGGTCCAGAATGGGCAGGGTGGTCGAGTACGAGTGGCGCGTCCTGAGCTTCCCCCGCGACATGTCCCGCGGGGACGTCCGTCGTGTCATCACCGAACATGCCGAGTACGGCCACTGGGAGCTCTCCCGGATGCGGCTCTACCTCGGCGGCGCCCGGCGGGCGTGGCTGCGCCGCCGCATCATCCGCGCCCAGCGCACCGCCTGAGCCCCCGACGGGCCGGGAACCGTCCCCGACCCGCACCCTGACGACGCCACCGGGTGGCCCCTCCCCCACGAGGGGCCACCCGGTGGCGTCGTGTGGTGCGGTGTCAGACCAGTCGCGCCACGGTGGCGCCGGCACGGCGGGCCCTGGCGACCAGCGTCGCGCCGGAGGCGAGCAGGGCCGAGGCCAGAACCAGGAAGAGCGAGACCTGCGCGCCGGTGAAGGGCAGGCTGCCCCCGAGCGAGGGGACGTCACTGGCGGCCGAGCTCGACCCACCGGCGCCGGAGCTGCCGGACCCCCCGCCGGAGCCACCGTTGCCACCGCCGGCCCCACCCGTGCCAGCGCCGGAGCCACCCCCTGCCCCACCGCCCTTGCTGTCGGTGGGGCAGGGCACGATGAGCTGCTCGAGCGGCAGGCCCGCCTTCGTCAGCGAGGTGACCAGGTCCTGGTCGAGCACCACCACGGTGCTCTCGACGGGCACGAGGGAGGTGGTCAGCCGGGCGCAGGCCCCCACGAGGCTGCCGGCGGTGGCGCCCGCCGTGGCTACGGTGTCGGTGCCGGGGGTGCCGGTGCCGGTGCCGGATCCGGCGCCCTGGCCGGTGCCCGCCGGGCACGCGCTGACGACGCCGGGCAGCGTCTGCTGCACCGGGGTGCCCAAGTCGGTGCCGAGGGCGGTCAGGTCGAGGTTGGCCAGGGCCGTGCCCGTGCCGGTGGCCTGCACGCAGGCCGTGGCCAGCGGGGTGGCGTCGACGGTGACCGTCGCCAGCCTCGCCGCGGCGCCGCCGGTGTCGAGCACCGACAGCGGCGTGCCCGCGGTCGCCTGCCCCACCTGGTCGAGCGCGCCCTTGACCCCGACGCTGACCTGCCTCAGCCCGTGCACGAGCGGGGCGGGCGCCGGCGCGCCGGACACCCTGGGCAGCGGGGAGGCCGGCGGCGTCGGGGCCTGCGTCAGGATGGGCAGGTTGAGGTCGGCGGAGACTGGCAGCAGCTTCGGCGCCGAGGACGAGGTCTGCGCCGGCAACGAGGACGCCGGCAACGACGGTACGGGCGGCGGCAGCGGCAAGCCGTCGGCCCGGGCACCCCCCGCGAAGGCCAGGACGGCCCCACCCGCCAGGCCCACGGCTGCGGCCCCGCGCAGCGCCGCGTTGAACAGATCACGAGACATCGTGTTGACCCCCCAGTTCGTGTGCGCGCCCGGGGGCGCGTTGTCCGGTGACGGGGTCAACGAAGGCTGGACACGTCAGGTGACGTACCCCACGGGGGGAAGCGGGCCGTCACCCGCAGTGACGACTCAGCAGTCGGCCAGCAGCCGCTGCAGCACTCGCGCCCCGAAGCGCAGCGAGTCCAGTGGCACGCGCTCGTCGATGCCGTGGAACATCGGGGCGAAGTCGAGGTCGGCCGGCAGCCGCAGCGGCGCGAACCCGTAGCCGGTGATGCCCAGCCGGCTCAGCGCCTTGTTGTCGGTCCCGCCGGAGAGGCAGTACGGCAGGATGGCCGCACCCGGGTCCTCGGCGAGCAGCGCCCGCTTCATCCGGTCGACCAGAGTTCCCTCGAACGGGGCGTCCAGCGCGATGTCCCGGTGCACGACCTCCACCTCGACGTGCTCACCCGCGAGCTCGCGGATGACCGACATCAGGTCCTCCTCGTGGCCGGGCAGGAAGCGGCAGTCCAGCGAGGCCGTGGCGCTCTGCGGGATGACGTTGTGCTTGTAGCCGCCGTCGAGCATGGTGAAGTTCGCCGTGTCCTGAAGCGTGCCCTGGACGAAGCCCCGGGCCCCGCCGAGGTGGGCCAGCAGCTGCTCGGGCGACCGGTCGTCATACGGCGTGCCGGTGATCGTGCTCAGGCCGTCGAGCAGCGCCCGGACCGAGGCGATGTACTCCCGCGGCCAGACGTGCGCGTCGATCCGGGCGACCGCCTCGGCCAGGCGGACCACGGCGTTCTCGGTGTTGGGCACCGACCCGTGGCCGGCCCGGCCGTGGGCGCGCAGCCGCAGCCAGGCGATGCCCTTCTCGGCGGTCTGCAGCAGGTAGGCCCGGGTCGGCTCACCGGTGTCCCTGGCGGGCACGGTGACGCTGTAGCCGCCGACCTCGCTGATCGCCTCGGAGACGCCCTCGAAGACCTCGGGGTGGTGGTCGACCACCCAGTGGCTGCCCTTGACGCCGCCGGCCTCCTCGTCGGCGAAGAAGCCGAACACCAGGTCGCGCGGCGGTGTCGTGCCCGTGCGGGCGAGGTGGCGCAGGTTGGCCAGGATCATCGCGTCCATGTCCTTCATGTCGACCGCACCGCGCCCCCAGACGCAGCCGTCGCGGACCTCCGCGGCGAACGGGTCGACCTGCCAGTCCGCCGCGTTGGCGGGCACCACGTCGAGGTGGCCGTGGACGGCCAGGCCCGGGCGGGAGGAGTCCTGCCCCTCGACGCGCACGAGGACGCTGGCACGCCCCGGCTCGCTCTCGACGTACAGCGGGTCAAGGCCGACCTCGGCGAGCTGGCCCATGACGTACTCGGCCGCCTTGCGCTCCCCCGGCCCGCTGCCGTCGCCGTAGTTGGTCGAGTCGATGCGGATGAGGTCCTGGCAGATCCGCACGACCTCGTCCTCGGGGGCGACGGACGTGGCGCGAGCATCGTTGGAGGTCATGGCCTCCACCCTATTCGGGGGCCGGATGGCGGGTTCGGAGATGCCCCTCGGTGCGTGCTATCGTTCCGACCCGTTGGAACGCCGCAGGGCGCACCGACACTCACCCTCGTCCGGGTGGCGGAATGGCAGACGCGCTAGCTTGAGGTGCTAGTGCCCTTTATCGGGCGTGGGGGTTCAAGTCCCCCTCCGGACACCACACCAGAAGGCCCCGGTCGCGCTGCGACCGGGGCCTTCTGCGTCTCCTCCCGGCCCCCGCACCCGCCTCCTGGGGACCTAGTGCTCTGGGTGGCTGCTCCACCGGCCGTGACGATGCGTCGGGAGGGGGTGCAGATGACGGCGGAACCACACACCAGCAGGCTCAGGCGGCCCGACCGGCTGCGGCGGGAGGCGCTGTTCCTGCAGATGTGCCGGATCCGCTGCACCGAGGAGGCCATCGGCCGGCTCTGGCATGACGGACGAGTCTCCGGGGAGATGCACCTGGGCATCGGCGAGGAGGCCGCCGTCGCCGGCGTCGTGGCACACCTGGGCGACGGTGACGCCCTCGCCCTGGACTACCGCTCCACCCCGGCCCTGGTGGCGCGCGGCGTGGACGTGACCGCCCTGTTGCTGGAGGTGCTCGGCGCGCCCGGTGGCCTGTGCGGCGGGGTGGCAGGGCACATGCACCTGATGTCCCGCCCCCACCTCGCAGCGGCCTCGGGCATCGTCGGCGCCCCGGCCCCGCTGGCCTGCGGCTTCGGGTTGGCCGCCCGGTCCGCGGGGGCCGGGCACGTCGCCGTGGCGTTCTTCGGCGACGGCGCGGTCAACGAGGGCATGGTCATGGAGTCACTGAACCTGGCCGTCGCGTGGCGACTGCCGGTCGTCTTCGTGTGCAAGGACAACCGCTGGGCGGTGACCACCCGGTCCGCCGCCCTGACCGGCGGTGGCCTGCAGCGCCGGCTGGCGGCGTTCGGGATGCCCGTGGCCCGCGTCGACGGCCGGGACGTCACACGGGTCGACCGGGCAGCAGGGCGCGCGGTGGCGCTGGCCCGGGCCGGGCACGGCCCCTCGGTCCTGCTGGTCAGCTGCCCCCGGCTCGAGGGCCACTTCCTCGGCGATCCCCTGGTCCGCCTCACCTCCACCCTCCAGGCCCTCGTCCCCGAAGTGCGGCCGCTGGTCGGACAGCTCCGCGCCCAGCCCGGGGCACCCGCAGCGCAGCGGCTCCGGGCGTTGCTCGCGATCAGCACACGGGCTGCCAGAGCCGGCATGGAGCGTCCCGGGTGGGGTCAGGACCCCCTGCCCAGGGCGGCCTCCCGCCTGGCGCGGGACGTCGCCGACGAGCTGGCCCGACGCGCCAGGGCCGAGGTCGACCGTGCGCTGGACGACGCCCTGGCCATGGCAGGTGCCCATGCCTAGGACCACGTTCGCGGCCGCGATCGAGCGCGCCCTCGCCCTCGCCATGGCACGGGACCCACGGGTCGTGGTCCTCGGTGAGGACGTGCGGCTGCTGCGTCGGGAGACCTACGTCCGCTTCGGCGGCGAGCGGGTGCTGGACGCGCCCATCAGCGAGTCGGCGCTGCTCGGGGCGGCGCTGGGCTCCGCCATGGCCGGACTGCGCCCGGTGGTCGAGGTGATGTTCGTCGACTTCATCGGGGTCGCCCTGGACCAGCTGCTCAACCACGCCGCCAAGCTAGAGGCGTTCACCGGTGGACGCTGGCAGGCGCCGATGGTGGTGCGGGCCGCCTGTGGTGGTGGCTACGGCGACGCCGGCCAGCACGAACAGGCCCTGTGGGGTCTGCTGGCCGGCATCCCCGGGCTGGCGGTCGTCGTGCCGTCGACCCCGGCGGACGCTGCGGGGCTGCTGCTAGGTGCCCTCGACCACCCCGGACCGGTCGTGTTCCTCGAGCACAAGCTGCTCTCGGCACAGTGGCTGGACTACCTCGGCGGCAGCCGGCGCGCCGCCGTGGCCTTCGACGTGCCGCCCGAGGGCGCAGAGGGCGAGGTCGCCGAGGAGCCCGAGCCGCTGCCGCTGGGCGTGGCGGCGCTCCGCAGGCAGGGCACCGACCTGGCCATGGTGTCCCTGGCCGTCGGCGTCCACCGCTGCCTCGAGGCCGCCGATCGCCTTGCGTCCCAGGGCATCTCGACGTCGGTTCTCGACCTGCGCAGCGTGTCGCCCCTGGACCGGGAGGCCGTGGTGCAGGTGGCGCGGCATACCGGCCGTGTCCTCGTCGTCGACGAGGACTACACCCGCGGCGGCCTGTCCGGGGAGATCGCGGCAGTGCTGGCCGAGGCAGGCGTGCCCGCGGCGTTCGCCCGCGTCACCACCGAGGAGACGATCCCCTACGCGCGGCACCTGGAGACCGCGACGCTCCCGAACGTCGGCCGGGTCGTCGCGGCGGCGGCCGGGCTCCTGTCCTGCCGGGCAGAGCGGGTGCCGTGACATGGACACGGTGCTCGGGGTGCTGCTCGTCCTGACCGCCGTGGTCACCGTGGCCTACTGGGTGGACTTCTTCCTGCGCGGCACCGTCCAGGTGGTCGAGGAGGAGTGGTACCTGCGCTTCGAGCGGGCCTTCCCGGCGGCGGACGGGTGGATGGCCGCCTGCGCGCTGGCAGCAGCCGTCGGGTTGTTCCAGGGGGCCGGCTACGGCGTGGTCTTCGGGCTGCTCGCGGGCGGCGCGCTGGTGTTCCTCGGCCTGATGGACCTGACCTTCAACCTGCAGAACCACCTGTTCCGGCTGCTGCCGCGCTCGGGTCAGATGTGGGTCGAGCTCGTCATCATCGTCTGGTGCCTGACCCTGGGGGCCGTGCTGGCGCTCTACCTCGCCGGGCGGGTGCCCTGAGTCGGGCGCCCCTGCGGCATGACCCGGCGCGCCGCCCGCACGCGCCAGTCGAAGTACCCGAACCACGGCCCACGCAGCAGGCCCGCGGTGTGCGCCACGACCTGCGTCTGCCAGTCGGGGGTGATGAGGAACCGGCCGCGCTCCATGCCCTCGACGATGCTCGCGGCGACCTCGTCCGGGGCGTGCGGCTTGATCGCACCGGAGATCGCGAAGGTCTCGGCCGGCTTGAAGCGGTTCTCGTAGGCCAGCTGCGGGGTGTCCGTGTCCGGCGGGCAGACGCACCCGACGTGGATGCCGGCCGGGCGCAGCTCCACCCGCAGCACCTCCAGCAGGCCGCGGACGGCGAACTTCGGCGGGGAGTACGCGGTGTAGCCGAAGACCCCGATGAGCCCTGCGGTCGAGGAGATGCCCACCACGCTGCCGCGGCGGCGCTCGAGCATGGCCGGCACCACGGCACGGATCGCGTGGAGCGTGCCGAAGTAGTCCACCTCCATGGTGCGCCGGAAGACCTCGCCGTCGAGCCGCTCGAAGTACCCGGGGTGGGCGATGCCGGCGCTCGTCAGCAACACCTCGCACGGCCCGAGCAGGCGCGTCGCGTGCGCGACCGCGGCGGCGACCGCGGCGTCGTCGGTCACGTCGACCGGCACCACCTGGTATGCCGTGTGGCCGGCCTCCAGCTCGGCACGGGTGGACTCGAGGTCGGCATCGGGCAGTGCCAGCACCGAGACCCGGGCTCCTCGCGCGCCGACCTGACGCACGAAGGCGCGTCCGATGCCGCTGGACCCACCGGTGACCACGACGTGCGCGTCGCGCCAGACCTCTACCCGCGGCCTGCGGGACGCGTGAACCCGCCGCTGCCCTGCCACCGGTCCACGGTACGAGGAGCCCGGGCACACGATGAGAGGCCAAGGTCCCCGGGCACGCCTGCCGCCCCTCGTCCGGCACCAACCGGCCAACCGACGGCGGCCGCCGGACGTCACAAGGGTGAGCAGCCTGCGCCTCCCGGCGAAGAACAGCTGCGACGCACGTGCCACCCGGACTCCACCGGCCCGGGGGCGAAAGGAGCCGGCCGCCATGCGCAGACCACCGTTGACCCTCAGTGGAACCGCCGTCCTGCTCGCCCTGGCGGGCTGCGGCGCGGCCTCGACGCCGCAGGGCGCGCCGGCACCGTCCAGCGCCGCGCCGGGCAGCACGACCGCCCCGGCGTCACCGTCCTCCTCCCCGACCACGCCGGCAGCCTCCTCCACCACCACGACCACGCCGGCAGGCTCCCCGACCATCGCGCCGGGCACGGCGACACCGACGGGCGTGACGGCCTGCATCACAGTGCAGCTGCGACTGGTGGCCGGCCCTGTCGAGGGCACTGCCGGCAGCTTCTACGCCACCTTCCTGCTCCGCAACGGCGGAACCCACCCCTGCTCGCTGCGCGGCTACCCCGGGTTCGCCCTGCTGTCCGCGGACGGCGCCGTCATCCAGCACCCGGCGACGCGCACCGGCCAGCCGTACCGCACCGTGCTCGTGCAGCCGGGCCAGGCGGGCGCCTTCGTGGTGAGGACGGTCGACGCCACCATCCCGGGCACCGGGTGTGACCCGGCCTGGAAGACGGCCACCGTGCAGGTCTACCCACCCGGCCAGCGCAGCGCGCTGCGACAGCCGAGCCACCTGCAGGCGTGCAACCTCACGGTCGGACCGGTCACCTCCAGCGGGCCCGCACCGGGCTGAGCCCCGCCCGCCATCTCACCCCCACCGGGTGAGGCCGGACCGGGGCCGGCCGGTGATGCTCGGGGCATGACCGGCCCGGTGCCCGCCCCGATCGCCTTCGGCCCCCAGCTCTGTGCCGACCTCGGGCAGGGCGCCGAACGCGAGTGGCTGCTTGCCGACGGGCTCGGCGGCTACGCCATGGGCACGGCCAGCGGCCTGCGCACCCGCCGCTACCACGGGCTGCTCACGGTGGCCACGGCACTCCCGGCGCGGATGCTGGCCCTGGCCTCGCTCGACCCGGTGCTCCTGCTGCCCGGCGGGCCGGTCCGGCTCGCGGTGCACGAGTGGCGCGGCGGCGCCGTCTCCCCTGCCGGCCACGTCCTGCTGGAGTCCTTCGACCTCGACGACGGCGTGCCCCGGTGGCGCTGGCGGGTCGGTGAGACCGTGCTGGAGCGCGAAGTGGCGATGCGGCACGGCGCGGCCTCGGTCGCGGTGGTGCACCGGCTGCTGGCGGGGCCACCCGTCCGGCTGGCGCTGGAGCCACTGTGCACCTGGCGGGACAGCCACGGGGAGCGCTTCGGCGACGGTGTGCTGGACCTCGTGGAGGTCGCAGACGGCTTCGAGCTCCCCGGGGCCTACCGGGTGCGCGGACCGGGCTTCGAGCCGGACGGGCGCTGGTTCCGCGGCGTGCACGCCAGGGCCGAGGCAGCGCGCGGGCTCGGCCCCGACGAGGACCTGTGGTGCGCCGGCCGCTTCGCCGCCGACCTGGCGCCGGGTGAGTCGCTGCAGGTGGACGCCTGGGCGACCGGCACCGGGACGCCCACGCCTCCCCCGAGCCCCGAGCGAGTGGTCCTGGAGGCGCGTGAACGGTCCCGCCGGCTGGTCGCGAGCGCCTCGGTCACGGACGGCGTCGCCGCCCGGCTCGTGCTGGCGGCCGACGCGTTCGTCGTCGACGCCTCCGGGCACCCCGAGGTCGTCGCCGGCTACCCGTGGTTCGGCGCGTGGTCACGGGACACGATGACCTCCTACGAGGGGCTCTTCCTGTCGACCGGCCGGGCCGCGCAGGGTGCGGACCTGTTGCGCCACTACGCCGGCACGGTCTCGGAGGGCATGCTCGCCAACACGGCGGACACCGGGACGCTGGAGTTCAACACCGCCGACGCGACGCTGTGGTTCGTCCATGCCCTGGGGCGCCACCACGAGGTCACCGGTGACGCGGAGCTGGCGGCGGAGCTGCTGCCGGTGGTCGACGCCGTGGTGGCGGCTCACCGGCACGGGACCCGCTATGGCATCGGGGTCGACGCCGGCGACGGGCTGCTGCGCCAGGGCGCGGAGGGCTACGCGCTGACGTGGATGGACGCCCGGGTGGACGGGCGCCCGGTGACCCAACGGGCGGGCAAGGCGGTGGAGCTCAACGCCCTGTGGGTGCGCGCCCTGGCCGTTGCGGGACGCCTGCGCCGCCAGGCCCATCGCCCGCTCGACGACGTCGCCGCCCTGTCGCGCCAGGCCTGCTCGTCGTTCGCGCAGCGGTTCCCCCGCGAGGGTGGCGCCCTGTTCGACGTGGTCGACGGCCCTGCCGGGGACGACGCCTCGTTGCGCCCCAACATGCTGCTCGCCGTCTCCCTGCCCGACGCCCCGCTGCGCGACCCCGCGGTGGTGCATGCCGCGGCACCCTTGGTGACATCGCTCGGCCTGCGCAGCCTGGCCCGGGGCGCACCCGACTACCGGGGGCGCCACCGCGGTGGGCCCGCCGAACGCGACAGCGCCTACCACCAGGGCACCGTCTGGCCGTGGCTGCTCGGGCCGTACGTCGAGGCGGCCCGGCGCTCGGGCACCCCGGTGGGCGAGCCGCTCGGCGGGCTGGTGCGCCACCTCGGCGAGTGGGGGCTCGGCTCGGTCTCGGAGACCGGCGACGGGGACGCCCCGCACGGCGGCACCGGCTGCCCGTTCCAGGCCTGGTCGGTCGCCGAGGCCCTCCGTGCCTGGCGCATGACCCACGACGAAGGAGAGGCACCATGGCCCAGCAGCAGCACCCGGTGACGGCCGAGCACGCCCGGCTCGCGGCGGCCCACGACGGGGGCGAGCAGGACTGGGCCGCCTGGGGGCCCTACCTCAGCGAGCGCGCCTGGGGCACCGTCCGGGAGGACTACAGCGCCACGGGTGAGGCGTGGGACTTCCTGCCCCACGACGCCGCGCGCTCCAAGGCCTACCGCTGGAACGAGGAGGGCCTGGCCGGGGTCTGCGACCGCGACCAGACGTGGTGCCTGGCGCTGGCGCTGTGGAACGGGGTCGACCCCATCCTCAAGGAGCGGGTGTTCGGCCTGGCCGGCCCCGAGGGCAACCACGGCGAGGACGCCAAGGAGTACTGGTGGTACCTCGACTCCACCCCCACGCACTCCTGGATGCGCTGGCGCTACCACTACCCCCAGCGCGAGTTCCCCTACACCGACCTGGTGCAGCAGAACCGGGCCCGCGGCAAGGACGACCCGGAGTACGAGCTGGTGGACACCGGCATCTTCGACGAGGGTCGCTTCTGGGCGGTGACGGTGGACTACGCCAAGGCCGGGCCGACCGACCTGTGCATGAGGGTGACCGTGCGCAACCACGGCCCGGAGGAGGCCACGCTGCACGTCCTGCCGACCCTGTGGTTCCGCAACACCTGGGCGTGGGGGCGTGACCCCTACCGCCCCGAGATCCGCGCCGAGGACCACCGGCTGGTGGCCGTCCACCACGGCAGCGGGCCCCTCGTCCTCGCCGGCGACGGCACCCCGGAACCGCTGTTCTGCGAGAACGAGACGAACCTCCAGCGCCTGTACGGCGTCGCCAACACCACGCCCTTCCCCAAGGACGGGATCAACGACCGCATCGTGCACGGCGCCGCGACGGTCAACCCCGACGGCACCGGCACCAGGGCCGCGCTGCACTACACGGTGACCGTGCCCGCCGGCGGCTCGCGCGAGATACGGCTGCGGCTGTCGCGCCCCTCCGGCGAGCCGGACCTCGCCGGAGGGTTCGCCTGGACGATGCAGGCCCGCGAGGAGGAGGCGGACGAGTACTACCGGGCGCTGACGCCGGCCGGGACGTCCGCGGACGAGGCCCGGGTGCTGCGCCAGGCGCTGGCCGGCCTGCTGTGGAGCAAGCAGTACTACGCCTACGACGTGCGCGAGTGGCTCGACGGGGACCCGGCCGGGCCGCCGCCACCCCCGGAGCGCCAGCGGGGACGCAACAGCGGGTGGAAGCACGTCATCAACGCCGACGTGATCTCGATGCCCGACACGTGGGAGTACCCGTGGTACGCCGCGTGGGACCTGGCCTTCCACACCGCGGTGCTGGCCCACGTCGACCCGCGCTTCGCCAAGGACCAGCTGCTGCTGATGGCCAACGAGCGCTACATGCACCCCAACGGCCAGCTGCCGGCGTACGAGTGGGCCTTCGGCGACGTCAACCCCCCGGTCCACGCCTGGGCCGCGCTGGAGGTGTTCCGCATCGACGGCGGGACCGACACCGACTTCCTCGAGCGCATCTTCCACAAGCTCATCGCCAACTTCACGTGGTGGCTCAACCGCAAGGACCCCGACGGCAACAACCTCTTCGAGGGCGGCTTCCTCGGCCTGGACAACATCGGGCTGTTCGACCGCTCGGCGCCCCTGCCGTCGGGCGTGCACCTGGAGCAGGCCGACAGCACCGCGTGGATGGTCATGTACGCCCTGGACATGTTCCGGATGGCGCTGGTCCTCGCCGAGCACGACCCGACCTACGAGGACATGGCGATCAAGTTCGCCCGCCACGCGATCACCATCACGATCACGGCCAACCAGCTGGGGCTGTGGGACGAGGAGGACGGCTTCTACTACGACCGGCTGCGCACCGACGACGGCCGGGTGCTCGAGCTCAAGGTCCGCTCGATGGTCGGGGTGGTGCCGCTCTTCGCCGTGGCGGTGGTCGGTGAGCGGCGTCTGGCCCAGCTGCGCCACCTCGTCCTCACGTGGGCGCGCGAGCACGCACCCGAGATGGTCGAGGTGGTCGAGACCGACGAGCGCCGGCACGTGCTGTCCCTGATCCGGCCCGACCGCCTCGTGCGGGTGCTGGGCACGGTGCTCGACGAGGCGGAGTTCCTCTCACCGCACGGCCTGCGCTCCATGTCGGCCTGGCACCGCGACCATCCGCTCCACGTGCAGCTAGGCGGCAACGACCTCTCCGTGGACTACGAGCCCGGCGAGTCGCACACGGTGATGTTCGGCGGCAACTCCAACTGGCGCGGACCGGTGTGGTTCCCGCTGAACTACCTGGCCGTCCAGGCACTGCGCACCTTCGAGCACGAGTACGGCGCGCGGCTCACCGTCGAGCACCCCACCGGGTCGGGGCGGCAGCGCCGGCTGGGCGAGGTGGCCGACGACCTCAGCCGCCGCCTGGTCTCCGTCTTCTGCGACGACGCGCAGGGGCGCCGGCCGGTGTTCGGCGACTGCGAGCTGTTCCAGACCGACCCCGCCTGGCACGACCTCATCCCCTTCCACGAGTACTTCCACGGGGACACCGGGGCGGGGCTGGGTGCGGGGCACCAGACCGGGTGGACCGCCCTGGTGGCCAACCTCATCCTGCAGCGCGGGGACCGGACCGCCACGCCGCGACCGGCCGCCGTCCCGCAGGCGGAGCCCGTCGCACGGCCGTGAGCGCCCGGTCCGCAAGGGCCGGCGGCGGGCCCCGGTCGGCACGTCGCGGCCCGCGTGTCCCCGGGACCGCGGTGCTGGCCCTGGTCCTGGGCCTGGCGGTGGCCGTGGTCGTGGTGCACGCCAGCAACGTGGCGTTCTCGGTCGTGGGCCTGAGCCCGGCGTGGGCCATCGCGGTGCTCGCCGGCAGCCTGCTCGGCAGCGCCGTCAACGTGCCCGTGCTCTCCCTCGTGGCCGAGCCCGACGACGCCGGTCCCGGGCGGGTCGAGGTCGTCCGGGGCGGGATGGTGTGGACGCTGTGGCTGGACCGGCCGCGACGGATCACGGTCGCGGTGAACGTCGGTGGGGCGATCATCCCCAGCGCGGTCTCGGTGTACCTGTTGGTCCGGACCGGGCTGTGGTGGGGCGGGCTGTTCGTCGTCGCGCTGGTCGCGCTGGTGGTGCACCGCTACGCCACGCCCGTGCGCCGGGTGGGCATCGTGGTGCCGATGCTCCTGCCCGCGCTCACCGCGGCCGCCGCCGCCCTGGCGGTCGCCGACCGCGCCGACGCGCCCGTGCTCGCCTACGTCGGCGGCACCCTGGGCACGCTCGTCGGGGCCGACCTGACCAACCTCGCGGCGGTGCGCCGGATGCCCGCCGCGCGGGTCTCGATCGGCGGGGGCGGCACCTTCGACGGGGTCTTCGTCTCCGGGGTGCTGGCCGTCCTCCTGGCCGCCCTGAGGTGAGGCACGGCATACCCGGCTGGCGCCCGCCCGGGGACCTTTGGCACTCCGGCAGATCTGCACGGCCGCCCTACGCTCGCCGTAAGGGGGTCACAGGGTCCGGACCCGGGCCACCAGCCCAGGCGGAGCCGGAGAGGGAGGAACGATGGTCCACGCGGCAGCCGAGTTCGGGACCGGGCAGGTGTTCTGGTCCATGTTCTGGTTCTTCATGTTCTTCATCTGGATCTGGCTGCTGATCGTCATCTTCGGTGACATCTTCCGCAGCGACGACCTCTCCGGCTGGGGCAAGGCCCTGTGGACGATCTTCGTCATCGTCCTGCCCTACCTCGGCGTCTTCGTCTACCTCATCGCCCGCGGCCACAAGATGCAGCAGCACGCCCAGGAGAGCGCAGGTCGCATGCGGGGCTACCAGCCGCCCGGCGCCGGCGCACCGGCCCACGACGGCGGCAGCACCGCCGACGAGATCAGCCGCCTGGCCGACCTGCGCGACCGCGGCGTCATCAGCGAAGCCGAGTTCCAGCAGGCCAAGACCCGCGCGCTGAGCTGAGGCACCCGACCCGCACCGGGCCCGTCCTGCAGGGGACGGGCCCGGTGTGTACCGTCGACACCCGGGCCAGGGGGCCGGACTCGCGTCGCGCCGCCGCCTCTTGCGGCCCGTGACCAGCGATCCCCAGCCGTGCTTGGAGGTATGCAGCTGTGCACCTTCCGACCAGCCCCCTGTCCGTCTCCTCCCGCCCGGACCTGCGCCGCGCCGGCGCGGCGGCCGCCCTCGCTGTCGTCGGCTTCGCCGTCCTCGCCACGTTCAGCAGCCCGCACTCACCCCAGCTCGGCGCCAAGCTGCTGGCCTTCGGCGGGGCCACGCTCTTCGCCGTCGTCGCGGCCGTCGCCGTGCGCAGCGGCGCCAACGAGGTGTCCCGCGTGGCCGCCCTCCGCGCCGGGCCGGGCACCGCCTCCAACCTGCGCCTGGGCCTGACGATGGCCGGCTACGTCATCGTCGCCTCGGCCACGCTGAGCCTGCTGCAGGTGCCCATCGAGAAGCTGCTGCTCTCCGGGGCGATCACCGGCGTGGTCATCGGCATCGCCGCCCAGCAGGCCCTGGCCAACCTCTTCGCCGGGCTGGTGCTGCTGACCTCCCGGCCCTTCGACGTCGGCCAGTGGATCGTGCTGCGCTCGGGCGGACTCGGGGGCGAGTACTCCGGCGAGGTGGTCGGCGTGGGGCTGACCTACACCGAGCTGCTCACCGACGAGGGACGCTTCTCCCTGCCCAACGCCGGGGTCCTCGCCGCGGCCACCGGTCCGCGGCAGCGCCCCGACCACGTCCGCCAGGCACCCCGAGGCACCCGCGGCGTCCTGTCGGACCTGTCCCGCACCTCCTGACGCACAGGCTTCAGCCCGGCGACGCCCGGCGTTCACCCGCGCCGGCGCCGGGCCCGGCAGGGTCTGGGGCACCCGCCGAGGACGAGGAGCGCCATGCCCGCCCACCGCCTGATCGCCCTGACCGCACTGGCCCTGGCCGGCACCCTCGCCGCTGCCGCCCCCTCCTTCGCCGGTACCCCGGCGTCGGGCCGGGACCGGGAACGCTCGTTCGCCGTGATCGGGGACGTCCCCTATGGCGCGGACCAGGTCGCCGTGTTCCCCCGCTGGGTCGACCAGATCAACGCGGCCCAGCCGGCCCTGACCTTCCACGTCGGCGACATCAAGAACGGCTCCAGCCGCTGCGACGAGCCGTACTACCGGATGATCCGGGCCGACTTCGACCGCTTCGAGCACCCCCTCGTCTACACCCCCGGGGACAACGAGTGGACCGACTGCCACCGCGCGAACAACGGCGGCTACGCGCCGCTGGGCCGCCTCGCCCTGGACCGTCAGGTGTTCTTCGACCACCCCGGTACGACGCTGGGCCGGCACCCGATGGACGTCACCTCCTCGGCCGCGGCCGGCTTCCCCGAGAACGTGCGGCTGCGCCGGGACGGAGTCGACTTCGCCGTGGTCCACGTCGTCGGCAGCAACGACGACCTGCAGCCGTGGACCGGTCTGGGCCTGTCCACTCCCACCCGGGAGCAGGTCGCCGAGGAGCAGGCGCGGATGGACGACGGCATCGCCGTCATCCGCGCGGCCTTCGCCCAGGCCCGCCGGCGCCACGACCGGTCCGTCGTGGTGATGCAGCAGGCCGACATGTTCGACCCCACGTACACGCCCGCCTGGTCGGACATCTCGGCCTTCCAGCCGCTGGTGCAGGCGCTCACCGACGAGGCGTCACGCTTCGACGGCCCCGTCTACCTGTTCAACGGCGACAGCCACGTCTTCCACACCGACCGCCCGCTGGCCGCCGGCTCGCCGTGGCTGGCGAGGTACGGGGTCCACGGCACCGCCGACAACCTGACCCGGGTCACCGTCGACGGGTCGAGCAACAACACCGACTGGCTGCGCGTCACGGTCACCCAGCCGGGCGCGGCCGACGTCCTGCGCTGGGAGCGGGTGCCCTACGCGCCGTGACCGTCGGGCCGGGCACCGGTGGCGCTCAGTCCTCCTCGGCCGCGGCCAGCGGCAGGGCGGACGAGCCGTCCGGTGAGCGGTCCGGGGACGGCACCGGCGCGGCATACCGGGCCAGGAGCAACGACAGGTCGTCGCTCTCCTTGCCCAGCCGCGCCTGGAGCAGCTCCTCGGCGATCGGCTCGGGGGCGTGGCCATGGCGCAGCGCGGCCACACCGACGCTGGCGACGAACTCGGAGAGGGTGTCCAGGCCGTGCTTGCGGCTCTCGACCACCCCGTCGGTGTAGAGGACGAGCAGGCTGCCGACCGGCACGCGGACCTCGGCCTCGCCCCGGCCCTCGACCGGCACCCCGAGCGGGGGTGAGCCGCCGCCCTCGAGCGCCGTGACCTCGCCGTCGGGGGCCACCAGCAGCGGGGGCAGGTGCCCGGCCCGCGCGATCCGCGCGACGCCGGTGCCGACGTCGAGCAGCACGTAGGCCATGGTCGCGATCTCGTCCGGGTCGAGGTCGAGCGTGACCCGGTCCAGGGCCTGCAGGACCACCGCCGGGGACGGGTCGACCGCCGTGACCGAGCGCAGCGTCGTGCGCATCTGGCCCATCAGCGCCGCAGCGCGCAGCCCCTTGCCCATGACGTCCCCGACGACGAGGGCGACCAGCCCGTCCCCGACCTCGACGCAGTCGTACCAGTCCCCACCGACCTGCAGCCCGCTCTCGCCCGGGACGTAGCGCGCCGCCAGGGTGAGGTCCTGCCGCACCGGCAACCGGGTGGGCAGCAGGGACTCCTGCAGCGTGCGCGCGGCGCTGGCCTGCGCCTCGTAGGCCAGCGCCCGGGCGATCGCCTGCCCACCCTGGGCGGCCAGGCCCGCCAGCAGGTCGGTCTGCTGACGGGGCCACTCGTGCGGCTCATGGCCCCAGAGCAGCAGCACCCCCATCGGCTCGTCGCGTTCGCGGATCGGCAGGGCGGCCACCGAACAGACCGGCTGCCCCACCTCCCGGGGCAGGGCGGGGAACGACGCCTCGACGTCACGGCGGGAGCCCAGGAGGACGGGCCGCCCGTGCTCCATCGCCAGCAGCGCCGGGCCGTGCGGCACCCACGCCCCGTCGGCG
>NZ_DASVZH010000241.1:0-2851 GCF_036391795.1 Oryzihumus sp.
GCGCCGGCCGCCGACGCCGGGCGGCCCGACGAGGTGCTCTGGTCCCAGGTCGCCCGGCTGCCGGAGCGGCAGCGTCACGCGGTCGTCCTCAAGTACGTGGCCGACCTGGACCACCCGGCCATCGCCCGGGCGCTGGACACCACGCCGACGATGAGCCGGCGCCTGGTCAGCGACGGGCTGGCCAACCTCAGGAAGGTGATCGCATGAGCCACGACCTCGAGACCGGCCTGGCCGCCTTCGAGCCGTCCGGGCTGACCCCGCCGGTTTTGCCCGAGTCGGACGTCTCCTACGTGGTCGAGGACACCGTGATCGGCCGGATGCTGTTGGCCCGCAACGCCTCCGGCGCCATGGTCGCCTCGGCGTTCCTGGGTCCCCGCGGCTCCGAGGACGACTGGCTGGAGCGGCTGTCCCGCACGATCTCCCCGCGGGTGCTGCGCCAGCCCCGAGCCCTGGACGAGGCCCGGCGGGAGCTGGAGACCTACCTGTCCGGGCAGCGGCGCGCGTTCGACCTGCCCGTCGACCTGGCCCTGGCCACGCCGTTCCAGCGCACCGTGCTCGGCCGCCTCGGCGAGGCGGTCCACTACGGCGAGCGGACGACGTACGGGGACCTGGCGCGCCGCATCGACCGGCCCAGCGCCTCCCGCGCGGTCGGCGCGGCCCTGGGCGCGAACCCGCTGTGCGTCGTCCTCCCCTGCCATCGGGTGGTCGCCTCCTCGGGTGCGCTGACCGGGTATGCCGGTGGGCTGGCTGCCAAGGAGTACCTCCTGGCCCTGGAGGCCCGGGGCTGAGCCCGTGCGAGGATCGCCGGCATGAGCGTGGAGACCGACGTGGACTTCCGGCCCGGGCCGGTGGCGACCGACGAGGTCCTGTTCGCCCGTCAGGGGCCGCTGGGCCGCATCCGGCTCAACCGCCCCCGCGCGATCAACGCCCTGACCCAGGGCATGGTCGCGTCGATGCAGGCACAGCTGGAGCTGTGGGCGGGTGACGACGCGGTGACCGCCGTGGCGCTGGAGGGCGCCGGCGAGCGGGGCCTGTGCGCGGGCGGCGACGTGCGGGCGCTGCGCGCGGCGATCCTGTCCGGGGAAGGCGACCCGGTGGCGTTCTGGCACGACGAGTACGTCCTGGACGCCGCGATCGCGAGGTTTCCCAAGCCCTTCGTGGCGTTGATGGACGGGATCGTCATGGGCGGCGGCCTGGGCCTGTCGGCCTGGGGGTCGCTGCGTGTGGTCACCGAGCGGTCGCGGGTCGCCATGCCGGAGACGGCGATCGGCTTCTTCCCGGACGTGGGCATGCTCTACCTGCTGGCCCGCGCGCCGGGCGAGCTCGGCACCCACCTGGCGATGACTGGCGCGACGGTGGGCGGCCCGGACGCGGTGCACGTCGGGCTCGCGGACGTGGTGCTCGAGAGCCCCCGACTCCCGGCGCTGGTGCACGAGCTCGCCGACGGGCGCCTCCCCGAGCCGTGGGAGCTGCGTGACGACCGCGTCCCGCCCCCGGCCCTGGCCTCCGAGCGGGAATGGATCGACGAGTGCTACGCCGGGGACGATGCGGCGGTCATCCTCGAACGGCTGCGCGAGGACCCGGCACCGGCCGCTCGCGAGGCGGCGGAGGTCATCGCCTCGCGGTCCCCGTTGTCGGTCGCGGTGACCCTGGAGGCGCTCCGCCGGGCGGCTCGGCTCGACACCCCCGAGGACGTGTTCGCCCAGGACCTCGCCCTGGGGCGCGCCTTCCTCGGCGGCTCAGACTTCGTCGAGGGGGTGCGCGCCGTGCTCGTCGACCGCGACCACGACCCCCGGTGGACGCACGCGAGCCTGGCCGACGTGCCCCCGGACGCAGTTCTGCGGATGTTCGCCGCGGCGCCGCAGCCCTAGGCTCGCTCGGATGGAGATCACCTCACTCGGCTACCGCACGGACCTCGCCCTGCTGCGCCTCGGTGGCACGGAGGTGGAGGACCACGGCGACCACCTCGTCGTCCGCAGCCCGCACAACCCGGCGCACTGGTGGGGCAACTTCCTGCTGCTGTACGGCGTCCCGCCGCAGCCGCAGTCGGAGCTGTGGATCGACCGGTTCCACGCCCGGTTCCCGGAGGCCGAGCACATCGCCGTCGGCTTCGACGGCACGACGGGCACGGTCGAGGACCTGGCCGGTTTCGCGCAGGCGGGGCTGTCGGTCGAGGCGCAGACCGTGATGACCGCGAACAGCGTCCACGAGCCGCCCCGCCCCAACCGCGAGGCGACCTACCGGCAGCTGACCTCGGACGAGGACTGGAAGGCGAGCGTGCAGCTGCGGGTCGACTGCAACGACCAGGACGTCGACCCCGGCTACTTCCATCGCTTCGCCGAGGCCAAGGCGGCCACCAACCGCGCCCTCGTGGAGGCGGGCCACGGAGGGTGGTTCGGCGCGTTCGTCGACGGTCGCCTGGTCGCGCAGATGGGCCTGTATGCCGCGAGCCCGGGCCTGGCGCGGTTCCAGTCCGTCGAGACGCACCCCGACTTCCGCGGCCGGGGGCTGGCCGGGACCCTCGTGCACCACGTCAGCGGCTACGGGTTCGACGAGCTCGGCGCCCACACCCTGGTGATGGTGGCCGACCCGGAGTACCTCGCGATCCAGGTCTACCGCTCGGTCGGGTTCACCGACACCGAGCGACAGCTGCAGGCCGAGCGTCCGCCCGCCCGCTGAGCGGGCGGGCGGGGTCACGCCGGGACGGTCAGCGCCGGCCGGCGCGCGTGCCGGCGGAGAAGGCCGCGGCACCACCGGTGGAGGAGCTGCTGTAGGCGACGGTGCTGCCGCCGGTCGCGCGCTTCGGCGCCCCGCCGGAACGGCCGGAACCGTTGCCGTTGCCGCGCTTCGG
>NZ_DASVZH010000242.1:0-4142 GCF_036391795.1 Oryzihumus sp.
CCCTCGGCACCGGGGACCCGACCGCCCACGTCAGCGCCGCGCTGGGCGTCCCCGACCAGGTCGGTGACGGTGGCATCCAGCCTGGTCAGCCGGCGGGTCGCGCCGTCGCGGGCGGCCCCGGCCGGCTCCTCGCCGACCAGGTCACGCACCCGCTCGACCTGGGCCCGCAGCTGACGCAGGCGCTCGGCGAGATCGGCCTGGACCGGGTCGAGGGCGAGCCGGGTCCGCAGCGCACCGACCAGGGCGTCGGAGAGCCGGCAGGCCTCCGGCAGCGAGACGCTGAGCCCGCCGGCCGGCAGCTGCCGGCCGGTCGTCGCCGGGTCGACGGTGGTCTCGAGGCGGCCCCAGATCAGGGCGGAGAGCCGCTCCCGTTCGGCGATGCCGGCCCGACCGGAGTCCCAGGTGGTGACGAGCAGGTCGTAGCGCTCGGACACCGAGTGCCACAGCGCCATCGACAGCTGGACGTCCCCGGTAAGCGCGTCCCGCTCGGGCGAGGCCAGCGCTGCCTCGTCGAGGCGGGCGAGCTCGGCGCGGCGCTGGTCCCGCCACGCGCCCAGGGCGTCGAGGTAGGTCAGGGCGTCCTGCGCGGCGATGGGCACGCCCAGCCGGCCGACCGGCTCCGGGGCGGTGCTGGCCACGGCGGGCGCGGTCATGGCTGCCGTCCGTAGACCGGGGCCGGCGGGGTGGGGGCCGGGCCGAGCGCGGACCGCAGCCAGGTGTTGTAGGCCGCAGCCCACTGCCCGTCGGTGCGCATCTTCTCGAGCACCGCGTTGACGTAGCGCACCAGGTCGGGGTGGGCCCTGGAGATCCCGAGCCCGTAGGGCTCGGCGGTGAAGGCGGACCCGACCACCCGGGCATACGGGTCCTGGGCGACCAGCCCGGCCAGGACGGTGTCGTCCCCGGTGATGGCGTCGACCTTGCCCTGCTGGAAGAGCACCAGGCAGCCGGTGTGCGTGTCCGACCCGACGGGGATGACGCCCGTGAACGTGCGCAGCTTGTCCATGCTGGTCGAGGAGTTCGGGGCGCACACCCGCTTGCCCTTGAGGTCGCTCATCGAGCGGGCCGGCGAGCCGAGGGGGACCAGCACCTTCTGGCCGGCGCGGTAGTACTCGGTGGAGAACGCGATCTGCTGCCACCGGGCGCAGTTGATGGTGAAGGCGCGCGCCACGATGTCGACGCTGCCGTCGACCAGGCTCGGGATGCGCTGCCCCGCGGTGATGACCTTGAGCTCGACGTGGTCGGGACTGCCGAACAGCGCCGTCGAGACCGCCTGCAGCATGGAGATGTCGAAACCCTCGATCCGCCCGGTGACCGGGTTGCGCGCGCCCAGCAGCAGCGTGTCGGCCGACACCCCGGCGATGAGCCGGCCCCGAGCCTTGATCCGGGCCATCGTGCTGCCTGAGGGCACTGCCAGCGGGTCGGTCGCGGCGGGGGCGTAGGAGGCCAGCGGGTTCGCGCAGGCCGGCGGGGAGGTGCTGGGCGAGGGCGACGGTGCCGCCGTGGCCGTCCGGCTGGGCGACGGGACCACGGTGTCGGCGTAGACACCGGCCGAGCCGCAGCCGGCCAGGGCGAGCAGGCCGGTGAGGGCAAGGACCACGCCGAGGCGGTGCCGCGTCCTGAGGGGGGCGCTCATCGGTACTCCTCCAGCCGCTTGCTGACGCCCCACCAGCAGGCGAGGGCGCCGAGCAGGCCCACCAGCAGGCCGACCACCCCGGCAAAGGGCAGGAAGGGCCGCGGCGCCGACAGCCCGTCGGCGGTGTCGCGGCCGACCGCTGCCAGGGTCCGGGAGGAGGTGGCGTCGAAGGCGTCGAAGGTGGCGTTGGAGGAGCTCGCGCCGGACCCGGTGGCCAGGGCGACCGCGGCGTCCCACCGGCCGCCGTCGTCGGCGGCCCGGACGGCCTGGTGGGTCTTGACGTAGCGCGACCACGCGTCGGCAAGCCCGGTGGCGTGGGAGGAGTGGGCGGCCGCCTGGCGGGCCTGCGCCTGCACCACTGCCGAGGAGGCCGTCCACGCCTTCTCGAACGCAGCGCCCGAGCCGCGGGCGATCAGCGTGAGGCTCTCGTTGGACTTGGCGTCGAACCCGGCGATCCGCCCCCGGGCGACGGCGAGGGTCGCGGCGTACGGACCGTCACGCACGTCGGCGACCTGCCCGCGGACCCCGCCCAGGACGAGGGCGCCGACGATGAACGTCAGCAGCACCGCCGCGGTCGCAGCGACCATGGGCAGGTTGAGGTAGCGGTGGGTGCGCCGGGCCAGCCAGACCATGCCGACCACCAGCACCACCAGGGACAGCAGCCCGAACAGCATCCACGCCGAGGCGCCGGCGGCGTTGTCGAGCTCGGCCCGCACACGCAGCTGGTTGGCGGTCACGAGCGCGTCGACGATCGGCAGGGCGTCGGTCCGCAGCCCGGCGCTGGCGTTGCGCAGGTACTGCGCCCCCAGTGGCAGGCCCTGCCGGTTGTTCGCGCGGGCCTGCTCGACCAGCCCCGTGTAGGTGACCAGCTGGGAGTTGAGCGCGGACAGGGCCCGGCCGTCGGCGGGCTGGGCGCGGGCGGCCTCGGCCACGAGGCGGCTGGCCTGGCCGATCGCGCTGTCGTAGTCGGCTCGGGTCGACGCGGGCTCGATGCCGCCGACGAGGAAGGCGTTGGTCGCGTTGGCATCGGCCTTGACCAGGTTGGTGTGCAGGGCCTGGATGCGCACCAGCTGGGCGGTGTTGGCCTCGGCCCGGGCCAGGGCGCCGTCGGTGGCGTTGAACGCCTGCCCGGCCGCGAGGCCGAACACGAGGCACGCCCCGGCGGTGAGCAGGGCCAGCACGCGCAGTCGCCCCGGGGTGCCCTCGAGACGGCGGCGCAGCGCGGACCGGGCCGCGGAGATCCGGGTGGGCGTGGCCGGGACGGGAGCAGGCTGGCCGGTCGCGGCGGGGGGTGTCGCGGTGCGGGCAGCCGGCACGCCGGTGCCCACGGCGGGGCTCACGGACGGGGTCACGGCACACCTCCTGGCTGGGGTCCTGCCGTCTCGGACGTCCGGTCGGGGGTCGCCGGCTCCGTGTCCACCGCGGTGTCGTCGGCGTCGTCCTCGTCGGGGTCGCGCAGGTCCTCGGGCAGCAGCAGCCGCAGCTGCTCGGTCGTCGGCGCGGCGACGTCCCGCAGCCGCCACGCGTGCCGCCCGATCGCACCCTCGAGGACGTTGCGCGCGTAGCGACCGTTGCCGAAGGCCGACCCCCGGGGGACCGCGCCGAGCAGGGCGGTGAACGCCTCCACGCAGCCGGGTCCGAGGGTGTAGTCGGCGGCGTCGGCCAGCCGGGTGAGGATCTGCCGCAGTTCCTCGTCGGTGTAGTCCTCGAAGGTGATCGTGGTGCGGAAGCGGCTGGCCAGGCCGGGGTTCGCCGCGACGAACGCCTCCATCGGCGCGGGGTAGCCGGCGACGATGACCACCAGGTCGTCGCGGTGGTCCTCCATCTCCTTGACCAAGGTGTCGACCGCCTCCTCGCCGTACTGGTCCCCGGTGAGGCTGTAGGCCTCGTCGATGAACAGCACCCCGCCGATCGCGGAGGAGACGACCTCGGCGGTCTTGACCGCGGTCTGGCCGAGGTAGCCGGCGACCAGCTCGGAGCGGTCGACCTCGACCAGCTGTCCCGTGGTCAGCAGCCCCAGTGCCCGGTAGATGCCGCCGACGAGCCGGGCCACGGTGGTCTTGCCCGTGCCGGGGTTGCCCACGAAGACCAGGTGCCGGGTGATGGTGGGGCTGTGCAGACCGGCCTCGGCGCGCAGCTTCTCGACCCGCATCAGCGCGACCTGCCGGTGCACCTCCCGCTTGACGCGGGCCAGGCCGACGAGCGCGTCGAGCTCGCCGAGCAGGTCCTCCAGCGACCGCGCCGGGGCGGGCTCGGCAGGCCGGCCCGGGACGCCCGCCGCCTCCGTCCGGGCGGCAGCCTCCCCGGTATGCCGGGTGGCCGGTTCCGCGCTCAGCCGCACGTTCGCGGCCTGGAGCTGGGCGGCCGCAGCGACGGAGGCGTTGCCGATGACCCGCATCGTCGGCTCGCCCAGGCCGCACGCCGCCGACGCGCCCTCGGCCAGCGCGTGGGCGTAGTGGGCGGCGTGCGGCGACCCCTGGCCGGACAGCCCGGACAGGGTCACCGTGGG
>NZ_DASVZH010000243.1:0-12826 GCF_036391795.1 Oryzihumus sp.
GTCGGGGCCATGGCGCGAGCCCGCCGCCACGCTCGCCACACCCGAGCTGCAGCCCGGTCGTCGCGCAGCCCGACGGGGGCCCCTTCGCCGCCGAGCCACCGGCGCACCGTCGACACGGGCGTGTCGGCGGCGACGGTCAGGCGGGCGAGCGAGAACAGCGGGTCGCGCGGACTGCACAGGGCGTTCTTCACCGAGCAGGCCGAGTCGAACCCCGCCTCGACCACGCTGCGCCGGACCAGCGGGCTGGAGTAGCCGTGGGGGTAGGCGAAGGAGCGGATCCGTCGTTCCAGGCCCTCCTCGAGCTGGGCCTTGCTGACCTGGATCTCTGATCGCGCCAAGGGCGCGGCCAGGAGGTCGAGCTGGGGGTGGGTGACGCTGTGCGCCCCGATCTCATGCCCCTGGGCGGCGAGCTCGCGGGCCTGCGCCCAGTCGAGCATCAGGTCACCGCCGGGGCTCCTGGCCGCCAGGAAGCCGCTCGTGATGTACACCGTGGCCACGTGGCCGTACCGGGCGAGCAGGGGAGCGGCCAGGGTCAGGGTGTCGACGAAGCCGTCGTCGAAGCTGATGACGACGGGACGCTCGGGCAGGGGGACCCGGCCGGCCATCGCGTCGCACAGCCGGGACACGGTCACCGGGGTGCGCCCGGACTCCTCCACGAGCGCCAGGTGGCGCTCCAGCGTCTCCGTGGTGACGTTGAACGGCGCGATCCAGCTCGAGGGCTCGGGACCCACCCGGTGGTAGAGCAGGATCGGCACCGGCGCGGCCCCCGCCGGCGTCGGGCTCATCGGGGCACCGCCCGGCGGCGCAGGCAGCCCACGGTGCTGACCACGGCCAGGAGCAGCATGAGCGCGGTCGGCGACCACAGGCTGGCGATCGCCAGGGCCTCGGACGTCACCGCGGCCAGGGCCACGCTGACGGCGACCGCGAGGGTGGCCTGGGCCAGCCGGTCGCTGATCCCGAGCCACCCCTGCAGCGCCAGGCCGGGGACCACGCCCACGAACCAGAACACCAGCGGCCCCCGCCAGGGCGGACCCACCGCCCCCACCGTGCAGGCCAGGGCCGCCACCGCCGAGACCACGACGACGGCCAGGAGCGCGGGGCGGACGGTCAGGGCCCTCACCGGGAACCTCCCGGGGGGGTGGTGGTGGAGGCGAAGATCAGCGCGTCGCGGTTCTGGTAGACGATGCGGTAGCCGGGGGTGTGCTCCAACGCTCCGCCGAGGGCTGCGACGGCGCCGTCCGGCAGCACACCGGTGTAGCGGACGGAGTCGACCTGGCTGCGCGTGAGGACGACGTAGACCGGTCCCCGCCGCTCCGTCACCGCCTCGCCCAGGGCGGGCAGCGGCGAGCTCACCATCGTGCGTCGCGCCGTGGGCGGGAGGTCCTCGAGGAAGGCGTAGTCGTAGGACTCGTAGTGCGTCCAGGCCCAGGGGAAGTCGGCGGTGGCGCCGACGAGCATCGCGCGGCTGGGTGCGTGGGCGTACAGCCACGTCGACGCGGCCACCTCCTCGGGCGTGAAGTAGTTGGCGCGCTCGCGGCCGTAGTACGCGGCGCAGAACAGCATCGACATCGTGATCGCCAGGGCGGCGATCGCCGTGGCCCCGCCCCGGCGGCCGGTCCGCGGGTAGACCAGGCCGGCCGCGAGCAGGGCCAGGAACGGCAGGGCGAAGAGGTAGACGCGGAAGACCATCTCGCCGCCGTAGTTGTTGGCGGCCAGCAGGGTCACGGGCGTGGCCGCCAGCAGCCCGGCGACCCGGTGCGGCTGCCGTGCGTGCCGCAGCCGGAACCAGCCGGCGACCGCGCAGAGGCCGACCAGCGCGGTCAGGGCGCGCGAGGCGTAGGACACCAGCTTCTGGTCGAACGTGGCGTGGCTGAGGTCGACGAAGCCGGTCTGGGCGTTCTGCCCGAGCTGCCCGATCGAGGCGATGATCCAGTACAGGTTGTCCCGCAGGAAGGTCGTGGCCATGAACACGACCCACAGCACGGTCATGGCGGCCACCACCACCGGCAGCCATGCCGGACCGGTGTGACGGCCGAGGCAGAGGACGCACAGGGCGGCGATCAGCATGAACGGCGTCAGCTGGTGGCTGGTGACGATGCCGGCCGCGAGGAGGAGCACGACCGCCAGCAGCTCCCGCCGGCGGGGCAGCGCCCCCGGCGCCCGGCCGGGCAGCGTCTCGCCCATCCACCGCCGCCAGCGCGGCAGCGGGGTGGCGGCCCGGGTCGCCGGCAGCCACCTCAGGCACACGACGAGGCACACCAGGTAGAGCAGGTAGGCGAACGCCTGGGGGGAGAAGTAGTCCTGGCCGACCCAGTTGCCGAGGTAGAACACCAGCAGCGCCAGCCACACCTGGCGGGTGTCCCGCGCGAGCGTCGAGAACAGCAGCTTGAGCGGCCCGAGGGCCAGGAGCTCGACGACCGGCGGCGCCCACGCCGCGTAGGAGAGGGCGCTGCCCAGCCCGGATGCCTTGACCAGCAAGGCGTTGAGGGCGAAGAAGCCGGGCCAGGACTGGTATGCCGAGAAGGGGCTGTCCATGCGCGGCGCCACCGCGTCGTGGCGCAGGATGAAGTCGACTACCCCGACGTGCTTCCAGGCCCACGCGTAGCGCAACGAGTCGTAGAGGATGGCCGGGGTGGCGTGCAGGATCGCGATGAGCAGGACGAAGTAGGCGACCAGCACCACGGGCCGGGTCGTCCCCTGGTGGATGAGCACGGCCAGCGTCCCGATCACCAGCCCTAGGGCTGCCCCGTAGGTGAGCGGCAGGACCGAGAGCAGCCCCAGGTCGCTCATCCCCCGGAGGTCGACCGGGCGCAGCGCGCTCAGCCACAGGACGAGGGCCAGGCCGAACGGCAGGAGCTGGGCCAGGACCGGCAGCACCCGGATGCGCGACCGGGTGGGTGCGTCCCCGACGGCCTCCGGGGGCAGCGTCGTGGCCGGGGGACCGGTGGGCGTCAGGGCGGTGCCCTGGACCTGCTTGCCGCTCATCGCATCCCCCCGCCGTCCTGGACCGCGTGCAGCACCGGGAGGACGTTGCGCCGCCACCACAGGGGGCTGGCGGCGTAGCGGGCCGACTTCTCCAGGTTCATGCGCACGTGGGACAGCCAGGTCAGCAGCAGCAACGCGTCGTCGGGGAGGCCGTGGCCGCAGGCGGCGGACCGGATGAGCGCGGCCTCGCCGGGCTGCCAGTACTCCCGGCGGCCCAGGCGGTCGGCGACCTCCTTGCCCAGGGCGCGGTGGCCGTGTGCCGAGGCCGCCGTCAGCAGCCAGTGGGCCGGGTCGAGGGCCGGGAATGAGTCGGGCCTGGCGCCGCCCCAGTCGAGGATCCCCCGCACCACACCGTCGGGCCAGACCAGCAGGTTCCCCGGGTGGAGGTCCCCGTGGCTCCACCCCAGCGTCACCGACCGTCCCTCGAGCCGGCGCCGCAGGAGGTGCTCGAGCTCGACCAGACCGGTGCGGACGACCTCGCCGTCCGGCAGCGCGTGGGCCAGCGCGGCGACCGGTGCGCCCACCCATCGGTCCAGCAGCCTCGCGTCGACCGCGACGATGGAGGACTCGAGCCGGTGCAGGGGTGCGATCGCCCGGAACACCTCGTGGGTGAGGCACCCCGGTGAGCGGTGGTCCGGCGGCGCCCCGGGCAGGCGGGTGAGCAGCAGGTAGCCACCGCGCGCGTCGTGCCAGCTGCCCAGGACCGCCGGGACCATGCGGCGCCACGTGCCCAGCCGCTCGTCGGCGGCGAGCTGTTGCAGGACCCGTCCTTCCGCGGCCAGGGACCTGACGCCCGGCTCGCCCGTGGCGACCTTGAGCGCGGCCGACGACGCAGTCGAGCGCAGGAGGACCACGGAGGAGTCGGACACCGACCGCAGCGTGCGCTCGGGCGCCCAGCCGTCGTCGGCGACCCGGCGCACGGCGCGGCGGCGGGTGCGGCGGGGCACGGTCGGCCACGGGGGTGCCACGAGGTGCGGCCCGACCCACCGCAGCCCCACCCACGTCGCCACGACGCACTCGGCCAGCAGCCACGCCAGCCCGGCGCCCGCGATACCCACCGCGGGGACCGCGAGCAGGGTGCCCCCGAGCACCCCGACGCTGAGCGTGATCATCGTCCCGACCACGACCCTCATCCGCCGTTGCACCCGGGCCCGGCTGACGGCGAGCGCCACGACGCAGTTCGGCACGGCAGCGAGGGCCAGCAGGCGCAGCGTCGTGGTCCCGACCTCGACGTACCACGAGCCGAAGAGCCGCAGGATCCACGGCGCGAGCACCACGAGCACCGTCACCGCCGGAGCCACCATGCCCAGGGAGTACGCGAGCACCTTGCGGTGGCGTTCCTCGAGCCGGTGCGGCTCCAGGGGGCCATGGGCGACGAGGGACTGGCCGAAGGAGGCCGGGACGTTGAGCAGGACGAAGCACATCGACCAGGCGAGTGCGAAGACCGCCGCTTCCGACGGGCCGGTGAGGTCGATGACCAGGATCGGGGGCAGCGTGGTGCAGGCGATCCAGGCGAGCGCGGCCACGTAGTCGGGGCCGACGTAGCGCACGAGCTCCCTGAGCGTGGGGGCGATCGCCGGACCGGCACGCCGGGCGGCCACGAACCGCGGGTAGGCGCGGGCGACGTAGTACCAGATGGCCCCGGCCACGACGAGCGCCATGGCGACGGTCCAGGAGAACCAGACGCCGGCCCCCGGCACGGCCACCGCGAAGCCGAGCAGCAGGGCGAGCTTGGTGAGGTTGAACGTCTGGGTGGCGAGCGTGGACGCTCCGGCCTGGCCGACGGCCACCAGCGTTGCGCAGTGCAGGACGTACAGCGTCCAGGCCATGGTGGCGGCGACGAAGAAGAACGCCTGGGGGCCGGAGGACAGGAGCGGGACCAGGGCCGGCGCGAAGGTGCCGATGCCCAGGAGGAAGATGGCGGCGGCCAGGGCGCTGGTGCTCAGGGCCACGGCGTAGAAGCCGAGGACGAGCCGCCCGGCCCGCTCGCCGGCGCCCGGCACGAACCGCAGGACGGCGCTCATGAGGTTCAGTTGCGCGACACCGGCGAGGAACATCATCGCCGAGATGAGCGAGGAGTTGGCGCCGACGACCTGCGGTGGGTAGAGGTGCGCGGCGGACAGCCAGAACGCGACACCGGCCACCGCGGTGACGACCGACCCGCCGGCCAGCAGCCATCCCGCGCGGTAGACGGGCTGGCTCCACTGGGCCGATGCGCGGCGCCGGCCGAGGTTGAGGATGACGCCCACACTCACGGGGTTGCCCCCCACGGGGCCGTGGACCGGTAGCGCCACCGGCTCAGGACGTAGGCCGGCGGCCCGAGGGCCACGCCGGCGCGCTCCCGCCAGGTCAGCTCGGTTGGGAAGTCGGAGCGCTTGCCCTGGTTCTTCGCGGAGTCGTGCGAGAGCAGGTGGGCCGTGGCGGGCACGGCTCGTCGGGCCATCTGCGCGATGAGGGACGGCTGCCGCCACGCGGTGGCCGTGAGGTAGGCGCCCAGCCCGATGCCGTAGCCGAGGGACTGACGGCGCAGGCCGGCGTAGTCCCGTCGGTGCCAGTGCCGCACGATCGCCGAAGGCTGGTAGGCCAGGACGCCGCCGTCGAGGACCACCCGGCAGAAGGCGGCCAGGTCGTCGCCGCCCCGGGCGGGGGTCCCGGCACCGGTGGCCCGGTCGAACCCGGCCCGGTCCCGCAGCCACCGCGTGCGGAAGGACATGTTGGCACCGGAGCCGAACCGGCCGGCAGTGAAGGGGAAGAGGGGGTCCGGGCTCGGGTGCGCCAGGCTGAAGCGGCGTGCGTCGAAGCCGCGGGCGAACCCGCCTGCCTGCTCCACCCACAGCTGGGCCGGCGTCTCGAGCTCGGCAGGCAGGATCAGGCCGGTCACGCAGGTCACGTCCGCATCGGCGAACGTCTCCGCCACGGCGGAGAGCCACCACGGGTCCACCTCGACGTCGTCGTCGGTGAACGCGACGACCTCCCCCGTGACGAGGTCGAGCGCCGCGTTGTGCGCGAGCGCCAGGCCCGGTCGGCTGGTGCGCACGTACCGCAGCGCAAAGGGGCTGCTGCGTGTCTGGAGCGCCTCCCGGGTCTCGTCCGTCGATGGGGCGCTGTCCACCACGACGACGTCGAACCGTTGGTAGCGCAGGCGTTCCAGCGACTTCAGGGTGCGCTCGAGGCTGACCGTGCGGTCGCGGGTCGCCACCACCACGGTGATCGACGGTTGCTCGGGCCGCGAGCGGACCTCGAGGCACACGGGTGGGTGGTCCGGGGCGAGCCCGTGCACGGGCAGGGCGTCGGGGACCGACGCCCCCTCGGAGCGCAGGTGCTCGCGGACGCGGTCCGCGACCTGGGGCCACGTCTGGACGGCGAGGTCGTCCGGCGCCAGGGTTGGTCCGTCCCAGCGGAGGTCGACCTCACCCATGGGCCGGGTGTGCAGCCGGGCCAGCAGGCGGGAGCGGGCGTGCCTCGGCGAGGCGGGCAGGTGCGGCAAGGGCGCGTCCAGGTCGAGGTCACCGACGAGGAGCGGTTCAACCATGGTGCGTGGCCAGCTCGCGTCGTCCGGCGTACGGCAGGTGGAGCAGGTCCAGGGCGCTGCGTGTCCGGTGCCTGCGCTGACGGTCCCGCAGCACGCTCTTCAGGACGAGGTTGCCGTCCCGTATGGCGTGGAGGTTGGACCGTCCGCTCCGGCGGGGGAGCTCCAGGCTGGGGACCTCGGCGATCCGGAGACCGGCCTTCAGTGCGTGCACGGTCATCTGGGCCTCGATGTCGAACCCGTCGGCGGTGAGGTCGAGCAGGTCCAGGAACTGGCGGTGGAAGGCGCAGAAGCCGTAGCACAGGTCGGTGAGGTTCGCGTCGTACAGCTTGTTGACCAGCTGCAGCAGGGCCCAGTTGCCCGTCCGGCGGAACGGCGTGATGTCCAGCGACCCGCCACCGGCGATGAACCGCGAGCCCTTGACGAAGTCGTAGCCGTGGGTGAGGAAGTGGATGAAGTGGGGGATCTCGCGGGCCGACATGCTGCCGTCGGCGTCGATCATCACCACGATGTCGCCGGTGGCCGATGCGAAACCGGCCCGCAGCGCATCGCCCTTGCCGGTGCCCGACTGGGCGACGAAGCGGATGTCGGGGCGGCAGATCGAGGCCATCAGCAAGGTGGCGTCCCGCGAACGGCCGTCGACCATGACGACCTCGTCCACGCAGTCGGGGATCTCCCCGAGCACCCAGGCGAGGTTGCGTGCCTCGTTCTTGGCGGGGATCACCAGGCTGACGGTCAGGGCGCGGGGGGCAGGCAGGGGGCCGAGCGGCGCTGCGGCGTGCAGCCGGCTGGGTTCGCCGGTCGCCGGCTCGGTCGACCGGGTGAAGACCCCGGTCCTTCCGGGGGTGGTGACAGCGGCGACGGGTGTGACCGCTGCCCGATTCTGGTTGTTCTGTGCGGTGTTCGGCAGGTCCACCGGAGTCTCCTCACGTCCGGGGGGCGAGCCGCAGCCGGAAGGCGTCTCGGCTGCGCGCTCTCGCGGTGCAGTGTTCTCACGGGTCCGGGGCTTGTGGCCGGACCCCGGCGGGAGCGGGTCGGTGTGGGTCGCCGAGCGGTGGTGCTGCCCCCGTCACCTGCGAGTCTTGTTCGGCTGCGTGGATCCGCACTCAAGCAATGCGCGTACGGCATCGGGGTCCTAAACGACGACCGTCCGGGCGGGTTCGTTGCTGCTCCACAGCGATGGCTGGGACAACCCATGGCGGGGGTTCAGGTGCGGCCGGTCGGCACCCCGCGCGGGCGCGCCCGGCGCACCGTCCGGCGCGGTGACCTGCCGGCGCGTTCGGGAGGGATCAGCCCCAGATCGAGGTGAGCGGGGCCGCCGAGGCGGCCCTTCCCATCGGGGCCACTCCCAGCAGGTCGCACAGCATCCGCAGCACGCGGTAGTGGTCGACCCGGTCGCCGTAGTGTCCGGGCCGGACCCCGGCGCCGACCACCAGGGTGGCGACGTGGTTGCCGGCGTTGTCGTTGTCCTCGTCCCACGTGAGCACCAGCAGGCTGTTGTGGCTGCGGGCCCAGGCGGCGTAGGAGCCCAGGTGCGCGGCGAGCCAGCGGTCCCCGGTGGCGACGCTGCCGTCGTGCATGTCGTTGACGACGTCGGGGACGACGAAGGACAGGGCCGGCAGCGACGCGTGGTTGGCCGGCCAGCGGCTCAGTGGCTGGTTCGCGGAGGCGGGGACGGACGAGAAGCTGACCCACGGGTTGTGCCGCCGCGCGTAGGAGCCGGCATCACACCCGGTGAACCCCGTGGCGGGCAGGCCCTCGGAGTAGCCGACGAACCCTCGCCCCGATGCCAGCACGCGGCTGCCCAGGTTGGCGCCCGTGTAGGTGTGGGGACAGGAGTCGTCGCCCAGCCCCTGGGTGGACCCGGAGAACAGCGCCAGGTAGTTGGGCTCGCTCGGGTGCGTCACGGCATACGACTGGGTGAGGAGCGCCCCCGAGCGGGCCAGGCTGTTGATGAAGGGGGCGTCGGGGGAGCCGATGACCTGCCCGTAGGAGTGGTTCTCCATCACCACGACCACGACGTGGGCCGGGTGGGGGACGCGGGCCACCTGGCCCACGCCGGCGGACGCCGCCGGCTGCGGCGCCAGTGCGGTGGCGCGTTCGACGCCTCCGGCGACCGCCGGCATGGCGCAGGCGGCGACCAGGGAGGTGAGGGCGGCGACACGGGTCGCCGCGGCCAGGACAGGACGTGTGGCTGTGGGCATTGGGGGCCCTCCCCGGATGACTCGGTGGTCCGATGCGGACGGTGGCGCGGCCCTCGTTCGAGGCTACGACCGATGCGGCCGGACGACGACGGCCAGAGCCTGTGAATCCACGACTTCCCGGGGCCGACCAGCTCCGGCCACCCCGGCCATCTCCAGCGACGCCGGTGCGTCGGCGCCACGCCAATGCTGCGGGGGACAAACGTCCCTGTCGGGGGCTTCGAGGAGGGACCCACGATGAGACGTCCGAGCGGAGGCGAGGCTTGGCTGGTCACGGTGTGCAAGTCGTGCTCTCCACGGCCGTCCGCGTGACCCGTCGAGCCGCTAGGGGACCCGCATGCAGGTGCCTTCACCGTTCGAGTACGAACGAGCGTCGTCCGTGGACGAGGCCATCGCGTTGCTGCAGCGCCACGGGGAGGGCGCCCGCCTGATCGCCGGGGGCCACAGCCTCCTCCCGCTGATGAAGCTGCGCCTCTCCTCACCGGAGGTGCTGGTCGACATCAACGCGCTGACCGACCTGCAGCTCATCCGGGTCGAGGGCGACACCCTGCGCATCGGTGCCATGGTGCGCCACGCCGAGCTGCTCGCCTCAGCGGTGGTCGGCGAGCACTTCCGGATCCTGCACGAGGCCGAGCGGGTGATCGCCGACCCCGTGGTGCGCAACCGCGGCACGGTCGGCGGCTCGCTGTGCCAGGCCGACCCCTCCGAGGACCTGTCCGCCGCGTTCGGGGCGTTGCGGGCCGAGGTCGTCATCCGCGGCGCCGGCGGCGAACGAGCCGTGCCGGTGCGCGAGCTGGTGTCCGGGCCGTACGAGACCGTCGTCGCGCCCGCCGAGATCCTCACCGAGGTGCGGGTGCCCATCCGCAGCGGCGTGGGCAGCAGCTACCGCAAGGTCGAGCGACGGGCCGGGGACTGGCCGATCGCCTCTGCCGGCGCCGTGGTCCGGCTGGAGGGCGACACCATCGCCGAGGTCGGCATCGGGCTGGCGGCCGTGGGCGCCGCCCACTCGGTCGTGCCCGGCGCCGAGGACGCCATCCGCGGCCGCGCCGCCGACGAGGAGAGCATCGAGCTCGCAGCGGCCCGGGCCAGCGAGGAGTGCTCGCCGACCACCGACCAGCGCGGGCCTTCCGACTACAAGCGCGCGCTGGTGGCCGAGCTGGTCCGCCGCGTGCTGAGCACCGCCGTCGCGCGCAGCCGCGGAGAGGAGGCCTGAGGCCATGCAGGTGACCATGACGGTCAACGGGACACAGGTCAGCGAGGACGTCGAGCCGCGGATGCTGCTGGTGCACTTCCTGCGCGACACCCTCGGGCTGACCGGCACCCACTGGGGCTGCGACACCTCCAACTGCGGCGTCTGCGTGGTCCAGCTCGACGGCCTGCCGGTCAAGAGCTGCACCGTCCTGGCGGCGATGGCCGACGGGCACGAGGTGCGCACCGTCGAGGGCCTGGCCGACGGCGCCGAGCTCGACCCGGTGCAACAGGGATTCATGCACGAGCACGGCCTGCAGTGCGGCTTCTGCACCCCGGGGATGATGCTCACCGCCCGGCACCTGCTCGACACCAACCCGCACCCCACCACCGACGAGGTGCGCGAGGCGATCTCGGGCCAGATCTGCCGGTGCACGGGCTACGAGAACATCGTGCGGGCCATCCAGTGGGCCGCCGAGCACCCGAAAGACGTTGCCGTTGAAGGGGTCTCGTCATGACCACCACCGAGGAGCGCCAGCAGGCCGAGGTCGGCTTCGGGCGTCGGGCCCGCGTCGAGGACGCCCGGTTCCTGCGCGGCAAGGGCCAGTACGTCGACGACATCCGGCTTCCCGGGATGCTCCACGGCGCCATCCTGCGCAGCCCGCACGCCCACGCGCGGATCGTCTCGATCGACACCTCACAGGCCGAGGCGCACCCCAAGGTCAAGGCGGTCATCACCGGCGCGACGCTGGAGACGCTCAAGCTGGCCTGGATCCCGTCCCTGTCGCACGACGTCATCGCGGTCCTGGCCACGGACAAGGTGCGCTACCAGGGCCAGGAGGTCGCCTTCGTCGTCGCGGAGGACCGCTACTCCGCACGGGACGCACTCGAGCTGATCGACGTGGACTACGACGTCCTCGACCCGGTCATCGACGCCCGGCGCGCGCTGGACGCCGGGGCCCCGGTGATCCGCGACGACATCGAGGGCAAGACCGACAACCACATCTTCGACTGGACCGCCGGCGACAAGGACCAGACGGACGCGGCGTTCGCCTCGGCCGAGGTCGTCGTGAAGCAGGACATGCTGTATCCGCGGGTGCACCCCGCGCCGCTGGAGACGTGCGGCTCGGTCGCGTGGATGGACCCGGTCAGCGGCAAGCTCACCATCTGGTGCACCACCCAGGCGCCGCACGCGCACCGCACCCTGTACGCCCTGGTCGCCGGCCTGCCCGAGCAGAAGATCCGCGTGGTCAGCCCGGACATCGGCGGTGGCTTCGGCAACAAGGTCGGCATCTACCCCGGCTACGTGCTCTCCGTCGTCGGCTCGATCGTCACCGGGGCGCCGGTGAAGTGGGTCGAGGACCGCTCGGAGAACCTGGTGTCCACCTCGTTCGCCCGCGACTACCACATGCACGGCGAGATCGCGGCGACCCGTGACGGCAGGATCCTCGGCCTGCGCGTCGACGTCCTGGCCGACCACGGCGCGTTCAACAACACCGCCCAGCCGACGAAGTACCCGGCCGGCTTCTTCCACATCTTCACCGGCAGCTACGACTACCCGGCGGCCTACTGCACCGTGAAGGGCGTCTACACCAACAAGGCGCCCGGCGGGGTGGCCTACGCCTGCTCGTTCCGGGTCACCGAGGCCTGCTACCTCGTGGAGCGGATCGTCGACTGCCTGGCCGACGAGCTGGGCATGGACCCGGCCGAGCTGCGGATGAAGAACCTGCTGCGACCCGAGCGCTTCCCGTACCTGTCGCCGACCGGCTGGGAGTACGACTCGGGGGAGTACCCGCGGGCACTGACCAAGGCCATGGAGATGGCCGGCTACGAGGAGCTGCGGCGGGAGCAGGCCGAGAAGCGCGAGCGCGGCGAGCTCATGGGCATCGGGGTCAGCTTCTTCACCGAGACCGTCGGCGCCGGCCCGCGCAAGCACATGGACATCCTCGGGCTCGGCATGGCCGACGGCGCCGAGGTGCGGGTGCACCCGACCGGCAAGGCCGTTGTCCGGCTGTCGGTGCAGACGCAGGGCCAGGGCCACGAGACGACGTTCGCCCAGATCGTCTCGGAGGTCACAGGCATCCCCTCGGCCGACATCGAGGTGGTGCACGGCGACACCGACAACACCCCGTTCGGCCTGGGCACCTACGGCAGCCGGTCCACCCCGGTGTCCGGCGCGGCCGTCGCGGTCGCCTCGCGGCGGATCGTCGACAAGGCCCGGCTGATCGCCTCGGCGATGCTCGAGGTCTCCCCGGACGACCTGGAGTGGGAGCGTGGCAAGTTCTTCGTCAAGGGCGACCCGAGCACCGCCAAGACGATCCAGGAGATCGCGTTCGCCTCGCACGGCACGCAGGAGCTGCCCGAGGGCGTGGAGGGACACCTCGACGCCGAGTGCGTCTACGACCCGCCGAACCTGACCTACCCGTTCGGCGCGTACATCTGCGTGGTCGACGTCGACAAGGGCACCGGGCAGGTGAAGGTGCGCCGGTTCATCGCGGTCGACGACTGCGGCCCGCGGATCAACCCGATGATCGTCGAGGGCCAGGTCCACGGCGGTCTCGCCGACGGCGTCGGCATGGCGCTGATGGAGGTCATCGCCTTCGACGAGGACGGCAACTGCCTGGGCGGCTCGTTCATGGACTACCAGCTGCCCACGGCGCTGGAGTGCCCCAGCTGGGAGCTCGGCGAGACCGTCACCCCCTCGCCGCACCACCCGCTCGGGCTCAAGGGCGTGGGCGAGTCCGCCACGGTCGGGTCGCCGCCCGCGGTGGTCAACGCGGTCATCGACGCGCTCAAGCCGTATGGCGTGCGGCACGTGGACATGCCCCTCACCCCTGCGCAGGTCTGGCGGGCGATGCAGGGCCGCGCCTTCCGCACCGACCTCGCCATCACCGACGAGTAGCCCCCGAGCCCCCGGAACGCC
>NZ_DASVZH010000244.1:0-8785 GCF_036391795.1 Oryzihumus sp.
ACCCGGCCCTCGGGGTGGATCGCGGCCCCGGCCCGGGCCAGGCCCCACACGCCGGCGGTCAGCAGGCCCACCGTCGCCAGGCGCAGGGTCCAGCGACGCAGGAGCGCCCGCGGGAGCCGGCCGGAGGACGGCACGGTGGCGGCCAGTGCGCCCGCGCCGTGGCCGGCCAGCACCACCCACGCGGCGGGCAGCGCCCACCAGCCCGTCGGGTCGCTCACGCGGGCCGCCCAGAACCAGCCAAGGACGGCGAGCACCACCAGCGCGAGGTGCGAGTCCGGTTCGGCGGCGGACGCGAGCGCCAGGACCACCACGCAGATCGTGACCGGCCCGGACCACGAGGCGCCGGCGGCGTGCGCCACGGCGAGGAAGAGCACCGGCGCCAGCACGACCACGAGCCGCAGCAGGGCCTGCTGGCGGGTGAGGGCGCCGAGGTCGGCCAGGAGCGCGCGCAGCGCCGGGGGCAGCGAGACGTTCACCGCTGCGCCATCCGGGGTGCGGCAGCGCGCCGGGTGACGTCGCGCAGTACCTGGTCGAGACTGCCCGGACCCTGCCAGGCGACCACCGGCACCCCCACGGCCTGCACGCGCTCGAGCTCGCGGCGACGCTCCAGCAGCCGCACCCGCCAGGCGATCCCGGCAAACGGCTCCTTCGGGTCGTCCCCGGTCAGGCCGTCGGGCAGGGCGTCGATGACGATGACGGTCAGGCCGCGACGGGCCAGGGTGACGGCGTGGCTGAGCGCCACCGGTGACACCAGGGGCGAGAGCAGCACCACCACGGTGCCGGCCGAGACTCCGGTCAGGGCGTGGCGGGGGTCGTCCTCGAGCCTGGACGCGACCTCGATCGAGGCCAGCGCGTCCAGCACCCGGCGCAGGTGGTGCTTGCCCGTGGCCACCGGTACGCGGGTCGTGCCGGTCGAGCCGAGGACCCGCAGGCTCACCCGGTCGCCGCGGTGCAGGTAGTGCTCGGCCATGGCGCCGGCCGCGCGAACCGTGGTGTCCAGGCTGCTCGCCGCGCCGTCCAGTCCCTCGCTGGGGCCCA
This sequence comes from Oryzihumus sp., assembly GCF_036391795.1. GTDB lineage: Bacteria > Actinomycetota > Actinomycetes > Actinomycetales > Dermatophilaceae > Oryzihumus. The sequence goes on from NZ_DASVZH010000244.1 coordinate 1,039, forward strand.
GGTCGTTGAGCGCGTCCACGATCAGGAGCACGTGGCTGTCCTGGTCGGCCCAGCTCGACGTCACGTGCAGGCTGCCGGTGCGCAACGACACCGGCCAGTGGATGCGGCGCAGCCGGTCGCCGAGCTGGAACGGCCGGATGCTGGCGAACTCGCTGCCGTCGCCGGGACGGCTCGAGCGGTTGAGCCCCACCAGGCCGTTGGGGTGCGGCATCGGCGCGGCGGCGTCGAAGTGCGTGGGCACGGGCAGGGTGCTCAGCGCCACCGGCTCCACCTCGTGCGCACCCCAGCGGAACGCACCCCAGGCGCTGTGGGCCACCACCACGGCCGGCCCGAGCGTGCGCCGGCCCCAGCGGGTCGACCGCACGGCCAGGGTGAGCGCCAGGGCCTCGGGCGGCTGCGGGCCGGAGGCCGCCACGGTGACCGTCCGGGTGGGCGGGTCCACCTGTTGGAAGTCGCCGGCGGCGAGCTTGGCGCTCGCCTGCTCCAACCCCGGCACCGGGTCAACGGAGGCCGTCCAGCGCACGGCCTCGCCCTCGCGCACCGTCCGCGGTGCCACGCGGGCATCGACCTGCGGTGCCGTGCCGGGGCGGGACACCGCCGACCAGAGCGCGACGACCAGCAGCGGGGCAGCGAGGACGAGCAGGTCGGGCCGGCGCAGCCAGGTGGCTGTCAGGGCCAGGGCGGCGCCCCCGACGCACGCGCGCAAGTGAGCGCTGGTGGGACGCCACGGAACCGGTGGCGGGGGAGTGGGCACGGTCAGCGGATCCGTTCCGCCTCGCGTGCCGCGGGTGTCGCCACGGTGTTCAGCACGCTGCCGACGACGCTGGTGCCGGAGGCGTTGCTCATCCACAGCTCCGGCTTGATGGTGACCCGGTGCGCGAGCACCGGGAGGGCGACGGCCTTGACGTCCTCGGGGGTGACGTAGTCGCGGCCGTGCACCACGGCATACGCGCGGGCGGTGAGCATCAACGCGAGGGCGCCACGCGGGGAGGACCCGACCAGGACGTGCCGGTGCGTGCGCGTGGCGGAGGCGAGCGCGACGCAGTAGTCGTGGATGGTGTCGTCGACGGTGACTGTCTCGACCGCGGCCTGCATCCCGCGCAGCCCGACGGCGTCGGTCACCGCGCGCAGGGTCTGCTCCTCGTGCTGGCGGCTGACCCGGCGGCGCAGCACCTGGGCCTCCTCCTCCGCGGTGGGGTAGCCGAAGCTGACCCGCATGAGGAACCGGTCGAGCTGGGCCTCCGGCAACGGGTAGGTGCCCTCGTACTCCACGGGGTTGGCCGTCGCGAGCACGTGGAAGGGGGCCTCCAGCAGGAAGGTCTGGCCCTCGACCGTGACCTGCCGCTCCTGCATCGCCTCCAGCAGCGCGGCCTGGGTCTTGGGCGGGGTGCGGTTGATCTCGTCAGCCAGCAGCAGCCCGGTGAACAGCGGGCCCTGGCGGAAGACGAAGTCGCCGGCGCGCTGGTCGAAGACGAACGACCCGGTCAGGTCCGCCGGCAGCAGGTCCGGGGTGAACTGCGCCCGCTTGAAGTCGAGCCCGAGCGTCTGGGCGAAGGAGCGGGCCGCCAGCGTCTTGCCCAGGCCCGGGTAGTCCTCGAGCAGCACGTGGCCCCCGGCCAGGACGGCGCTGAGGACGAGGGTGAGCGCGTCGCGCTTGCCGACGACGGCGGTCTCGACCTCGTCGAGGACCTGCGCCGCGAGGCGCGAGACGGTGGTCAGGTCGGGCGTGGTCACAGTGACTCGATTCGGGTCAGGATGGTGGACAGGTAGCGGGGGTCGGCGCTGGCCCGGGCCGGCGGCGGGTCGCTGACGAAGGACAGCAGCTCCTCACCCAGCAGCTGGCGGGCGGCCTGCGGGTGCTGGTGCCGGTCGACGCCGTAGCGGGTGTCGAGCCGGTCGTCGACGAGCTCGACCAGCAGCGGGTGCAGGTCGCGGGTGAACGTCTCGGGGTGGCCGGTGTCCTGCAGCAGGTGCAGCAGCCGGCGCACGCGCACGTCGTCGCCGCGGACCCGGTGGTAGGGCTGGTAGCCCGCGTCCCACCCGACCATCTCGGCCTGCGACGCCAGGTCGGACACCAGCCAGGTCACCGCCGAGACGGCGAGCAGGCCCGCGCCCAGCAGCAGTGGGCGGGGGCGGGAGCCGATGAGGGCGGCGACGACGCACAGCACCAGCCAGAGCACCGTGGTGACGCCGATCCGCTTGACCCACAACCGGTTCATGGCGCAGCCCCGGGGGCGGAGCTGACCACGTCACGACGGCGGGACAGGTCCTCGTGCAGGGTCGTCAGCGCCGTGGTGGCGCGGGCCCGGGCGTCCTCGCCGAGGTCGTGCGCGGAGAAGCGGGCCTCGCGGAAGAGCGCCGAGAGCGTGGCGATCGCCCGCGGGTCCACGGCGTGCGCCTCGATCACCCGCGCCGTGAACTCCGCGGAGGTCTCGGCGGGGGAGCGGGGCAGGCCGGCAGCGCTCGCGGTCTCCTCCAGGGCGACCCAGCAGGCGACGATCGCGTTGCGCGGCGAGCCGTGCGCCAGGCCGGCGAGCTGCGCCGAGGCGGTGGCGGTCAGGGCCTCCTGGACGTCGGGGACCGGCTCGAAGGCGGGCACCACGGGGGCGGCGAGGCGCACCCGGTCACGGTCGCGCCACATCTGCCACAGGGCCCAGAGGACGAGCAGGGCCGCGACGACGACCACCACGGTGAACACCAGCGCGAACCCCTCCCAGAACGAGCCGAGGTCGTGCGCCGCCCTTGCCTGAGCGGTGGTCGCCGTGGTGGTGGGGCTGGCCGTCGGTGTCGGCCGCGGGGTCGGTTGCCCCCGCGGGAGGTCCGCGGTCGGGGTGCTCAGCGCGGAGACCGACCCGGACGCGGACACCCAGGCCAGGAGGGCGAAGCCCAGCGCCGCGCCCCCGATGGCCACTCCCCGCGTGCGGTCCATGCGGCGCACGCTACAACGGGATCGCGGCCGTGAGCCCCACCGTTGTCATTCCGCAACGCGTCGAGGTGTGACGTCACGGCAGCGGTGCAAGGGTGAGGGCCATGACGACGGCGTGGACCCTGCACCGTGGCGACCCGGCCCCCGTCCAGCAGAGCCCCGTCACGTGCGGCTCCGCCGCCCTCACCGTGGCGCGGATGCTGGCCGACCCGGTCTTCGCCGCGTGGGTGCTGACCGGTGGCACCGGACCCGGGAGTGGCGGTTTCGACGCGCCCGCGCTCGCCCGGTTCGCCGCGCAGGAACGCGCCACGATGGGCCGCACCAACAGCCCGGTCGCCGCAGGCGGGGCCCTGAACCTGCCCTGGCCGACCTGCCTGGGCACCCCGCCGTGGGGCGCGCGGGCCGAGCTCCAGGAGCGCACGCACAGCAGGTATGCCGTGTCGCAGCTGAGGTGGGCCGGCGGCGGTGGCCGCCGCGCGGCATACCGGCGCCTGTGCTCGAGGGTGACCACGGCACGGCCGGCGCTGCTCTACGTCGGCAACGCGTGGCTGCCGCGGCACATCACGCTGGTCCTCCCGCCGGAGGGCGACGCGCGGCTGACGGTCTACGAGCCGGCGACCGGGACGGTGCTCGCGCTGCCCGAGGGCGAGCTCGTCGGAGGCCGGCTCGGGCTCGGCGGCTGGGACGAGCCGTGGCTGCTGGTGGAGCCGGCCGGCTGAGACGTGCGGCAGGCCCCGACCCGGGAGCGGGTCAGGGCCTGACGGCAGGGCGGCGGTCGGTCAGTCCTTGACGACCGGCACCAGGGTCACCTCGCGCACCTCGAGCGCCCCGGCGTCGGCGAAGCCGATCTCGGCCGTGATCTTACCGGCGGCGCGCAGGTCGTCGAGGCCGGCGCGCACCCGCTCGAGCTCGGCGGCGGGCCCGGCCAGCGTCATCGCGCTGACCTCGGCCCGCATGCCGACCTTGGCCTCGGACTTGGCCTTGCGCACGCCCGCGAGGGCGGCGCCGACGGCACCCAGGACCGTCGGATCCGCTTGCGCCGCAGCGGTCTTGACGTCATCGGCCTCCGGCCACGGGGTGCGGTGGATCGAGCCGTCGTGCCACCACGACCAGACCTCCTCGGTGGCGTAGGGCAGGAACGGCGCGAGCAGGCGCAGCAGCACGTCGAGCGCGATGCGCAGCGCGGCGCGAGCCGAGGCGGCGGCCTCCTCGCCGCGGGCGCCGTAGGCCCGGTCCTTGACCAGCTCGAGGTAGTCGTCGCAGAACGTCCAGAAGAACGCCTCGGTGACCTCCAGCGCGCGGGTGTGGTCGTAGGCCTCGAAGCCGCTGGTGGCCTTGTCCACCACGTCGGCCAGACCGGCGAGCATCGCCGCGTCGAGCAGGTTGGTCACCGCGGCCGCGAGGTCGCCCTCGACATCGCCGAAGGACAGGGCGAACTTGCTGGCGTTGAGCACCTTGATCGCCAGGCGCCGGCCGACCTTCATCTGGCCGGTGTCGTAGGCCGCGTCGGTGCCCAGCCGGGCCGAGGCCGCCCAGTAGCGCACCGCGTCGGCGCCGTGCTGGGTGACGATCCCCTCGGGGGTCTCGGCGTTGCCCTTGGACTTGGACATCTTCTTGCGGTCGGGGTCCAGGATCCAGCCGCTGATGGCCGCGTGCTTCCACGGCAGCGAGTCGTGCTCCAGGTGGGCGCGCACCACCGTGGCGAACAGCCAGGTGCGGATGATGTCCTGGCCCTGCGGGCGCAGGTCCATCGGGAAGATCTTGGTGAACAGCTCGCGGTCACCGCGCCAGCCGGCCGCGATCTGCGGGGTCAGCGAGGAGATGGCCCAGGTGTCCATCACGTCCGGGTCGCCGGTGAAGCCGCCCGGCTGGTCGCGCTGGGACTCCTCGTAGCCCGCCGGCACGTCCGCGTAGGGGTCGACCGGGAGCTGGTCCTCCGACGGGGTGATCGGGTGGTCGAAGTCGACCTCAGCGTTCGCGTCGATCGGGTACCACAGCGGGATGGCCACGCCGAAGAAGCGCTGCCGGCTGATCAGCCAGTCACCGTTGAGGCCGCCCACCCAGTTCTCGTAGCGGGTGCGCATGAACGGCGGGTGGAACTCGAGCTCGCGGCCGCGGTCGAGGAGCGCAGCACGGAGGTCCTCGTCGCGGCCGCCGTTGCGGATGTACCACTGGCGGGAGGTGACGATCTCCAGCGGCTTGTCGCCCTTCTCGAAGAAGTTCGCCTTGCGCTGGGTGGCGGTCGGCTCGCCGTCGAGGTCGCCGCTCTCGCGCAGCGCGTCGACGATGGTCGTGCGCGCCGAGAACGTCGTCTTGCCGGCGAGGTCGTCGAAGAGCTTCTTGCCCTGCGCCGAGGTCACCCACTCCGGGGTCTCGTGCTGGATCCGCCCATTGCGCTGGATGACCGAGCGCGTCGGCAGCTGCAGCTCGCGCCACCACTGGACGTCGGTGAGGTCACCGAAGGTGCAGCACATGGCGATGCCGGCGCCCTTGTCGGGCTCGGCGGCGGGGTGCGCCAGCACCGGCACCTCGACCCCGAACAGGGGTGAGGTGACCGTGGTGCCGAACAACCCGGCATACCGCTCGTCGTCGGGGTGGGCGATGAGCGCGACCACGGCGGGGATGAGCTCGGGGCGGGTGGTCTCGATGTAGACCTTCTCGCCGTCGGGGCGGTGGAACGCCACCCGGTGGAAGTGGCCGGGGTAGTCACGGGCCTCAAGTTCGGCCTGGGCCACCGCGGTCTGAAACGTCACGTCCCACAGCCCCGGCGCCTCGGCCTGGTAGGCCTCCCCGCGGGCGAGGTTGCGCAGGAACGCCTGCTGTGCCACGGCACGCGAGCGGCCGTCGATGGTGCGGTAGCTGATGTCCCAGTCGACGGACAGGCCCAGCGTGCGCCACAGGTGCTCGAAGGTCTTCTCGTCCTCGACCGTGAGCACGTCGCACAGCTCGATGAAGTTGCGCCGGCTGATCGGCTTCTGGTCGGCCGCCTTGACGCTCTTGCCCTCGGCGCCCTGCAAGGGCGGGACGAAGCCCTCCTCGTAGGGCAGCGAGGCGTCACCGCGCACGCCGTAGTAGTTCTGCACCCGGCGCTCGGTGGGCAGGCCGTTGTCGTCCCAGCCCATCGGGTAGAACACCTCGAAGCCGGCCATCCGCTTGTAGCGGGCGATGCAGTCGGTGTGGGTGTAGGAGAACACGTGGCCGACGTGCAGCGAGCCGCTCGCCGTGGGCGGCGGGGTGTCGATGGAGTAGATCTCCTCGCGGGACCTGCCGCGGTCGAAGGTGTAGGTGCCCTGCTCGCTCCATACCTGCGCCCACTTCTCCTCGAGGCCGTCGATGGACGGCTTCTCCGGGATGGTCACGGCGCGCGGGGCGTGGGCAGGGTTGGTCATGCGTCGAATCCTCCCAGATGCCCTGTGCGGGACACGAACCGGTTTGTCGCGGACCAGCAGGTATGCCGTGAGCCCGCCTCAGGTCGCCGGGCCGGTGGCGCCGGGCCGGCGTCGGCCGGCGGGCCGTCGACGACGCCGCGGCTGGGCGAGCATGCCGCCCAGCACCAGGGCCAGGAGGGCGCTGACGCCGCCGAGGCACCACCACAGGGCAGCAGTGCGTTGCGGGGCGAGCGGGTCGCTGACCTTGCGCAGGTCCAGCGGCTTGGCCCGGGGGGTGGCCACGGGGTGGGCGGTGCTGCCCGGGGCGACGGGTCCGGCCAGGCTGTCGTCCATCACGGCGGTCAGGGCCTCGTAGGGCTGCACCAGCCCCCAGCCGGCCCGGTCGTCGCGCCCGTCGCGGCGTTCGCGGGAGGCGGTCACCTCGAGCCGGTGCTTCCAGTCGGCAGGGGTTGCGTGCGGGACCTGTTGGGGCAGCAGGGCCGCCGACGCCGAGACGTAGGCGGTGGCGAAGCTGGTCGACTCGCCCTCGGCGCTGATGAGGCAGTCACCGACGCCAGTAGGTGGGTCCGGTTGCCGGCGGAGGCAACCACGAGCGCCCCTCGGGCGGTCGCGTGCCGCACGCGTCACGCAGCCGGGCGTCGTCGGTGGGGGTGCTCATCGAGACGTTGATGACCTCACCGCGGAGGACAAGAGCGACGGGGTGAGCTGTCCCGGCGGCTATCGCGAGGCAGTCGCGGTCTCGGCGGCCGACCTCGTCGACTCCGTCGCAGACGACGCGGTCCACGGGCCGCACGTCGACCTGTCCGCGTCGGGCACCAACATCCTCACCGGGTCGAGCAGAGTCAGGTCGAAGATCTGCCGAGGACTAGTCCGTATGGGCTAGTCTGCTCGCGGGCTCGTTCCGACGGGGCTGAGGCAAGTGCATGCCACGCGACAAGACACGTCACGCGACCCGGGGGGCACGTAACAGGGGAGGCAAGCATGGCCGGTGAAGTCTCAGTTGCCGATGTTTCAATTGACCGGGGCGCCAAGATCATCTCCGACACCCGCGACCAGCCGAGCTCCGAGCTGAGCGCGTTGCGCGGCAAGCTCGCCGCCATCGCGCATTGGGAGGGCGCAGGCTCGACGAGCTTCCAGTCCGCGATGAACCGCTGGGACGAGGACTCCGCAAGATCATCGACGCGCTGAACCGCTTCGAGGCCAACCGACGCTCGTCGACGGGGAGGACCCCTACGCCAGCGACAAGCCGACTGGTTGAGCACCAGCGGTCGACAAGGAGGGACGCACGTGACCCGGAAGCCTCGCCGCCGCCTGACGGTCGCCGCTATCGCAGCCGTGGCGCTCGTCATGGCCGCTGCGACAGCTGCCGCTGCCGCGACGCCGGGTCAGGGGCTCACGGCGGCGCAGGCGACCACGGCAGCACCTGCGGACA
>NZ_DASVZH010000245.1:0-29875 GCF_036391795.1 Oryzihumus sp.
GTCGCTGGACCCTGCGCCTGGCGGCGGTGGGCCTGCTGACCGCCGGCGTCTGGGGCCTGGCCCGCGCCGGGGCCGCGATCCACCCCGAGGGCCGGGTCGCCCTCACCGTCCTGGCGCTGCTGGCCCTCGCGGGGGTGGGGCTGTGGTGGCGCGCCGCCCCACGCCGTCCCGGCACTGGCCGGGAAGGTCAGCAAATGGTCAAGTCCGGTCACGACACGAGCGACGCCGCGTAGCGTCGGACTGCGCGGGGCTCCCGAGTCGGGACCGCGCAGCGCAGCAGGGGGAACACAGATGAACCACATCGCGAACATGGTTCTGGCCGGGCTGGTCGTCTTCGCCGGGCTGGCGGCGCCGTCCTCGCAGGTCACCCTGACGAGCCCGTCCACGGCGACGACCCACAGCCCGTGCCTGCACGGGCAGCACGGCCACGGCACCGGCCTCAAGCGCTGACGTCGCGCCTCACGAGCAGGGGGGAACGGCGAGGCCCGGGAAGCGACACGCTTCCCGGGCCTCGTCTTCGCTCAGGCACCCACGGCTCAGGCCGACTCCTTGCGCGGCGCGCGCTTCGGCCGCGCCGGCACGTCCCGGCGCACGATCGTGGGGTTGACGTTGTCGAGGACGACCTCGCGGGTGACCACCACGCGGGCGATGTCGTCGTCGCTGGGCACGTCGAACATCACCGGCAGCAGCACCTCCTCCATGATCGCGCGGAGCCCGCGGGCGCCGGTGCCGCGCAGCAGTGCCTGCTCGGCAACGGCCTCGATCGCGTCGTCGGTGAACTCCAGCTCGACGTTGTCGATGTCGAACATGCGGTGGTACTGCTTCACGAGGGCGTTGCGGGGCTCGGTGAGGATCCGCACCAGGGCGTCGCGGTCCAGCGGCGAGACCGTCGTGATGACCGGCAGGCGGCCGATGAACTCGGGGATGAGCCCGAACTTCATGAGGTCCTCGGGCATCACGTCGCCGTAGCTCTCGCCGGCGTCCCTGGCGGTGTGCAGCTGGGAGCCGAAGCCCAGCCCCTTCTTGCCCGACCGCGACTCGATGAGCTTCTCCAGGCCGGCGAACGCGCCGCCGACGATGAACAGCACGTTGGTCGTGTCGATCTGGATGAACTCCTGGTGCGGGTGCTTGCGCCCGCCCTGCGGCGGCACCGAGGCCGTCGTGCCCTCGAGGATCTTCAGCAGCGCCTGCTGCACGCCCTCTCCGGAGACGTCCCGGGTGATCGAGGGGTTCTCGCTCTTGCGGGCGATCTTGTCGACCTCGTCGATGTAGATGATGCCCGTCTCGGCCTTCTTCACGTCGTAGTCCGCGGCCTGGATGAGCTTGAGCAGGATGTTCTCGACGTCCTCGCCGACGTAGCCGGCCTCGGTCAGCGCGGTCGCGTCGGCGATGGCGAACGGCACGTTGAGCATCCGCGCCAGCGTCTGGGCCAGGTAGGTCTTGCCGCAGCCGGTCGGCCCGATGAGCAGGATGTTGGACTTGGCGATGTCGACCGCGTCGTCGCCCTTCTTGGCGCTCTCACCGGCCTGGATGCGCTTGTAGTGGTTGTAGACGGCCACGGCGAGGGCCTTCTTGGCCACGTCCTGGCCGACGACGTACTGCTCGAGGAACTCGAAGATCTCGCGCGGCTTGGGCAGCTCGTCCAGGCCCAGCTCGGAGGACTCCGCCAGCTCCTCCTCGATGATCTCGTTGCACAGGTCGATGCACTCGTCGCAGATGTAGACCCCGGGGCCCGCAATCAGCTTCTTGACCTGCTTCTGGCTCTTGCCGCAGAAGGAGCACTTCAAGAGATCGCCACCGTCTCCGATGCGTGCCACGGGGCGGTCCTTCCTGTCGGGTGAATACCACGTCTGGTGCTGCTTGCGGTGATGGATGACGGTACCTCGCAAGGTCCCGTCCACGTCTCATTAGACGCCGGTGTCGGCCGTCCGTCACGGCTTGTCCGCCAACAGCGGACAAGGTGGACAGGGATGGTCTTCACGGTGGCCACGGTATGCCGGGTGGTCGCCCGCCGCGCGCCCACCCCACCCCTCGGGGACCCCGGCCACCTGCGACGGGACGGATGCGAACGGTCCCCGGCCCCACGGCATACCTGCCTGGGACCGGGGACCGTCAGGGTCGCCCGGAGGGCGTCGCTCAGGCCTGCAGCGAGGCCTTGCGGCTGGCGAGGACCTCGTCGACGATGCCGTACTCCTTGGCCATGTCGGCCGTGAGGATCTTGTCGCGCTCGATGTCGGTCTCGATCTGCTCGACGCTGCGGCCGGTGTGCTTGGCCAGCGTCTCCTCCAGCCAGGTGCGCATGCGCAGCACCTCGTTGGCCTGGATCTCGATGTCGCTGGCCTGGCCGTAGTCGCCGCCGGCCATCGCCGGCTGGTGGATCAGCACGCGCGCGTTGGGCAGGGCGTAGCGCTTGCCGGGGGCGCCGGCCGCCAGCAGCACCGCCGCGGCCGAGGCGGCCTGGCCCAGCACGAACGTCTGGATGTCGGGGCGGATGTACTGCATGGTGTCGTAGATCGCCGTCAGCGCCGTGAACGAGCCGCCGGGGCTGTTGATGTACATGATGATGTCGCGGTCGGGGTCCTGGGACTCCAGGACGACCAGCTGCGCCATGATGTCGTCGGCCGAGGCGTCGTCGACCTGCACGCCGAGGAAGATGATGCGGTCCTCGAAGAGCTTGGTATAGGGGTCGAGCCGCTTCATGCCGTAGGAGGTGCGCTCCTCGAACTGCGGCAGGATGTAGCGGCTGCTCGGGCCGGGGACGTGCAGGCCGCCGCCCATCTGCGGGACGTGGAGGCCGCCATACGGGTTCTGGGTCATTGCTGTTGCTCCAATATCAGGCGTCGGTATGGCGGTGGGTCAGCTGGTCGTGCCGCCGCCACCCGGTGCCTGGCCGGCGTGGGTGTAGACGTGGTCGACGAAGCCGTAGTCCTTGGCCTCCTCCGCGGTGAACCAGCGGTCGCGGTCGGAGTCCTTCTCGATCTGCTCGACGGACTGGCCGGTGTGCTCGGCGATGAGCCCGGCCATCTGCTTCTTGATGTGCAGCATCTGCTCGGCCTGGATCTTGATGTCCGAGGCGGTGCCGCCGATGCCGCCGGAGGGCTGGTGCATCATCACGCGGGCGTGCGGGGTCGCGAAGCGCTTGCCACGGGCGCCGGCGCTGAGCAGGAACTGGCCCATGCTGGCCGCCAGGCCCATCGCCACGGTGGCGACGTCGTTGGGCACCCACTGCATGGTGTCGAAGATGGCCATGCCCGCGGTGACCGAGCCGCCGGGGCTGTTGATGTAGAGCCAGATGTCGGCGTTGGGGTCCTCGGCGGCCAGCAGGAGGAGCTGCGCGCAGATCGCGTTGGCGTTGTCGTCGCGCACCTCGGAGCCGAGGAAGATGATCCGCTCCTTGAGCAGACGGTTGTAGATGTGGTCGTCCAGGCCGGCCATCTGACCGTTGGCTGCGGCGACGACCTCGCTGCTGTGGCTCACCGTGTCTCCATCTGTAGCGCGGGGGTGCGGGTTCTCTCGATCCTTGCGATGACCCTAACGCCCGGCCCTGCCCGGTGAATCCCGTGTGGGCGCGCTGTTCGCCGTGAGCGCACAACCCCCGCGCTCAGGAGGCGGTGGTGCGCAGCCGCTTGCGCTGCTCCCAGCGCTCGATCAGCCGGGTCATCTCCTCGCGCAGGAAGGTGAAGAAGTCCTGCGTCTCGCTCAGCCGCGCCCCCGCCTCGGAGCCCTCCCCCACCAGGGCGATCCCCGTGTCGAGCTGGTCGATCCAGCGGGTCAGCAGCGCGTCCTGGCTGACCGTGGCCTGGTACCAGACGTCGTGCTCCACGACGTACTGGTCGCGCCGCGATCCCGGCTCCCGGGTGCGCCGGACGAGCTGGACCGTCTCGAGGTACTGGATGGCGCCGGAGACCGCGGCCGCGCTGACCTGCAGCCGCTCGGCGAGCTCACCGGCGGTCAGGCGCCCGGAGTCGCTGACCAGCAGGCAGCTGAAGACCCGTGAGGGCATGCGCGGCACCCCTGCGCTGACCAGGGTGGACGCGAAGTCCTCGACGAACTGGCGCAGGCGCGCCTCCGGCTGCCCGGACATGGACACCACCTTGAGTTTTTGAATCTTCACAGTTTTCTGAAGCAAGAGTAGCGTCGGTGGCATGGATCTGGCGATAGAGGTCTCCGGCCTGGTGAAGACGTTCGGCAGCACCCGCGCCCTCGACGGGCTCGACCTGCAGGTGCGCCGCGGTGAGGTGCACGCGTTCCTCGGCCCGAACGGCGCGGGCAAGACGACCACGCTGCGGGTGCTGCTGGGCCTGCTGCGTGCCGACGCGGGTGACGTGCGGCTGCTCGACGGTGACCCCTGGCGCGACGTGACGACCCTGCACCGCCGCCTGGCCTACGTGCCCGGTGACGTGTCGCTGTGGCCCAACCTGACCGGTGGAGAGGTCATCGACCTGCTCGGGCGGCTGCGCGGCAACCTCGACCCGCAGCGCCGCCGGGACCTGCTGGAGCGCTTCGAGCTCGACCCGGGCAAGAAGGGCCGTGCCTACTCCAAGGGCAACCGGCAGAAGGTGGCGCTCGTGGCCGCCCTGGCCTCCGACGTGGAGCTGCTGCTGCTCGACGAGCCCACCGCGGGGCTGGACCCGCTGATGGAGGAGGTGTTCCGCCAGTGCATCGACGAGGAGCGTGACCGCGGCCGGACCGTCCTGCTGTCCAGCCACATCCTCGCCGAGGCCGAGGCGCTGTCCGACCGGGTGAGCATCATCCGGCACGGGCGCACCGCCGAGACCGGCACGCTGGCCGAGCTGCGCCACCTCACGCGCACGTCGCTGACCGCGGAGGTCGCGACCCTGCCCGAGGGGCTGGAGGGACTGCCCGGGCTGCACGACCTGCAGGTCGAGCACCGTGCGGACGGGGCCCTGGTCGCCGGCCAGGTCGACTCCGACCACCTCGACACCGTCCTGCGCCGCCTGTCCCAGGCGGGCATCCGCAGCCTGGTGAGCCAGCCGCCCACCCTGGAGGAGCTGTTCCTGCGGCACTACAGCGACGAGCTGGCCGCCAACGGCAACCACGTCCCGACCGGCACGGGTGGAGCACGATGAGCACCGGCACCTCGGCCGGCGCCCGCGGCACGCTGCGGGCCGCGCGACCGGCCGCCGCCACCACGGCCGGGGGCTCGTTCACCGGCGCGTGGCCGTTGGTGCGCCTCGCGCTCCGCCGCGACCGCGTGCTGATCCCGGTGTGGCTGGCCGTCTTCGTCGTGCTGGCCGGCACCACCGCCTCGAGCACCCTGACGCTCTACCCCGACATCGTCTCCCGCCGCGAGATCGGCGTCACGATCAACGCCAACCCGGCGATGGTCGCGCTCTACGGCAAGGTGCTCGACATCGACTCCGCCGGCGCCGTCGCCATGTTCAAGGTCAACGCCATGGGCGCGGCGCTCGTCGCGGTGCTGACGATGATCCTGCTCGTGCGCCACAGCCGCGGCGAGGAGGAGGCCGGACGCCTGGAGCTGCTCGGCGCCGGGGTCGTGGGCCGGCTCGCCCCACTGACCGCTGCCCTGGTCGTCACCATGGGCACAGCGCTCACGCTCGGCGTCCTCACCGGCCTGAGCCTGGTCATGGCGGGGCTGCCGCTGACCGGGTCGCTCGCGTTCGGGCTGTCCTGGGCGCTCACCGGCGTCTCGTTCGCCGCCGTGGCAGCCGTCATGGCCCAGCTCACCGCGGGCGCCCGTGCCGCGACCGGACTGACGGCTGCGGTGCTGGGCGCGACCTACCTGCTGCGGGCCATCGGCGACGTCTCCGACACCCACGGCCCGCAATGGGCCTCGTGGCTCTCACCCGTCGGCTGGGCGCAGCAGGTGCGCCCCTTCGCCGGTGTCCGCTGGTGGGTGTTCCTGCTCGGCCTGGCGTTCAGCGGCCTGGCCGTCGCCGGCGCCTATGCCCTCGCCGGGCGTCGCGACCTGGGGGCCGGGCTGTTCGCCGACCGCCCCGGACGGCCCGAGGCGACGCGCTGGCTCCCCGGGTCCTTCGGTCTGGCCCTGCGCCTTCAGCGCGGGATGCTGCTGGCCTGGACGGCGGGGTTCGCGATCATGGGCACCATCGTCGGCAGCCTGGCCGACAGCGTCCGGTCCTTCCTGGACTCCCCCGGCGCCCGGGACTTCATCGTCAAGCTGGGCGGGCAGTCCGGGCTGGTCGACGCGTTCTTCGGGACCGAGCTCGCGGTGGTCGCGATCATGGTCTCGGTGTTCGGCATCTCGGCGGTCCTGCGCCTGCACGCGGAGGAGGACGCGCTGCACGCCGAGTCGCTGCTCGCCACCGCCCTGGGCCGGCGCCGGTGGGTGCTCAGCCACCTCACGGTCGCCGTCCTCGGCGCGGTCTGGCTGCTGGCCGTCGTCGGCCTGACCATGGGCCTGTCGGCAGCCGGCTCGCTGGGCGACTACGGGCAGGTCGGTCGGCTGTTCCTGGCCGCGCTGGCCCAGGTGCCCGCGGTGCTGGTGATGATCGGCATCGCCGTCACCGTGTTCGGCCTGCTGCCGCGCCTGGTCAGCGTCGCCTGGGCACTCCTGGTGGCGTTCCTGCTCATCGGCGAGCTGGGGCCGATCTTCGAGCTCGACCAACGGGTCATGGACCTCTCCCCGTTCGCGCACACCCCGCGGCTACCCGGCGGCGCCTTCAGCGCGACCCCGCTGGTGTGGCTGGCCGTCGTCGGCCTCGCGCTGATGGTGCTCGGCATCGAGGCCTTCCGTCGCCGCGACGTGGGCTGAGCCCCCGCTCCGGCCGCCCCGTGCGGCCCCGGAAACGCGTATGCCGCGACCGGGGGTCCCGGCCGCGGCATACGCGGTGGTGTGGTGCCGGTCAGGCGACCGGCGCCGGATCAGGCGTGGTCGTGGCCCTCGTGGCCCTCGATCGCCTCGCCGGTGGTGTCGGCCAGCTCGACGTTGAGCTCGTTGAGATCGACCTCGTTGCCGGCGGTGTCCTTGACGGCGGCCTTCTCCAGAACCGTGGCCAGGGCTTTGCGGCGGGCGACCTCGGCGACCATGGCCGGGATCTGGCCGGCCTCGTCGACGGCCTTGGCGAACTCGTTGGGGTCCATGCCGTACTGCGAGGCGGACATGACGAGGTACTCGATCAGCTCGGGCTGGCCGACGCTGACCTCCTCCTTCTCGACGATGGCGTCGAGGAGGAACTGGGCGCGCAGGGCCTTGCGGGCGCTCTCCTGGACCTCGGCGCGGTGCTCGTCGTCCTCGAGGCGGTCCTCGTTCTCGAGGTGGCTGTGCACCTCGGCCTCGACGAGGGCGTCGGGCACCGGGATCTCGGTGTTGTCGAGCAGGTGCTCGAGGACCTTGTCGCGGGCCTGGACGCCCTGCTCGAACTTCTTGGCGCGCTCGGCCTGGGCCTGCACGTCGGCCTTGAGCTCCTCGAGGGTGTCGAACTCGGAGGCGAGCTGGGCGAAGTCATCGTCGAGCTCGGGCAGGACGCGCTCCTTGACCGACTGCACGGTCACGGTGATCTCGGCGTCCTCGCCCTCGCGGTCGCCACCGGCGAGCGGGGCGGTGAAGGTCTTGGTCTCCTCGGCCTTCATGCCGACCAGGGCCTCGTCGAGGCCGTCGAGCATGTTGCCGGTGCCGATCTCGTAGGAGATGCCCTTGACCGCGTCGATCTCGTCCTCGCCGATGGTGGCGGTCAGGTCGATGGAGACGAAGTCACCGGTCTGGGCCTCGCGGTCGACACCGGTCAGGGTGCCGAAGCGCTGGCGCAGGGAGGTCAGGCGCTCCTCGATGTCCTCGTCGCTCGCCGCGACCTCGTCGACCTCGATGGCCAGGCCCTCGTAGTCGGGCAGGGTGATCTCGGGGCGGACGTCGACCTCGATGGTGAACTTCAGCTCCTGGCCGTCCTCGGCCGGGACCTCGGTCACGTCGAGCTCGGGCTGGCCGAGCGGGCGGACCTTGTTCTCCTCGACGGCCTGGCCGTAGAACTTGGGCAGCGCGTCGTTGACGGCCTCCTGGAGCACGGCGCCACGGCCGACGCGCTGGTCGATGATGCGGGCCGGGACCTTGCCCTGGCGGAAGCCGGGCACGGAGATCTGCGACGCGATCGTCTTGTAAGCCGCATCGAGGCTCGGCTTGAGCTCCTCGAAGGGGACCTCGACGGTCAGCTTGACCCGGGTCGGGTTGAGGGTCTCGACGGCACTCTTCACTGCGGGTTACTCCAAGGGTGTGGGCATCAGGAAGGCTCGGCCCGGAGCCGAGAGGACAGGCCATGGTATCCACACGCGCCGGATGGGCTGAAATGCCCTCCACGCGGGGCGCACCCCGGCCCCGGGCCCCCGGCCGCCCGGTTGGGCCCCCGCCCCGGGGCGACGGCACGGCATACCGGGGTTAGCGTCAGGCCATGAGCGATGCGGTGGACGAGTCCTTCGACGTGATCGTGATCGGCGCCGGCGCGGTGGGCGAGAACGCCGCCGACCGGGCCGGGCGCAGCGGGCTGAAGGTCATGGTCGTCGAGCGCCGGCTCGTCGGGGGCGAGTGCAGCTTCTATGCGTGCACCCCGTCCAAGGCGATGCTGCGCCCGGTGCACGCGGCTCACGCGGCGCAGCGGGTGCGCGGCGTGGCCGGGGCCCACCTCGTGCCGGGCGAGGTGATGGCGCGGCGTGACTACTGGATCTCCGACCTCGACGACAGCGGCGCGGTGAGCTGGCTGGACTCGGCCGGCATCGCCCTGGTGCGCGGCACGGGACGGCTCGTCGGCGAGCGCCTGGTCGAGGTCGACGGCACGACGTTCCGGGCGGGCGCCGCGGTCGTGGTGGCCACGGGCACCTCCCCCACCGTCCCGGACCTGCCCGGCCTGCGCGACGCCAAGCCGTGGACCAACATCGAGGCGACGACGTCCTCCACCGTCCCCGAGCGCCTCGTCATCCTCGGTGGCGGCGTGGTGGCCTGCGAGACCGCGCAGATCTACAGCGCGCTCGGGTCACGGGTGACGCTGGTCGAGCGCGGCCCGCGCCTGCTCGGACGCTCGGAGCCGTTCGCCTCCTCGCTCGTCGCGGTGGCCCTGGCACGTGAGGGTGTCGACGTGCGGCTGGGGATCTCCGTAACGGCGGTGTCGCGGCCCGAGCCCGGCGGCGAGGCGACCGTGACGCTCTCGGACGGCACCACGGTGGCCGGGGACGAGGTCATGGCGGCGATGGGCCGCACGCCCAACACCGCCGACCTCGGCCTGGAGGTCGTCGGAGCCGAGGTCGACGGGTCCGGCTTCGTCATCGTCGACGACTCGATGCGGGTCACCTCGGTGCCGGGTGACTGGCTGTATGCCGTCGGCGACGTCACCGGGCGCAACCTGCTGACCCACATGGGCAAGTACCAGGCCCGCGTGGCCGGCGACGTCATCGCCGCACGCGGAGCCGGCAGGCCCACCGACGGGCCCGGGATGCGCGCCTGGGCGGACCACCTCGGGGCCCCGCAGGTGGTGTTCACCGACCCCGAGGTGAGCTCGGTGGGCCTGACCGAGGCCGCCGCCCGCGAGCGCGGGATGGACGTCCGCGTGGTCAACGTCAAGATGCGGGCGGCGTCGGGTGCGGGGCTGCAGGCCGACGAGTACGAGGGCTACGCCCAGATCGTGGTCGACGAGGGTCGGCGGGTGGTGGTCGGGGCGACGTTCGTGGGGCAGGACACCGCCGAGATGGTCCACGGCGCCGGTATCGCGGTCGTCGGGGAGGTGCCGCTGGAGCGGCTGTGGCACGTGGTGCCCTCGTTCCCGACGATGAGCGAGATCTGGCTGCGGCTGCTGGAGCACTATGGCCTGTGACGCACCCGGGCGACTCGCGCGACCGGGAGGGGCGCGACCGACATACGGCTTGTCAGCCGCGCAGCTCGGCCAGAAAGGTCTCGTAGCGGGCCTGGTCCTCGCCCTGCCAGGCGGCGCGGACGTCCTCGGGCAGGCGCTCGAGCAGCGACGCGGCCACGGCCTCGGTCGAGGCGTCCAGCACGAGCCCGAGGGCGAGCCAGGGGCGGTCGCCGCCGAAGGCCGCGAAGGCCAGCGGGGTGATCTCGGCCCACTCCTCGATGCTGAGGTGCTCCGCGGCCAGGGGCAGGATCTCGCGCTCCTCGCTGGTCAGGAGGGCCTCGAGCTCGAACTGCAGAGTGAGCAGCGCGCCGACGAGGTGGCCGCCCCACTGTGCGGTGGGCTCGGTCGAGAACTGCACCAGGGCGTGCTCGGCGCGGGTCAGCGTGCTGTCGAGGGCCTCGTGCTCGGCGATGACCACCGGCAGCATCGCCTCGTCCGGGCAGCGCTCGCGCAGCCGGGGCCACAGCGCTGCGTCCTCGGCCTCATGGTGGGCGCGCAGGAAGGCCAGGACGTTGCCGTAGTAACCGGCCACCGCCTCCGCTGCCTCGGGACGCTCGACCACGGCACCGGCCACGAGGTCGGAGGCCGACTCGAGCGCGTCGCGGAAGACCTGGTGGAGAGCAACTGCCTCGCTGGTGTCGGGCCGGGCCTCGGCAACCGTCTCGGACATGGGCACCCCTTGCAGCGTCGACGACCGAGCAGCCGGTGGTGTGCTGGTGCCGCCCCCCGCGTGTCTGCCCCGCCACCCGGGAGCACCCCGGGCAGTGGAAGCGTAGGACGGGCCACGGGCACGGCGTGGGCGTTTGCCGAAATCGCCTCTGGCGCAACGAGAAGATCGGGACGTGCAGGGTCGGGGTAGCCGGATTCGAACCGGCGGCCTTCCGCTCCCAAAGCGGACGCGCTACCAAGCTGCGCCATACCCCGTGTGCTGCGGCCGTGACCCCCACTCGACACCCCGTCACGAGGTCGGATTTCGGAACGTGCGACAGCGGGCATTAGGCTAACGCCCCGCAACCCCGCCCTCGACGGCGGTGTCGCGCGGGTGTAGCTCAATGGCAGAGCCCCAGCCTTCCAAGCTGGTCATGCGGGTTCGATTCCCGTCACCCGCTCCACCACGAAAGCCGCAGGTCACGGGCCCAAACCCGACCTGCGGCTTCGTCGTTTCAGGCGACCAATTGGGCCGACGTGCCCGACACGTGCCCACTCATGTCTCCGGAGTGTCGTCCTCGAGCGACTGGCGCGACTCGCGAGGGTGAAGCGGCGGCTTCGGACTGCCGGTCGACTGAGCCTCCCGGTGTCAGGGGGAAAGCAGCTTCCAGTGCCCCTCGGAGATGACTTCGACGGTGCCGTCAACCACCTGGATGGCCGTCTGGTCGTCGATGACGTATGCCGGACCCGCGATGTCGGCCGCCCACTTTTCGGCCTCGGCCATGGAGTTGCCCGGCATGCCCTCCTGGGCCAGGTGGGGACAGATCGAGAAGTCGACGATGCCCAATGTGCTGTCATCACCGGTCGGCGATCTCCATTCGACGAAGTCCTCGCCGATCCTGGGGGTCATCACCATGCTCCCGGCGCTCAGTCCCACCCAGACGGTGTCCTGCAGCGACGGAAGCAGGTCGGCCAGCCCGGACTGCCGCATCCAGTGGCACAGATAGAGGGCGTCGCCACCCGCCACGAGCAGGACATCCGTCTCCCGGACCAGAGGTACCCAGCGCTCTTCGTCGATGCTGGGCAGCGCGGTGAGCTCCAGCACGCCCACGGACTTCCAGCCCAGGTCGACCATGGGGTTCTCGGAGTTCCCGCTGATGAACTGCCAGGCTTTGACGCCAGGGCCGCACCAGGGGTGTCCGTACTGCGCCGTGGGGATGCACAGGGCGTTGGAGTCGGCGATCGGCTTGCCCAGCAGGTCCACCAGCGCATCGCGGATGCTCGTGTTCGTGACGCCGCCGGACGTGAGTAAGAGCTTCACGATGTCCCCCAAGTTCACGGTCGGGCCGACACTACCGGCTCAAGACCGCGCGCGGGCTGCACCAATCAGCTCAATCTGGCTTCGGGAACACGCAACCCCTCGACCTCGATCGCGCCCAGCCCTGAGGGCAGCCGCCCGGCCCGGCCGCTCGTCGGTGGCGGGCTGTCGACAAGAGCGGCACGCATGCTCGTGTCGCCCATCCGCTGCATCCGCTCACGAGATCAGCTGGCGCGGCGGAAGTCGGTGACGTCCGGGAGCCTTCGGAAGCCGGCCGAAGCGTAGGTCGCCACGGCGCCGACGTTGCTGCTCGGTGTGCACACGGTCGCGCTGGACGCCCCCATCTCTCGCAGCGCCGTGGCCGCCGCCAGCGAGATGGCCGTGCCGTACCCGCGGCCGCGGTGGTCCCGGTGAACGCCCAGTGGTTCGAGCAGGCCCGGCCGTCCCTGTCCGGCCGACCAGACCGTCACCGCGGCGACCGCGGCCGCGTTCGCGTCGTACCCGACCAGGCACCGGGCCCGACGGTATGGCGGGGCGGCGGCCATCGTGTGCCAGCGCTTCAGGGTGAACGCCGAGTTGGGGAACGATGCCCGCTGCACCGCGACCCGCTCCTGAACGTTGTGCTTACCCGTGACCTCAACCCTGAGGCCGCAGTCCTCCACCGTGTCTGTGAGGTCACGACACAGTGGCGTCCACGGCTCGTCGGGCAGCCAGCCCCTGGCGGCGAGGAGTCCTCGAAAGGCAGTGCCGGACCGGGCCTCCACAAACGCGTTGCCGGCGGGCAGCACCCCACGCGCGCTGTCCGACAGATCGGCGAGCAGCTCTGACGCGAACGCGTCGTCCTGATCGACGCTCGGTGCGATGCCCATACGGATCAACCCCGCATCGTCCAGAAGCCCCACGGCCAGGATCTGCCCGTCACGACGCCACACCCGCATGGACCCAGCCAGCTCCGCCGCGCCCAGGCTCCAGTTCCACCCAAGGTCTCCCGGATGAAGCTGGACCGGCCCGCCATCCTGCTGCCAGGACGCTACCGCCTCGGCGACCGCGTCCAGCGAGGCGACAGTCGCGGTCTGCAGCGTGATCGACATGCGCCGATCCAACTCGACATGGCGGCGACGGCGCACATGGTTTTGCCGCGCCCCGCTGCCCGGCCTCGGCCGGTGGTGGCTTGCCGGGCCGCAGCGAACGGGGAGGTCGCCGGCCGGGCAGAGGTCCATTCCGGCCTCATACCGTCCGGAACGCGCCATACATTGACAACCATGGACGACGACGCGCTGGGTGGGAGCGCCGACACGCAGGACGTGACGACGGCTCCGCTGGACTGGTTGCTCGACTCCGACCCGGCGATCCGGTGGCAGGTCCTGCGGGACCTGACCGGTGCGCCCACTGCCGCGGTGGCCGAGGAACGCGCGCGCGTGGCGACCGAGGGCTGGGGCGCCCGGTTGCTGGCCGCCCGGGACCCGGACGGCCAGTGGATGGGCGGTGCCTGCTTCCCGGGCCGGGGTCGCGGCGAGCCGCCGCAGGAGGGCAGCCAGCCGTGGACCTCCACCCTGCCGGCGATGATGGAGCTCTACGACTTCGGGCTCGACCCGTCCACCGACGTTGCCCGCGAGATGACCTCCCTGGTCCAGGCGAACTGCCGCTGGGAGTACGACGACCTGCCCTTCTTCGACGGCGAGGTCGAGCCGTGCATCAACGGCCGCACGGTGACCCTGGGCGCCTACTTCGGAGCCGACGTCGAGGTCATCGTCGCTCGCCTGCTCGCCGACCAGCTCGACGACGGCGGCTGGAACTGCTGGACCGAGAACGGCGCCACGGTGTCGTCGTTCGCGTCGACCATCTGCGTCCTTGAGGGTCTGCTCGAGTGCGAGCGGGCCACCGGTGGGTCGCCGCAGCTGCGCGCCGCCCGTCGCGGCGGGGAGCAGTACCTGCTCGACCGCGCCCTCTTCCGTCGCAAGAGCACCGGCGAGGTAGCCGTCGACGCGTGGCTGCAGTTCTCGTTCCCCACCCGGTGGCACTACGACGTCCTGCGGGCGTTGGACTACTTCCGGCTGGCCGACATCCGCGACCCGCGTCTCGGTGAGGCGATCGAGCTCGTCCGCCGCAAGCGTCAGGACGACGGCACCTGGCTGCTGGAGAACACCCACCGCGGCGCAGTCCACGTCGAGCTCGAGGACGGCGACGGGCGACCCAGCCGATGGAACACGCTCAGGGCGACACGGGTGCTCGGTTGGTGGGACGCGCGCGGCTGAGGGGTGATGCCAGCAGCCCGGCTACACGCGGAGGAAGGGCCCGGAAACACCTTGTTGTTCGCGCCATCCCGACCTCTCAGTCGCGCAGCCCGTAATGCAGGTGCACGACACCGCTGCGGAAGCGGTGCTCGGCCAAGAGCTCGAGCTGGACGCGAACATCGGCGGGCAGGGCGCGCTTGCCGCCCCCGACGAGAACCGGGCACAGGAACAGGTGGCACTCATCGACCAGGCCCTTGGCTATTGCCTCACCCGCGAGTTCCGCACCGCCAATGGAGATGTCGCGGGCCGAGGACTCCTTGAGCTGCCGGATCGCGGCCGGATCGACGTCGCGCTCGATCCGTGTCCGCGCGCTCGAGGGCGACTGGAGGGTCCGGGAGTACACGATCTTCTCGGCCGCTCGCCAGATCTGGGCGTAGTCCTTGATGACCGCGGGTTGATCGCCGCTGGTGTCAACGGTCTCCCAGTACACCATCGTCTCGTACATCCGACGCCCGTAGAGGTACGTGCCGATCGGCCGTTCGAGCTCGTTGACGAATGCGTGGACCTCGTCATCGGGGGCCGCCCACCCGAAGCCGCCCTGCGCGTCCTCCACGTACCCGTCCAGTGACGCGAGCGCAGAGTAGATCAGCCTGGCCACCTGAGACCTCCCTCTCTGTGCCTCACGTCGTCGTCCCCGACCATGGTGCCGGGTCAGCGCGTCAGCTGCACTGGTCGTGGTGGGCCAGGACGTCCGCGATCACGCGATCACGAGCTCACACGCCGGGTCACCCACGCCGGAGGTGCGGACAACCGATTTCTGCGATGCCATGATCCCCAGGTGACCGTGCGCCCTCATGACGCCTACCGCCGGCTGGCCGATGACGCCTGGCGGTGGGTGCTGGACCAGGTGCGGTGGGAGGACGGGCCCTGGATCCCCGAGTCGGTGACGCCGGGTGAGGTCCCGCAGGTGCCTGGGCAACGGGACGGGATGCACAGCGGTGTGGGCGGCCTGGCCTACGTCCTGGCCGAGATCCGCCTGACGCGTGCCTGGACCGATGAGGAGCACACCCTCGCCGGGGCGGTGGCCGACCGGCTGCGGCTGGGGATCGCCGACGAGGAGGACTGCACCTTCTTCGACGGGCTCCCCAGCGCGATCGGCGTCCTCATCGCGCTCCAGGAGCCCGGCGTGGACGCGGCCATCGCCCGAATCGCAGACCTGGCCACGCCCGACGGTTGGCCGCAGACGGTGCTGGGCCCACCGCGATACCTGCCCGACACCCGCATCCACGACGCCACCCTGGGAACCGGCGGGGTGCTGCTGGCCGCGCTGTGGGCCGGGCGCCACGGCGCCCCCGGCGCCGCGGCTGTCGCCGGGCACGCCGCCCAGGTGCTCCTCTCCGATGCCGAGCACCTGCCGACGGGGACCAACTGGCTCATGGCGCCCCAACGCTTCCGGCCCACCCCCTCTCCGCAGATGCCCAACTTCTCCCACGGCCTGGCCGGTATCGCGACCGCCCTGGCGTGCGCCGGCTCCGAGCTCGATCGCCCCGACCTGACGGCCGCTGCGCGCAGCGGCGCCGAGCACCTGGTGACGTTGGGCGACACGAGCGGGAAGGGTTTCGTCCTCCCCCTCCACATCCCCACGCTGCCCGACTTCGAGGACGTGACCTACACCTGGTGCCATGGCCCGACGGGCACCTCGCTGCTCTTCCCCGCGCTGCACCGGGCGGGCGTCCACGACGTCGCGGGCGAGGGACCGTTGTCGTGGCATCGGCGATGCCTGCACAGCGTGCGGATCTCCGGCCTCCCCGCCCGCCTGCGTCCGGGCTTCTGGGACAACGACGGTCGCTGCTGCGGCACTGCCGGGGTGGGCGAGGTGTTCCTCGACTCCTGGCAGCGAGCCCGTGACGAGGTGGACCTGGAGTTCGCGATCGAGCTCGCCGACGCCCTCGTCGAGCGCGCGGTCCACGACGGGCCCCACGTCTACTGGCAGTTCGTCGAGCACCGGGCGCCCGAGCCACTCCTCCCGCCGGGCGTGGGCTGGATGCAGGGCGCGGCCGGCATGGCGGCCTTCCTCTTCCGGCTCAGCCGCCTCCTGGACGACGGGCCGGACGCCGCCGCCGTCCCGCGCATGGACAACTGGTGGGCGCTGCCCATGGACCAGGCCTCCGGCGGTCGCTGCTGACCTGCAGGCGGCGCGGCGCCGCCAGGCCCGCGCCCGACCCCACGGTCCGGTCAGTCCGCACGCCGGCGTACCTCGTTGGCCTCGCGCAGGACCGCCCAGGCATCCGCCACCGGACCCAGGTGCCCGAGCTTGTCCGGGTTGAGGACCGCGTGGATCGCCTGGATTCGCCCGTCGAGGACGTCCAGCGTCCAGGTGTTGAGCACCTTGCCGTCCCGGTCGCGGAAGACGGCGCCCGGCTGCCCGTTCACCTCGTGTGGTTCCACCGTCCCCCCGATCTCGACGAACAGCGGGAAGGTCGAGGCGAGCACCCGCGTCACGTTGTCGAGGCCGAAGATGCCCTTGCCCCACAGGGGTGCCCGGCCGCCACCGTCGCCGACCATCTGGACGTCCGCGGCGAGCAGCTCCCGTAGGCCCTCCACGTCGCCCTCTCGGAGGGCGTCGAAGAAGCGGGCCGCCAGCTCGTCGCGCACCCGGCGGTCCGCCTCGAACCGGGGGCGGCCTTCGTCCATGTGACGCCGAGCCCGCGCCGCGAGCTGGCGGCAGGCCGCCTCCGACCGGTCCACCGCTGAGGCGACCTCGGGGAAGCCGAACCCGAACACCTCGCGCAGCACGAAGACCGCGCGCTCCAGCGGGCTGAGGCGCTCGAGCAGGACCAGGGCCGCCACCGACACCGAGTCGGCCAGCTCCGCGGACCGCGCGGGGTCCTCGTAGGGGTCGGTGACCAGGGGCTCGGGGAGCCACTGCCCGACATACTCCTCCCGCCGGACCCGCGCCGAGCGCACCACGTCGATCGAGATGCGGGTCACCACGGCGGAGAGGAAGGCCTTGGTCGACATGGGTGACGTCGGGGACCTCTCGTAGCGCAGCCAGGTCTCCTGGACCGCGTCCTCGGCCTCGCTGACGCTGCCCAGGATCCGGTAGGCGATCGCGAACAGCAGCGGCCGCAGCGACTCGAACTCCTCGGCCCGGGTCACGCCAGCGCCGCCGCGAAGCCCTGGCGCCACGAGGGGTAGCGCAGCTGCCAGCCGAGCTCGTGCCGGGCCTTGGCGTTGGAGAAGCCGCGCCCCTGCGTCATCATCGTCACCGCGACGTCCCCGGCCAGCAGCCGGGCCAGCCACGCAGGAACCCGCATCGGTGGCTTCGCGCCAGCACACGCCGCGAGGTAGGGCAGCCACTCGCGGGCCGGGGCCGGCTCGTCGTCGACGACGTTGAACACGCCCCTCACCCGCTGCTCCACAGCGAGGACGGTCGCGCTCGCCGCGTCGTCGAGGTGCACCCACGAGCAGTATCCCGCGCCGTCACCGACCAGCGGGAACTGCCGCTTGCGCACGAGCTCCACCTGGTCGTCGGTCGCGCCGGGCCCGTAGAGCCCGCCGTACCGCAGGGCCGCGCCACCGGCCCTGATGACGGCCTCCTCGAGATGGCGGATCGCGTCCATCAGCGGGCGGGCGGCCGTCCCCGTCATGGGGTCCAGCTCGTCCTCCTCCGTCTTGACCCAGCCGCCCGTGCGGATGCCGTTCCAGCTGGCGTAGCTCTGCGCGACGACGTGGGGCACGCCGGTCGCCTCGGCCGCAGCCAGCAGGTGGTCCGTCCCCTCGGTGCGCAGCCGGTTCGTGGTGGCAAACCACCGGTCCATGTGCTTCATGTCCGGCTTGCCCGCGATGGCGGTCATCTGGTGCACGATCGCCTCCGGCCCGGCCGCGGCCACCGCCTCACCGACCGAGGCCGCGTCCAACCCGTCCATCACGACGACGTCGGCGCCCATCTGCCGAAGCAGGCCGAGCTTGCCCGGGTGCGACGTCGTCGCTGTCACCTGATGTCCCCGGGCCACCAGCTGCGGCACCAGCCGCTGGCCCATGACCCCGGTTCCTCCTGCCACGAACACCCGCATGACCATCACCCTCCCGATCGCCGATTCTGTCTCCTGGACCTGGGACGAGACAGCCCCGCCGTCTGTGACACGGACGGGCTGGCGCGAGGGCCCGCCGCGTCAGAGAGGCAGGCCGGGGTCACGACAGCCGAAGCTCGACCCAGGGGAGGCTCTCCCCAGGCAGCACGTACCGTTCGGTCTCCACGAACCCGTGCCTGAGCGCGAACCGCAGGCCGTCCACGTTGGTGGAGAAGACGACCGTCTCGATCACGCTGGCGCCGAGTGCCCGCGCCGCTTCGAGCCCACGCTCGTACAGCTCCTCTCCCAATCCCTGGCGGCGGTGGGCAGGGAGCACGCGGGCGATCACGGTTGCGGCCGCCGTGTCGTCGGTCGGCGGGCGCACGGTGCTGGACCCGATGAGGATGTCGCTGCGGTAGGCGACCTCCAGGCGGTGACGCCGCGCTCGTTCGCGCACGTCCTCCAGCGAGAGAGGATGATCGGGGATGGTCGCGTTGTGGACGAACTGCCAGTCCTGCAGCGCCGCGTCGTCGTCTGGCTGCCGGATGCTGAGGTCATGCACAGCAGCAGGAGACCCTTGGTGGGCAACGGCCGTCAACTCTGTTTGCCACGACCGGATGGCCTTGGTGCCAGCGCGGAGGTCCACCTCGGCAGGTCGGCCAGGATGGCCTCGGCGGTCGGCAGTCGGGCGGCCAGGTCAGCGGCTTGGACTCGCGCTTCCGGTTCGTCGAGCGCAGGGATCCAGCCCCCGGCGATCCACGCGGGTTGCCGGGCGAGCGCCAGCGGCAGGCGTTCGCGTTCGGCGTCGCTGAGCTTGAGGCTGGAGGCCCGGTCGTAGGTGTTGACCAGCTCGCGGACCTGCCCGACCTGCGCGTCGCCGGGTGGGGTGTTGCCCGGCTCGAGCAGGTAGAACCACAGGGTCAGCGCCAGCTCCTCGATGCGGTCGCGCTCCCCCAGGAAGTCGAAGTCGAGCACCCCGGCCAGGTGCGGGCCGCGGAAGACGACGTTGTTGTCCCAGAAGTCGCCGTGCACGAGCTGTCGCACCTGGTCGTGCCGAAGCCGCTCTTCCCTGCCGGCGATCGCCTCGCAGTGTCGTTGCACGTCATCGGCGAGCGCCGCGAGTCGCGGTTCGCCCCATGCGCGCACCCTGGCGGCACCCCGGCATACCTCGTCGACGACCCGATCAGGGTCGAGGTACGTGGCATGGGGCGGCGCGTCCACCGGCACGGCCGGGCCGAGGGTGCGCAGGGCGTCGTGCAGCCGGGCGAGCACCGCAAAACCCTTGTGCAGGAACGGAAAGCTCCGCATGGGCGTGTCCCAGTCGATGTGGGCCTCGACCTCGACCAGAGTCCCGTCCGCCAAGGCGGTGCAGCCGCGACCGTCGGGGGTGGGGACCGTCGCCGGCACCGGGAGCCCATGTCCGCGCGCCACCTCCTTGGCTGACTGGATCGCGTGGAGTCGCTGCGGCCTGGTGGCCGCGCGGTGGGCGCGCACCGCCAGCGCGGAGCCGTCGGGGAAGTCGAACCTGAGGTTCGTGGTCCACAGCCCGCCCAGGTCGACCCAGTGAACGGGACGCGGAAGCGAGTACGCCGCCACGACGGACTCCACCAGCGCGGGGCTGGGTGCCACGCGAGGCGGCACGGCGCCCAAGGGGTCAGGATGCGTTCGACTCACCCTCGAGCTCGTCGAGGAAGGCCGCGACCGCGTCGACCACCTGACGCAGCGCGTCGAGGGAGCGACCGACGTCGGTGCCGTGCTCGAGCGCGTGGTCGGCGCCGCTCAGCTCCAGCACACGGGCCCCCGGTCCGATGCCCGCGTGACCGTCCCAGAACTGGTCCGATGTCCCGCCCACCACCAGCGAAGGGGCGGTGAGGCGAGCGGCAGCCTCGGCGACCTCCGGCGAGGTGAGGACAGGCGTGAGCCACACCCCGGGCAGACCTCGCTCCACGACGTGGGGCAGTGCCCACCCGCCCAACGACTTGGCCACCACCAGGTGCCGGGCCGCCGACACCTGGTCGAGTGCGAGGGCCGACTCCCATGCTGCCTCCTCGGGCGTCGTGCGCTCGCCGTGCCCCCAGCAGACCTCACGCACCGACCAGCCGCGATCGACCAGGAGCATGACGCAGTAGCGCAGCAGCGGGAACCCGGGTGGGTACGCACGCCCGGGCAGGATCGTCGCGACGCGGTTCGGGTCCCCCGGATGTTCCTTCACGAGGCCGACAGTAGATGGCACGGCGTGGCTTTTCGCGCGGAAATCGAGTCCGGTCCACCACATGCTCGACCACGACGGCGGGCCCCGGGACCTCGACCCGCTCACGCGCAGCTGAGGTCCGGCCGGGGCCGGGCCGGATCCTCCGTCACGGACGATGCGGGGCGTATGCGCGGCTGGCTAGGTTCGCGAGAGCCCGCCACCTGTGCCAGTGCTCGAGGAGGACCCATGCGTTCAGCCCGGACAGGACGCTCCGTTCCCGCCGCGCTGGTGGCCGCCCTGCTGCTGGCCGTCCTGGCCGCCTGCAGTCCAGGTTCCACGAACAGCGCGGGCCCCTCGTCGACGTCCGCCGGCGCGGCCTCGGCGACGTCCCAGGTCACGGCGTCGGCAGCCGCCTGCGCGGACGCGGCAGCCCTGAAGTCCTCTCTCGAGGCGCTGACAAAGGTGCAACCCGTCCAGGACGGTATGACTGCCGTGCGCGCCGCGCTCGACAACGTCAAGGTCAGCCTCGACAAGGCCGCGAAGTCGGCGTCAGCCTCGCTGCAACCCGCTGTCACCCAGGTGAAGGTGGCGTTCGCCCAGCTGGAGGCCGCGACCAAGGGGGTGACCGCGGACAACCTTGCGCAGGCGGGTCCACGGATCTCCGGAGCGCTGTCGCAGGTCGCCTCCGCGACCTCGGCGCTGGTCGCCACCATCACCCGCACCTGCCCGGGCACCTAGCCGCGCAGCGGGTGCCGGCGCCGGCCCTGGAGCGGCCCTCGCCTAGACCCGCTTGAGGAGGTCGAGCACCCGCTCGATCACCAGCTGCGTGGCCTCTGCGTCGTAGGAGGCCAGCGAGCTGTCGGTGAACAGGTGCCGGTCGCCCGAGTAGACGAACAGCTCCCCGTCCTCGACCTCCTTCACCAGCACCCGGGCGGCGTCGATGTCGCCCTCACGGGCGAAGAACGGGTCGGCGTCCATCCCGTGGACCTGCACCGGGACCCCATCCGGCCACCGCGAGCCGAACTCCGACGACGGGACGCACGACTCCATCAGCACCGCGCCGCGGGCTCCGGCCCGGGTCTGCGCCAGCATCTGCGCCGCCATGCCCCCGAGGGAGATCCCGGCATACACGACCTCGGCGGGCAGGTCGTTCGCCGCCTGGGCCCCGCGCTCCCGAAGGGTGCCGAAGCCGACCTTCTGCGCATATCCGATCCCCTCCTCCAGGGTCGGGAACGTGTGCGCGTCGTACAGGTCGGGGGTGTGCACGGTGTGCCCGGCATCCCGCAGCCGGTCGGCGAACGCCCCCACCCCCTCGGTCAGTCCCTGCGCGTGGTGGAACAACACAACCTCAGCCATGGCTGCGGCTCTCCCCTCTGTGGTGAACGTGGACCGGTGCCTGACCCGGGCGCCGGGCGGACGAAGCCGCCGGCCCCGAGCCAGATGCTAGGACCACATCCGGACGATGCCTGTCCGGAACCCATACGCATCGCCACAAGGAACTGGGTCCGTCACCGCCGGGCGAGGTCCAGGTCCAGCATCCGCGCCAGGTCGGCGATCTCCCGGTCGACCTCGGAGCGCATGGCCGCGGTGAACGCGACGTCCTCGTGGACCGTGTTGACCCGCAACACCCGTGCCCGCAGGTCGGCCGCCGCGTCGAGCTTCCCGACCAGCCGGTCGCCGTACAGGATCGGCAGGGCGTAATAGCCCCACCGGCGCTGGGACACCGGTTTGTACATCTCCAGCTGGTAGTCGAACTCGAAGAGCTCGGCGAGCCGCTTGCGGTCGACCAAGAGCCGGTCCAGCGGCGAGAGCAGCGCGGCGCGGCCCTCGAACGGCTGCCCGAGCTGGGCCGGGTCCACCCGCCAGGTGCCGCGCACCCCCTCGACCACGGCCGGCTCCCCCGCGTCCCCGGCATCCAGGGGCTCGACCGGGCACATCGGCCCCTTGCTGCGCGCGATCCCCAGCGACGTCAGGCGGCGTTGGTCCCGCAGGTGGCGGGCCTGCTCCGCGGGCACGGCAGGGTCATCGGGGTATACGCGGTCGGCCAGGTCCCACAGGCGGCCGAGCCCTTCGCGGGTGGCGACCGCGACCTCGCCTCGGCTCTCCATGAAGTCCAGCAGTCGCACCACGTTGCGGTTGTTGGTCCAGCCGGTCGAGCGCCACGGGACCAGGCAGGTGTCGGGCAGCTCGCGGGCCGGCAGCGGCCCTTCGGAGCGCAGCAGGTCCAGGATGTCCCGACGGCACGCGTCGTTGGCCTCGACCCACGCGCGGATCTCGACCTGCCACTGCTTGAGTGGTCCACGCCCCGGCCAGTCCCGCATGTCGGCGCGGAACAGGGCGATGTCCTCGGCCGGGCGCAGGACCCCGCGGAACTCCACGAGCGACCCGGCCTCGAGGAGGGCGTCGAGGTCGGCCGGGGCATAGGCCGAGCCGAGCCGGCTCCAGCTGACCAGGTCGGCACTCGGCGCCACCGCTGCCGTCAGGTCGACCTGCACCAGGCCGAGGCGTCGCACCACCGTGAGCAGGTCGGTCGGCCGCGAGGCGTCGAGGAGCTGGGCGCGCACCGCGATCCGGCGCGCGTCCCGGCGGGAGAGCTGGTGCAGCACGCCTCCGACCGTAGAGGAGGCGACCGACGGGCGGCGGCGGTCTCGGTGAGCACGTGCAGGACCAGCTCGCGGGCGTCACCGACAGGCCCCGGGCCGCGCGCCGCGGTTCGGCGCGGCAGACTGCCTGCGTGGACACCGACAGCAAGGTCGTGCTCGTCACCGGCGGCAGCCGCGGCATCGGCGCGCGCACCGCGCTGACCCTGGCCCGCCACGGGTGGGACGTCGCGATCTCCTACCGCGAGCGCGAGGCCGACGCCGCGACGGTCGTCGAGGCGTGCGTCGAGGCGGGGCGTCGGGCCGTGGCCGTCCGGGCCGACGTCGCCATGGAGGCCGACCTCGTCGCGCTGTTCGGCGCGGTCGACGAGGAGCTGGGCCGCCTCGACGCCCTGGTCAACAACGCCGGCATCGTCCCCCCGCTGGGCCGCGTCGAGGACTACACCGCGTCCCGCCTCGAGCAGGTGCTCGCCGTCAACGTCGCCGGCGCGTTCCTCGCCGCGCGGGAGGCGGTGCGGCGGATGTCCACGGCGCACGGAGGTCGCGGCGGGGTCATCGTCAACGTCTCCTCCCGCGCGGCAGCCCTCGGCGCCCCCGGGGAGTACGTCGACTACGCCGCCAGCAAGGCCGCCGTCGACGCGCTGACGATCGGCCTGGCCAGGGAGGTCGCCGGCGAGGGCATCCGCGTGGTCGGGGTCAGCCCGGGCCTGATCGACACCGAGATCCATGCCCCCGGTCGGCTCGACCGCGTCGGCCACACCCCTCCCCTGGGTCGGCCGGGGACACCGGCCGAGGTCGCCGACGCCATCGCGTGGCTGGTCTCGGACGAGGCGTCCTACGTCACCGGCAGCACGCTGGACATCAGCGGCGGGCGCTAGAACCACCCGGCCCGGGCCCGAACGGCTACATCCGCTCGGTGAACGCCGCCCGCCAGTCCGGTGCCTCGAACGGTTGCGGGTAGTAGCGCGTCTCGCGGGCGATGCGGCCGTCCGCATCGAGCTCGAGGACGACCACGACCTGCCAGTGCTCCTCGCCGTACCGCCCGTCGGCCTCGGCCACCCACACCCGCCCCGAGCCGACGACCCGGCGCAGGGTGAACTCGGGGCCGCCGCCGGGGAAGGACTCCTGCATCCGGCGCAAGCCCTCGCGCCCACGGATGCGTTCGCCGGACTGCGGCATCTCCATGACGAAGTCCGGGCGGCGCAGCTCGTACTCCCGGTCCGGCGACAGCCCGCCGCCGTCGGCCAGCCCGAGCATCAGCTCCACGCCCTCGCGCATGGCGGCGTCATCGTCCTCCGCCATGGCGCGCCGGAACAGGTCCAGCACATCCGTCTCGCCCATCGCCGCTGCTCCTCCCGTCGCGCCGACCCCCTCGACGCTGCCACTGGAGCCGGCCGGCCACCTCCACCGGAAGGAGCACTCACACCCGCCGCTGACCCGGCGTTCCATGGGCATGACGTCCACCCTGGAGTTCCTCCCCGTCCCCGCCCAGGTGCTCGAGCGCATCCGGGCCACGGGCCGCGACGCGTTCGGCAACGCTGCGACGCCGCAGGCCCGCGTGGCCGGCCTGCCCCTGCGCTGCTGCCTGCGGCTGTCCCGCGACGGCGAGCGCGTGCTGCTGGTCGCGCACCGCCCGAGCGAGCACGGCGGCCCCTACGCCGAGGTCGGACCGGTCTTCGTCCACGCCGAGGCCTGCGAGGGCTACCGCACACCCGACACGTTCCCCGCCGAGTTCCGCGACCGGCGTGCCGTCCTGCGCCCCTACGACGCGGCGGGGCTGATGCTCGACGGCGTGCTCGCCGAGCCCGGGCAGAGCGAGCGCCTGGTCGGCGAGCTCCTGGCCGACCCGCGGGTGGCGCAGGTGCAGGTCCGCAACGTCGTCGCCGGCTGCTGGAACTTCACCGTCCGCCGCGCCGCCTGAACGCGCGACCACCCTGCCGGGCAAGGGCGCACTGCCGAGGTTGCAGCCGCGGCAGAGCGACAGCAACAGTGGCAGGGCGCACCGTCCTCGCGTCGCCGCCGCGTATCGCGCGCCCCACCGAGGGCTCGCGGCGCACCCACCGGACAGACCGGACACCGCGCCCCCTACGCTTCGGCGCACCACGGTGCCCCGGGCAGGTGGCCGAATGGCCAGACCGCACAGCCGCTTTCGCGGGCTGCACCGACGGCGCGCACCCGGGCGAGAGCGCGGCACCAGCGCCGGACCTCGCCCGCCCGGCACCGGTGACCCCGGGGCCAGAACCCGTGGAGCCCCCCCGTGCTCGGCCACTCCCACGCACTGTCCGGCCTCGCCGCCGGCGCGGCGACGCTGCCCTTCGCACCCGTGCACACCGCCGCCCAGCAGACCGCGTGGGTGGCGGCGTGGGGAGGCTTCGCGATGCTGCCCGACCTCGACCAGCGCGGTGCGACGATCGGGCGGATGTGGGGCGGGGTCACCGAGGCCCTCGCGACCGGTATCGCCGCGGTCGCGCGCGGTCACCGCAACGGCACCCACGACGCCATCCTCGCGCCGCTCGTCTTCGGCGCGATCGCCTGGTTCGCCGGGCAGCACCCGTGGAGCTCGTTCGTGATGCTGGCGTTCGCGATCGGGTTGGCGCTGCGGGCCTGCAACTTCGTCATCCCGGGCCGCGCCGAGAACACCGTGTTCGGCAACCTCGCCATGTCCGGCCTCGGCGCGTGGTGGATCACCGCGTCCGGGCACTTCACACACGTCTCGGCACCCTGGCTGCCGGTCGCCGTGGCCGGTGGCGTGCTGGTGCACATCGCCGGGGACTGGCTCACCGTCGGCGGCATCCCGGTGCCGTTCACGTGGTTCGGCGGGCACGCCCAGCGGGTCGCCGGACGCTTCTTCAGGACCGGGTCGCCGGCGGAGCACTTCCTCGCGGCCCCGGCGTTCCTCGCCGCGACGGTCTACGCCCTCTACCGCAACACCGGCGTGTATGCCGCGACCGCGCCCCTGCGGGCGGCCATCCGCGCGCTGGGGTGAGTAAGCGGCCCCGGGCACGGCGCCGGCCCGCGCCCCGGGAGGGAGGGCGCGGGCCGGGAGCAGGAAGACCTCAGGCGGTCCGTCGGGCGGAGCGCAGCACCGCCAGCGACAGCAGGAGCAGCAGGCCCTCCACCGCGAGGCTGATCAGGCCCAGCGGCTCGGTCCAGTTGCCGCGGTCGTCGGTGTAGGCCGGCAGGCCCGGACCACGGGAGAGCACGTAGCCGACCAGCGGGCCGAGGGCGACGCCGGTGGCCAGGAACCACCCGGTGACGCGACGGCGCGCCGGGGCGAAGAGCAGGGTGGCGGCGACCAGGACCGCGACCAGCTCCAGGACGTAGTAGCCGATCCCCACGTAGGTCGGGGTCTTGGACCCAGGGAAGCCGCCCTGGTCGGTGACGTGGATCCAGCCGACGCCCAGCGAGAGGGCGGCGCCGGCGAGGCGGAGGGGCAGCGAGGCCGCGGCACCGGTGGCGGTGGCCTCCTGCGTGGTGGTCTGGACATGGGGTCGGACGTCGGTCTGCGGCGTCTGGCTCGACATGAAGACAAGCTCCTTCCGGGGTGGTCAGCAACCACCGTGCCGACGCTTTCTCGGACGAAACTCGGAGAAAACCCGGGTCCGCTACCCCTCGTGGGCGGGCGACCCGAACCGCGCCACGCAGTGCCACACCCGCTTGAGCGTCTGGGGGTCGTGGCGCCCCGACGCCACCGCCTCCCCCACGACCCGCGCGTCCAGGGCCCCGTCCACGGCGATGGCCGCACCGGCCTCGACGACCTCCGGGCCGCGGTAGCCCGGGTGCCGCTCCAGCTCGGCGACGGCCAGGCGCCAGCCGGGATGCCACTCCACCGGACACGGCAGCCTCCGGGCCTGCACCTCGACCTCGGTCCCCCGGTAGCAGGGGTCGAGCACCAGCGCCTCCACGTCGCGATCGAGCAGGACGGGACCGTGCACGTGCGCCTCGACGTAGTCGTCGAGCAGCTCCGGCTCACCGGGCCGCGCCCGCTCCAGCAGCCCGGCCCGGCCGGCCACCCCGAAGTGGGTCGGCTCGAAGACGCTGTCGGGGTGGCAGAAGGTCGACCGCGCCAGTGCCTGCTCGGTGAGCCGGACGTGCGCCGAGCCGAACCGGGGTGCCGCGCCACCGGGCCTGCGCCACAGGTTCAGCGCGCCGTAGACCGGGCGTTCCGCCGGGTGGGCGTCGTCGTACGCGCCACCGAAGATCCGGCTCTCCCACCGCCACCGGTCCCCTCGGGGGTGCGCGGTGAGCCCGCCGTTGCTCGTCCCGGTCACGAACTGCGAGCGGTAGCAGCCGTCCTCCCCCATGGCGACGAGGATCGGCCGGCCCGAGGTCATCCGGTCGGGGTGGAAGTTCAGCGTCACGCGCAGGTCGACGTCGACGGGCGGCCCGGAGGACAGCGCCGCGACGTGGTCCAGGGCGCGGACCTGCGCCGGGGTGTCAGCCACGCTCGGAGCGTCCCAGGATCGGGGTCTGCTCGACGACGTAGAAGCCGGTGAGCACGGCATACAGGAGCAGCATGAGCGGTGCGGAGACCAGGCCGACGAGCACGACGAGAGGGTAGACGAGCGTGCCCAGCCCGAAGCGGCGCACCGCCCGGCGGCCGGTGGCCGCGTCGACCGGCTCGTGCATCAGCTGGCGGCGCACCAGGTGCGCGAGCATCACCGTGAAGCTGACCGCCATGCCCTCCATGGAGATGCCGTAGAGCACCACCGCCACCCGGGTGTCCGCGCCGCCTTCACGCAGGTAGGCCGCCAGCGTGGAGGTGGTGAACGGGATCGTCGTGACGAACAGCAGCAACGCCAGGTTGACGAACAGCAGCACCCGGTCGACGCGGGCCACGAGCGCCATGAGCGCGTGGTGGTTGACCCAGATGACCCCGACGATGCAGAAGCTGACGACGTAGGCGGCGAACGAGGGCCACTCCGAGACGAGCTGGTGGGCCAGCGACGAGGCCGCCTCCGGAGACGCGTGCAGGTCCAGCACCAGCAGCGTGATGGCGACCGCCATGACCCCGTCGCTGAACGCCTCCAGCCGACCCGTGCCCATCCGTGCCCCTCCCGTGCGTCGCCGGCGCGTGCGGTGGCGCCGGCAGCCAGTCTGCCCGCAGGCGCACGCCGCTGGCCTCTGAGCACGTTCTGAGAAACCACCGGCACCATCCGGCGGACCGTCTGCGACAAGGAGCCCTGCGTGTTCGACACCAAGCCCCAGACCGGGGGCGGCGAGGGCGATCAGGCCCTCGTCGTGACACGCTGACCCCGTGAACGGCACCGACCCCACCGTGCTCGTCGTCGAGGACGACGACGAGCTCGGCGGCCTGCTCGAGCGGCTGCTGCGCAGCGAGGGGTATGCCGTGCAGCGGGCCCGGGACGGCCAGAGCGGCCTGCACGCCCTGCTCACGTCGGAGTTCGACGTCGCGATCCTCGACCGGGGGCTGCCCGACGGGGACGGGCTGGACATCCTCGAACGGCTGCGGCGGGTCGGCAACCGGACCCCGGTGCTGGTGCTGACCGCCTACGGCACCGTGCAGGACCGCGTGGCCGGGCTGGACGCCGGCGCCGAGGACTACGTGGTCAAGCCGGTCGAGGCCGAGGAGCTGTTCGCCCGGCTGCGTGCGCTGCGGCGCCGCCACCAGGAGGCGGCCGAGCTCATCCCGCTCGGACAGGGCTGGCTGGACGTCGAGGGGTGCGCGGCCCGGCGCCCGGACGGCACCGTGGTCTCGTTGTCGCGGACCGAGCGCGACCTGCTCGCGGCGCTGGCCTCCCGGCCGACGCGGGTGTTCAGCCGCGAGGAGCTGCGCGAGCGGGCGTTCGCCGAGGCGGAGAGCGCAGGGGCCGTCGACACCTACGTCTACTACCTGCGCAAGAAGCTCGGCACCGCGGTCGTGCGCACCGTGCGGGCCGTGGGCTACCGCGCCGGGGAGATCGAGTGACCGACCGGGCCCGGACGCCGTGACCCGCTGGTGGCCCGCCCTGCGCGCCGCCCCGGGCGACGACCCGGCCCTGGCCCGGGCCCGGCGACAGGTGGCGGCGATGGTGGCCGGGGCCGTGCTCCTGGGCGTCCTGCTGGCCAGCGGGGTGACCTGGGTCGCCGTCGTGCGTTCCCGCGACGTGGCGGCCGACAACGCGCTGGCCAGTGCCGCCGCGCACGCAGACGACGCGCAGGACCCGCCCCCCGACGTCTGGCTGTTCATCCGCGAGCCGTCCGGTGAGCTCAAGTCCACCCCCGGCGCGCCCGAGGGCCTCCCGCTGACCACGGTCATGGACCGGGTCAGCCCCGGCCACCCGGACCAGCGCGAGGTCACGATCCGCGGCACCGAGATGCTCGTGCGCACCGTGTCGAGGGGGGGCGGCGTGGTGCAGGCGGCCGAGGACCTCAGCGGGCGCGAGGCCGAGCGTCACCGCCTGGCCGGCGCGCTGCTGCTCGCGTTGGTCGTCGGGCTCGCCCTGGCGCTCGTGGCCGGGACGGCGCTCGCGCGGTGGGCCACCCGGCCCCTGGCCGACGCCCTCACGCGCCAGCGACGCTTCGTCGCCGACGCGAGCCACGAGCTGCGCACCCCCCTGTCCCGGCTGGCGATGCGGGCGGAGCTGCTCACCCGTGAGCTGGGCTCCGGGCCGGCCGGCCCGCGCGAGGACGCGCAGCAGCTCCTCGGCGACGCCCGCACCATGGCCGAGGTGCTCAACGACCTGCTCCTGTCGGCGCAGCTGCGGGCGCACCCCGGTGGTGGCGTCGACATCGACGTGGCCGACCTCGTCCGTGACGTCGTCGCCGCCGACCAGCTCCGCGCCGAGCGGGGCGGCATCACCCTCAGCGCCGCGAGCGGGCCGGGCGCCGCGCCCGCCGTCGTCCACGGCAGCCCGCCGGCGTTGCGGCGGGCGGTGTCGGCCCTGGTCGACAACGCTTTGGCGCACACCCCGCACGGCGGCAGCGTCCGGGTGGAGGTCTCGGTGGCTCACGACCATGTCGTCGTGGAGGTGTCCG
>NZ_DASVZH010000246.1:0-2033 GCF_036391795.1 Oryzihumus sp.
GTAGCCGGGCGGCGGGAGGGCCACGAAGGGCGTGGAGACGAGGGCGATGCGCACGATCGGGAAGGTAGGTGCGAGTCCGCCCCGGGACCACCGGACCCAGGGTCCGGCCCGCCGCGCCGGCTGCTCCCGCGCGCCGTCGACGCCGCCCGCTCGCCGACGCCGGCTCCGCCGCGGCTGTGCGTGGTGGGCGCACCCGCCCCCTGACACGATGGTCCGTCCCGTGATCGCGGCCGTGTGCCGACGCGACGCCGCTGGCACCATCCCGCCCGCCGTCACCGACGGCACTCGAAGGGGGAACCATGGTCCGCCTCATCGCCCGCGCCGCGCTCGCCGCCGCCGTGGCGCTCGCCGCGTGCAGCTCGTCCTCGAACTCACCGTCCTCCCCAGCGCTCAAGGTGACCTCCGTCACCGTCGCGCCCGCCACCTCGGCGCTCGCGCTCGGCACCTCGCGCAGCTTCACCGCCACCGCCAGCTACTCCGACGGCAGCGCGCAGGACGTCACGGCCACGGCCGCCTGGACCAGCTCTGACGCCGCGGTGGTGCGCCTCGGCGCGAGCGCCGACGGCGGCGTCCCGGCCACCGCCGTCTCGGTCGGCGCGGCGCAGGTCACGGCCACGCTCGACGGGCTGAGCGGCAGCGCGGTGGTGACCGTCACGGCGGCAGCGCTCCAGTCCCTCTCGGTCTCGCCGGCGCTCGCCACGGTGGCGGCCGGCTACGCGCAGCAGCTCACGGCGACCGCGACGTTCACCGACGGCTCGAAGGCCGACGTGACCGACGTCGCGACCTGGAGCAGCTCGAGCGAGGCGGTCGCCGGCGTGTCGGCTGGCGGCGCCGTCACCGGCGTGGCGCCGGGCGCGGCCACGGTGCAGGCGGCCTACTCCGGCCTGACCGCCTCGGCCGCGGTGACGGTCACCGCCGCGACGCTCCAGTCGATCTCCGTGACGCCGGGCGACTCCACCCTGCCGCTCGGGGTCGGCGCTGCGCTCGCCGCCACCGGCCTCTTCTCCGACGGCTCGGTGCAGGACCTCACCGCGGCGGCGACCTGGTCGTCGAGCGACCCGACCGTCGCGACCGTCTCCGCCGGCGGGCAGGTCGAGCCGGTGGCCGTCGGCGCCGCCACGGTCACCGCGACCGTCGGCGTCCTGAGCGGCACGGCCGCCGTCCAGGTGACCGCGGCCACGCTCGACACCATCGACGTCTACCCCGGGGCGGTCACGCTCGCGAAGGGGACCACCACCGGCTTCACGGCGGTGGGCACGTTCTCGGACGGCAGCGCCGCGGACGTGACCGCCGCGGCCACCTGGAGCGTCGACCCGCCGGCCGCGGTGCTGCTCTCCACGCCGGGCCCGGACGGCGTGGTCGCCACGGCCGCCCAGGTCGGCTCAGCCACGGTGACCGCCGCGCTGCTGGGCGTCAGCGGGACCTCCGCCGTCACCGTGAGCGCCGCGGCGCTCACCTCGCTCGCGGTCGCGCCGGCCACGCTGTCGCTGCCGGCCGGCCTCTCCGGTCAGCTCACGGCGACCGGGACCTTCTCCGACGGGAGCACCCAGGACGTCACCGCCCAGGTCGCCTGGCTCTCCTCCGACGGGACCGTGGTGGCCGCGTCCAACGCGCCCGGGACCGAGGGGCTCGTCACGGCGCTGGCGCCGGGCGCCGCGACCGTCACCGCCAGCCTCTTCGGCGCCTCGGCCGCGGCCGAGGTGACCGTCACCGCCGCCTCGCTCCAGGCGATCACCGTGACCCCGTCGATCGCCCGGGTGCCGGCCGGATACCAGCTCCGCTTCACGGCCACAGGCACCTACACCGACGGCGGCGTCTACGACGTCACCGAGAGCGCGGCCTGGACCAGCTCCAACCCGGCCGTGGCGACGGTGGTCTCCTCCGGCACCTCGGCCGGCACCGCCACGGGCGTGGCGGCGGGGACGGCGACCGTCATCGCCACGCTCGAGGGTCTCTCCGGCTCGGCCACGCTCACCGTGACCAATGCGAAGCTGGTCTTGGTCGCGGTCACGCCCTCCTCGTTCACCGTGGCG
>NZ_DASVZH010000247.1:0-3590 GCF_036391795.1 Oryzihumus sp.
GGCGAGGGACACGCACTGCCAGACGACCAGCGCCGGGCGTGGCGAGCGGCGGAAGCCCGTGCGCCGGGCCATGACCCGGGGCGCCGCACCGGCCAGGACCAGGGCGACCACCACCAGGGCCGCGACGATCAGCACGGTCAGGCGGGCGGTGCGTCGCGACGGGCCTCGAGGGCTGCGAGCGCGGCTCGCAGGTCGGCGATCTCGTCGGCGGAGGCCTCGTCGAGGAAGTGCACCATCGCCGCGCGACGGTCGTCGGCGGCCAGGCCGCCCAGTGCGTCACGCAGGGTGCGGGCGGTCAGCTGCTCGCGGGAGCCCACCGGGGCATAGCGCCAGGCGCGGCCGTCGCGCTCGCGTTCGACCACGCCCTTGCGGGTGAGCCGGTCCAGCACGGTCATCAGCGTCGTGTAGGCCAGGTCGCGCTCGGCGCCGACCACGTCGTGGACCTCGCGCACCGTCGCGGGCCCGTCGCCGTTGCCGGTCCGGGTCCACAGGTGCTCCATGACGGCCCGCTCGAGCTCGCCGAGCCGTGGGGTGGGGTCAGTGGCCATGCTCAGGAACCTACCTCCGCCCGGTGGGTGGTCCCGCCCAGGTCGACCACCCGGTCGAAGCCGTCCAGGCCGTCCAGGCGGTGGCTGACCATGACCACGGTCCGCCCGCGGGAGGCGTCGAGCAGGTCGCCGACCACGGCCTCGGCGGTGGGGTGGTCCAGGTGGGCGACCGGTTCGTCCAGCAGCAGCACCGGCCGGCCGGAGAGCAGGGCGCGGGCGATGCCCAGCCGGGCGCGCTCGCCGCCGGAGACGCCGCGCCCTCCGGCGCCGAGGACGGTGTCGAGGCCCTCGGGCAGGCCGGCGAGCCAGTGCCCCAGCCCGGCGTCGAGCAGGGCCGCGCCGATCTCGTCGTCCCCGCAGCCCGGGCGGGCCAGGCGCAGGTTCTCCCGCAGGCTGCTGGCGAAGACGTGCGGGGTGTCGTCGACGACGGCGAACAGGGCGCGGGTCTGCTCCAGGTCCAGGCCGCGCACGTCGTCCCCGTCGAGCTCGTAGCGCCCGGAGCGGGGGTCGAGCGCGCGGGCCAGGAGGGCCAGCAGGGTGGACTTGCCCGACCCGTTGGGGCCGACGACGGCGACGTGCTCCCCGGGCTCGAGGTCGAGGTCGAGGGGGCCGAGCTGCTGGCGCTCGCCGACCCAGGCCGCGGTCACCCGGTGCAGCCGCAGGGCCGGGACGGCGCCGTCGGCGGTGGGCACCGGCCAGTCGCCGCTGTCCCGGACCGCGGGCTCCTGCTCGAGCAGCGCCTGCAGGCGCTCGGCGGCGGCCAGGGACCGGGCGCGGGCGCTCATCGCGTCGGGGAGCACTGCCAGGGCGTCGCCGACGGCCAGCGGGGTCAGGACCAGCAGCGCCGCGACCGGCCCGGCGAGGTCGGCCCGGGCGGCCAGGACGGCGGAGGCCACGGTCGCGCCCGCGGTGAGCAGCAGCAGGCTCCCGACGCCGACCGAGCGCACCCGGCCCTGCCGCGTGGTGGCCCGCACGAGGTCCACGTGGGCCGTGGCCAGCCACCGGTTCGCCTGCTCCGCGCCGCCCACGGCCTGCAGCTCCAGGGCGTTGCCGGCGACGAGGGCGGAGACGCGGGCGACCTCGGCGCGTGCCCGCAGCGACACGGCATACGTGCTGCGCTCGGCGCGCCACAGGCCGGCCGCGAGCAGCGCGGCCAGGCCCACCTGGGTGGCTACGACGGCCCCGGCGTCGGGCAGCACGAGCACGGTGAGGGCTGCGGCGGTGCTCGCGGCGAGCAGGGCCGAGAGCACCGGCACGGTGACCCGGACCAGGGCGTCGACCTCGTCGTCGAGGTCGCGCACGGCCCCGGTCAGCACCTCGGAGCGGCCGCGCCGGCCGAGCCGGGCCGGTGTCAGCGGGACGAGGCGGCGGTAGGTGCGGGTCCGGCGCTCGGCGAGGTCGCCCAGGGCGGCGTCGTGCGAGCGCAGCCGCTCCAGGTAGCGGAAGGCGGGCCGGGCGATGCCGAAGGCGCGGACCGCGACGATCGCCGTGAGCAGGGTGAGGATCACCGGGCGGGCGCTGGCCGAGACGATGAGCCACCCCGAGGTGGCGGTCAGCGCGATGCCGGAGGCGGTCGCAGCCGCGCCGATGAGCCCGGCGCGCAGGATCGGGGGCGTGGGCCGGGTCACGAGGTCACCGTCCCCGCGGTCGGCGCCAGCGCGACGTGGGCGTCGGCGTGCTCG
This sequence comes from Oryzihumus sp., assembly GCF_036391795.1. Classification (GTDB taxonomy): domain Bacteria; phylum Actinomycetota; class Actinomycetes; order Actinomycetales; family Dermatophilaceae; genus Oryzihumus. The sequence goes on from NZ_DASVZH010000247.1 coordinate 2,231, forward strand.
AGCAGCTCGGGGCGGTGGGTCACGGCCACCACGACCCGTTCCTCGGCCAGGTCGCGGATCGCCTGGTGCGCGGTGGCCGCGGCGTCCGGGTCGAGGTGGGCGGTGGGCTCGTCGAGCAGCACGAGCGGCGCGCTGCTCAGGAGCACCCGGGCCAGGCCGAGCCGGGCGCGCTGCCCCGCGGACAGGCCGAACCCGTCGTCGCCGACGTGGGTGCCGAGCCCGTCGGGCAGGCCGGCGACGAGCCCGTCGAGCCCGACCTGGCGCAGCGCCTCCCACAGCTGCTGGTCGCCGGTGCCGTAGCGGGAGCCGAGCAGCAGGTTGTCCCGGATCGTGCCGGCCGACAGGAAGGGCTGCTGGGTGAGCAGGTGGGCCCGTGGCACCTCCACGTGGCCGGCGGTGGGGGTCCGCAGCCCGGCCAGGAGCTCCAGCAGGGTCGACTTGCCGCAGCCGGACGGTCCGGTCACCACGGTCAGCCCCGGCCGGGCGTCGAGGTCGACCGCGGTCAGGGTGTCGGTCCGCGCGCCGGGGTGGCGGTAGGCCAGACCGGTGGCGCGGGCCTGCGGTGCGGCGCCCTGGGGCGGGGTCTGCGAGGTCCGGTCCAGCTCGGCGAACGCCTCCTCCAGAGCGGCGGCACCGTCGGCGGCGGAGTGGAACTCGGCGCCGACCCGGCGGATCGGCCAGTACGCCTCGGGCGCCAGCAGGATCGCGGTCAGCGCCGGCCCGAGCGGCATGTCGCCGCCGGCCAGGCGCAGGCCCACGGTCACCGCGACGAGCGCCACCGAGAGGGTGGCGAGCAGCTCCAGCGCGGCGGAGCTGAGGAAGGCCAGGCGCAGGGTCTGCATCGTGGCCCGGCGGTGCCGCTGGCTGACGTCCTCGATCGAGTCGGCCTGGGTGCGCCCGCGGCCGTAGGCGACGAGGGTCGGCAGCCCGCGGACCACGTCCAGGAAGTGACCGGACAGGGTGGCCAGGGCCCGCCACCGGGCGGCGGTCGCCCTGGCCGTGGTGCGCCCGATCAGCGCCGCGAACACCGGCAGCAGCGGGACCGTCAGCAGCACCACGAGCGCGCTCGGCCAGTCGACGAAGGCCAGGGTGAGGATGGCCATCGCCGGCACGACGGCGGCGTGGACGAGGGAGGGCAGGAACCGCGCCACGTACGGCTCGACGGAGGTCGTGCCCTCGGTGGCCAGGGTCAGCGCCCGGGAGCTCTCGGGCCGGTCCTCGGCCGGGCGCCCCAGCCAAGTGGCCAGCAGGCGCTCACGCAGCGCGGTCGAGACCCGCGCGCCGGCCCGGGTGGCGGTGGCCTCGATCGCGGCGGCGAGCAGGCCGCGCACCGCGAACAACGCCGCGAGGGCGAGCACCG
>NZ_DASVZH010000248.1:0-24020 GCF_036391795.1 Oryzihumus sp.
CGGTGACGACGTCATCGTCCCCGTGGATCGGGATCTGGCGCGATCGTGTCGGGTCGTAGTCCTCAGGCACGCCATGAGGGTAGAGCCTCCTGCTGGGGAAGGGGCAACGCCGCGCGAGCGCGGGGCCGGGTCAGCGGTACCCTGACCCGGCCCGCCGACGACCAGCACGCTGAGGACCCTTCCCTGACCATGCCTGTCCCGGAGTCCACCTCCGCACCGGAGCTCACTTCGGTCCCGGAGCCCACACCCGCCCCGGCCACCTCGCTGCCGGCGGTCTCGGTGGTGATGCCGATCCTCAACGAGGAGCGTCATCTCGAGGAGGCGGTCGCCGCCGTCCTCGGCCAGGACTACGCCGGCCCGGTGGAGGTGGTGCTGGCCCTGGGCCCGAGCCGGGACCGGACCGACGAGATCGCGGCGGCGCTCGCGGAGGCCGACCCGCGGGTGCACACGGTGGCCAACCCCAGCGGCCGGACCCCGGAGGCGCTCAACGCCGCACTGGGCGCGAGCCGCTCCGACATCGTCGTCCGGGTCGACGGCCACGGCGTGCTCGACCGTGACTACGTGCGCACCGCCGTCGAGCTGCTCGAGGACACCGGCGCGGCCAACGTCGGCGGCCTCATGGACGCCGAGGGCGTGACGACGTTCGAACGCGCTGTCGCTGCGGCGATGACCTCCCGCCTCGGCGTCGGCGCCTCCCGATTCCACACCGGTGGCGAGCCCGGCCCCGCCGACACCGTCTACCTCGGCGTGTTCCGCCGGGAGTGGCTGGACCGGATGGGCGGCTACGACCCGAGGTTCGTGCGCGCCCAGGACTGGGAGCTCAACCACCGCATCCGGGAGGCCGGCGGGCTCGTCTGGTTCTCCCCGCTGCTGCGGGTGTCCTACCGGCCCCGCCCGTCCCTGGCCGCGCTGGCCCGGCAGTACCGGGACTACGGCCGGTGGCGCCGCGTGGTGGCCCGCACCCACAGCGGCACGATCAACGCGCGATACCTGGCGCCGCCCCTGGCCCTGGCGGGGATGATCTTCGGCGCCGTGACCGGCCTCGCCTGGCCGGCTGCCTGGCTGGTCCCGCTGGCCTACCTCGTCCTGACCACGGTCGGTGGCCTGGCCATCCGTGCGGGCATCGGCTGGCGCGAACGCCTCCTGCTTCCTGTGATCATCCCCACGATGCACCTGTCCTGGGGGTGGGGGTTCCTCAGCAGCCGGGTGCGGATCGAGGAGGCGTGAGCGCGGACGCGCCGCGCCCCGACCCTTTCAGAGCAGACTCACAGGTTGGCTACAGTCAACGGGTGCCGCTGCTCTCCGTGATCATCCCCGTCTACAACGTCCAGGCCTACCTGGAGGAGTGCCTGGACTCGGTCCTCGGCCAGGGCTTCGAGGACCTCGAGGTCATCGCCGTCGACGACCGGTCCCCGGACCACTCCCCGGCGATGCTCGACGAGCGCGCTGCCCGCGACGAGCGGCTGCGGGTGGTCCACCTCGAGCAGAACGTCGGCCTCGGCCCGGCCCGCAACGCCGGCCTGGAGCACGCCACCGGCCGCTACGTCATGTTCCTCGACAGCGACGACTCGCTCACCCCGGGCAGCCTCCTGGCGATCGCGGAGCAGCTGGAGAAGGCCCGCAACCCCGAGTTGCTCATCGTCGACCACGCCCGCACCTACTGGTGGGGCAAGGTCCAGCGCAACCTCATGCACGAGCTGCTGGACGAGCTCTCGCAGGGCCCGGCGTTCACGACCGAGGAGCACCCCGAGCTGTTCGACCTGCTGCACGTGGCGTGGAACAAGGTCAGCCGTCGTGACTTCCTCGAACGCGAGGAGCTGCTGTTCCCGCCCGGCTACTACGAGGACACGCCCTGGACCTACAAGGCGCTGCTGACGGCCAAGTCGATCTCGACCCTGCCCGTCGTGACCGTGCACTACCGCCAGCGCCGGCACGGCAACATCCTCGGCACCCAGTCGCGCCGCCACTTCGAGGCCTTCGCCCAGTGGGAGCGCATCTTCGACTTCCTGGACGGCCGCCCCGACCTGGCGCACTGGCGGCCGCGGGTCTACCAGCAGATGATCGCGCAGTACATGACGGTGCTGCGCCACCCCAAGCGCGTGCCGGACGACGCCCGCGCCGACTTCTTCCACGCCGCCTCCGAGCACGCCCGCCGGTTCAGTGACGGCACCGAGTCGATGGGCAGCCCCCGCCAGGACCAGCTGCTCGCGATGCTCAAGAAGGACAACTACGCCGGCTTCCGGGCGCTGCGGGTCGTCAACAACACGGCCTCGACCGGCAAGAAGAAGCTCAAGAAGTCGACGAAGGACGCGCGCAAGGTCGCCTCGCGCGGCAAGAAGCTGGTCAAGCGCCTGGAGTACCGCCGCGAGGTCGCCACCGTCGACCTGGACCCCAACCTCGCCGTGTTCGCGGCGTACTGGAACCGCGGCTACGCATGCTCCCCGAAGGCCATCTACGAGGCGATGCGCGAGCTCGCCCCACACATCCACGGCGTCTGGGTGGTGCGGGAGAAGAACGTCGACTCGCTCCCGCCGGGCGTGGACTACGTCATCCCGGGCAGCCGGCGCTACTGGTCGCTCATGGCCCGGGCGACCTACCTGGTCAACAACGTCAACTTCCCCGACCAGGTCATCAAGCGCCCCGGCCAGGTGCACATCCAGACCCAGCACGGCACGCCGCTGAAGCACATGGGCATCGACCTGATGAAGCACCCCGCCGCCATCGGCAACCTCGTCTTCGAGGACCTGCTCATGCGCAGCGACCGCTGGGACTACAACCTGACGTCCAACCGCTTCTCCAGCGTGGTGTGGCAGCGGGCGATCCCCAGCAACTACGAGACGGTCGAGTCCGGCTACCCGCGCAACGACGTGCTGGTCAACGCCACCGAGGCGGACGTCGCCGCCGCCCGGGCGCGCCTGGGCATCCCGACGGACAAGCGCGCCGTCCTCTACGCCCCCACCCACCGGGACCACGACCTCGACTTCACCCTGCGCGCCGACCCGGTGCGCCTGGCCGAGCAGCTGGGCGAGGACTTCGTCGTGCTGGTCCGGGCCCACTATTTCTACGACTGGGACACCGAGCACTCCGAGCTCGAGCGCCGCAAGCAGCTGCTCAACGTCTCCCGGGTCGACAGCGTCGAGGACCTGATGCTGGCCGCCGACGTCCTGGTCACGGACTACTCGAGCATCATGTTCGACTACGCCAACCTGGACCGCCCGCAGGTCATCTTCGCCCCGGACTGGGAGACCTACCGCGACGTGCGCGGCGTCTACTTCGACCTCATGGAGCTCCCGCCGGGCCACGTCTCCACCGAGCAGGAGGACCTCGCCGAGCTGCTGCGCAGCGGCCGCTACGACGACGCCGAGTCCGCCGCGCTCCGGGCCCGCTTCCGCGAGGCCTTCTGCGAGTACGACGACGGCCGCGCCGCCGAGCGGGTGGTGCGCCACATCTTCCTCGGTGAGGGCATGCTGCCGATCCAGCCGCTCGCCGAGCGCACGGTCGCCCCGCGTCCCTCGCAGATCCCGGAGGCGCTGGCCGCAGCCGCGGCCGCCGTCGGCGACAAGGCCTGGGACGCGGCGGCCGACCGGGCGAAGGAGGCCGCGTGGGAGTCGGCCCACCGCGAGGCCGACGAGCGTGGGCAGGAGGAGCCGGACCCGGGCATGGAGATGGAGGAGGACGCCTCCTTCGACGGCGGGACCGTGGACGACGGTGACGAGGACCGCGAGCTGTCCCAGGACTGGGACTCAGACCGCGCCACTCCCACGGCCCGACGGACGGAGCAGCGTGACTGACACCACCGATGCGGCCCCCGCCCTGGGGCGCGACACCGCCGACGCCGCCCCGGCGCGCGGGACGGCCCCGAGCGCCCCGGGTGCACCGGCACCCAGGCAGCGCGACGCGTGGCTGGACAACGTCCGGTTCGTGCTGCTGGCCTTCGTGGTGATGGACCACTTCATGTGGCCGTTGCTGTCCGGCAGCCGGACCATGCACGTGCTGTTCTACTGGATCCACCTGTTCCACATGCCGGCGTTCGTCATGGTCACCGGCTTCTTCTCGCGCAGCCTGGTGGTCAACGACTCCCGGGCGCGCGGCTTGGTCACGCGGGTCCTGGTGCCCTACCTCATCTTCCAGACGCTCTACCAGCTCGGCGACCCGCTGCTGCGCCACGGCCAGATGGTCCGGTGGGCGCCGTTGTGGCCGGCCTGGCTGATGTGGTTCCTCGCCGCGATGATCGTGTGGCGGCTCATGACGCCCTACCTGCTGCGGATCCGCTGGATCCTGCCGATCAGCATCCTCGTGTCGCTGGGCACCGGCGCCATCGCCGGCGTCAGCCACCTGATGTCCATGGACCGCGTGCTGTCGTTCCTGCCGTTCTTCGTGCTCGGCCTGGTGATCCGCCGCGAGCACCTCGAGGTGCTGCGCCGCCTGCCCGCGCGGGTGGCGGCCGTCGCCGTGCTCGTCGCCGCGTGGCCGGTCTCCGCCGTGGCCGCCGACAAGCTCGGCGTGCACTGGATGTTCTGGGACCGCTCGTACGCCAGCATGCACACCACCACCGTCAAGGGCATCGCCATCCGGTCGATCCTCATGGTGCTGGCGTTCGCCACCTCGGCCGCCGTGCTGGCGCTCACCCCGCCCGCGCACAGCTGGATGTCCGCCCTCGGGCGGGGGTCGCTCTACGGCTACCTGTTGCACGGCTTCATCGCCTGGGGCTTCAAGTGGACCGCGGTCCACGCGTGGTTCAACTCGCCGCCGCGCTACGCGCTGTTCCTGGCTGGTTGCGTCGCCCTGACGGCGGCGCTGTGTTCGCCGTGGACCCAACGGGTGCTGCGCCCGGTCATCGAGCCGAGGACGGACTGGCTGCTGCGCCGCCGTGATGCCGAGGTGGCGGTCAGGGCCTGACCGGGAGGGTCATAGCGTGCCGCCGCAGGCGGTGATCTTGTAGAGCACGAACCGGCCCTGCCTCGCGACCCTCTCCAGCCCGGGCCGGCCGGCCAGGACCACCATGCCCCGGTCGATGTCGTCGTTGCCGCTTCGGGCCCAGTAGTAGGCCTTGCCGGTGATCGCCCAGCCGATCTGCTGGCGCTCGAGCGCGGCGCACACGTCGGGCCGCGAGGCCACGTGGTCCAGGCCCCCGGCGATGGTCTGGACGTCCCCGCCGCGCACCGGTGACAGCGTGGTGAACAGGCTGCGCCGGCCGGTCAGAGCGTAGACGAGCGAGGAGCCGTTGGCCGCCACGCCGGCGATCCCGGCGTCCGGGGGAGTCATCAGGGCCAGGGTCCTGAGGTCGGCCAGCTCGTCGGCGTTCGCCAGCTGCCGTCCCCGCTGCGGCGGCTGGTAGTAGTTGCTGACGAGGGCGACCTTGGCGGCCTGGTCGTTGAAGCCGGTGCCCACGAGGAAGAGCGCCCCCACCAGTGCGGGCACCAGCAGCGCCCCCACCCCGCGCGTCGCCGGCCGGCTGGAGGAGAGCCGGGCCACGAGCTGGCTGGCGGCCCGGGCCAGGGCGCCCAGGCCGGCGACCGCGAGCACCACCGCCGGGACCGGCACGGAGGCCGCGACCCGCACGGCGTCGTTGTACCAGAAGCCGGTGAAGATGGCGGTGAAGGTGCTGTTGACGGCGGCCGCGAGCACATACAGCGTCGCGAAGACCACGAACCCCACCGCGGCCCAGAGTGCGGCGTGGAGGCGGCGCACCGCAGCGACCACGCCGAGCAGGACGACCGCGGAGAGCACCCAGAGCCGGGGCTGGAAGTGCGGGGCGTGCAGGAGCGCGGCCAGCACGGCCTGCGGGACGCTCTCGTAGGGCGCCCACGAGAACGAGGACAGGAAGGCGATGCGCCGGGAGACCAGCGGCAGCACCGCGGCCAGGACGAGGGAGAGGGTCACCGCCACCGCCAGCGCGGCCAGGGCCCGCCGGCGGGGCCGTCCCGGCTGCTCCAGGGCCACGCGCAGCAGCGCGGCCACCCCCAGGCTCGCCGCCAGCCCCGCCACGGTCACGATGCCGGTGGGATGGCCGAAGAACTGTCCCGGCAGGGCGAGCACCAGGGCGGTCACAGCCACGTCGCGGCCCACCACGGCCTCCCCGGTATGCCGCGTGGTCGCCGCGAGCACGAGGGCGAAGGTCCCCGGGACGAGGCAGATGCCCACCACCTGGGCCCAGACGACGCCCCAGCCGAGCAGGTAGCTGGGGAACGCGACGAACGAGGCCGAGCACACGGCCGTCGCCACGAGGGCCGCGGGCCGGGGCCCGAAGACGTGCCTCGCCATGGCCAGGCACCCCAGCGGCCAGGCCACCGCGGTCACCGCGAGCACCACCATGTTGGCCGCCGTGACCAGCGGCATCGGGTGCAGCTGCAGCGCGGTCACCGCCAGGTCGTGGAACCCGCTGGGATAGAAGCCGGTGGCCCCCAGCGACGAGGTGTCCCCGCTGCTGAGCATGGAGCGCACGCGGTTGAGGTGGAAGACCACGTCGGGGCTGTCGACCAGGTTGTCCGGGGTCCCCATGCCGGGCACCGAGCTGGCCAGCGACATCACTGCGCCCAGGAGGGCCGACCCCGCTGCCGCGAGGCGCACGCCGGTGCGCTCCGGCGACGGACGGCTGGAGCGCCGCGCGCGCAGGGCGAGGCCGACCGCGCCCGCGAGCAGCACCGCCACCACGGTCGCGCCGACGGCGACGCCGGTGCTCCAGCGCGTCCCGGAGCGCGACGCGACGATGCCGCCCAGGGTCAGCACGGTCACCGACAGCGTGGGGGAGGCCCCCCAGGCGGTCACGCCACGCAGGCCCACGGCCCAGGCGACCAGCAGTCCCGGGACGAGGAGGACCGCGACGACGACGCCGAACCCGGGCAGCGCGTCGACCCACGGCTGGAGCGTCACGGCCGGCCGCAGGCGGTGATGCGGTAGAGGTTGTAACCCCCCTCGGAGGCCACGCGCTCGAAGCCGGGCCGGCCGGCCAGGCGGATCATGCCGTAGGTGTCCTGGTGGGTGATCTTCTCGGCCCAGAACGTCCACCTGCCGGTCACGGCGTAGCCGATGTTGTTGCGCTTCAAGGCCGCACAGACGTCCGGGCGGCTGCTGACCTGGTCGAGGTAGCGGCCCACGGTGAGGTGGTCGGCGTCCTTCAGCGGCGACAGCGTCGTGTAGTAGACCTTGCGGTCGGACAGGGCGTAGAGCAGGGGCGAGCCGTTGGCCGGGATGCCCGCGACGACCGTGTCCCGCGGGATGCTGCGCGCCAGGCGCTGCAGCGCGTCCAGCTGAGCGGCGCTGACGAGGCGACGGGCCTGGGTGTGCGGGTGGTAGTAGTGGTCGACCAGCTGGGCCTGGGCACGGTGGGAGGCGCCCACCGTCGCCCCGAGGAAGAGCACGGCGAGCAGGGCCGGGACGCCGACCGTCTGCAGGCGCGAGGGACGCGTGGTGGCCGACAGGCCGGAGCGGCGGGCGAGGAGCCGGTTCAGCCCCCGGTGGAGCAGGCCGAGCCCGGCGACGGCGAGCACCGTGCCGGGGATGGCGTTGGACGCCGCGATCCGGACCGAGTCGTTGTACCAGTAGCCGGTGAACAGCTGGGTCAGCGGCGTGCCGATCGCGGCGGCCAGGACGTAGAGGACGGAGAAGAGCACGAAGCTCACGACGGCCCACAGCAGCCGGCGCTGGCGGGTGACCGCGACGACGGCCCCCAGCACGACGAACACGGACAGGCCGACCAGGAACGGGCCGTCGTGGGGCGCGTTCAGGAGCATGTCGAGGCCCGCGCCGCCCACCGACTCGGTGGGCTTCCAGTCGTAGGCGGACACCGCGGCCACCCGCGAGGAGATCCGGGGCAGCACGACCACGGCCGCGAGGGAGACCACGACGAGGCTGGTCAGCCCCAGTGCGGCGCGCCGGCGCTGCTCCTGTGGGCCCTCGACCATCACCTGGATCGCGGCCGCGGCCAGCACGGTCAGCACCAGGAGCGCCAGGCTGAGCATGGCGTTGGGGTGGGCCAGGAAGACGCCGGGCACCGCCATCGCCAGGGCGATGCCGGCCGTCCGGCGGCGCACGCCGGTCTGGGCGACCGGCCGCACCGTGGCGACCGCCATCGCCAGGGCACCAGGGACCAGGGAGAGTCCGATCGCGTTGGGCCACAAGACGCCCCAGCCGAGCAGGAAGGCGGGGAACGCGACGAACGCCGACGAGCACAGGCCGGTGGCGAGCAGCGCCAGCGGGTGCGGTCCGAAGACCTGGCGTGCCAGCGCGACACAGCCCAGCGGCCAGATCACCGCGGCGGTCAGCAGGGCACCGAGGTTGGCGGCGACCACGAGCGAGACCGGGGCCACCTGGACCGCGCTGGCCACGACACCGTGGAACGCGCTGGGGTAGAAGCCGCCGGCGACCGAGGAGACGTTGCCGGTCTCCAGCATGGTGCGCAGCCGGATGAGGTGGAAGATGACGTCGGGGCTGTTGGAGACCGAGTTGGCCGCGCCGATCCCGCGCACCAGCGCCACCGACTGCAGGGTCGCACCGATGGCGAAGCCGCCCAGGCCGGCCAACCGGACCCGGGCGCTGTCGACGTGCCGGTGTCGCCACACCCGAAGGTGCAGGACCAGGGCCAGCACGGCTGCGGCACTCGCCGCCACCAGCGTCGCCGCGAGCAGCACCACGAGGTTCCACCGGAGGCCGGCCAGGGCGGCGACGACCGCGCCGACGCTGACGACCGTGACGCTCAGGGGCGGGGCCATGCCCCAGGCGGACAGGCCGCGCAGGCCGAGGGCGTAGCCGACGGCGAGCCCCGGGAGCAGCACGACGGCCGCCAGCATCAGGAACGTCGGCAGCGCCTCGAACCACATCACCACTGCACGGACTCCATCTTCAGGTCGTGGTGCCGTGCCGGGACGGCGAACGGCCCGATGCTAACAGCGGGCCGGGCGGCCTCCGGTGGTCCGAACCGGCCGCCCGCTGCGGCGTCTGAGGGAGCCTCAGCCGGGCGGTACGGTTGCGGGATGCCACCCGCCCTCAGCGTCATCGTCGCCGTGCATGACGTCGAGCCGTGGATCGGCGAGTGCCTGCGGTCCGTCGCCGAGCAGGTGCCCGAGGGCACCGAGGTGATCCTGGTCGACGACGGGTCGACCGACGCCAGCGGCCGGCTCTGCGACGAGCTGGCGCAGGGGCGCCCCGGCTGGCGGGTCGTCCACCAGCCCAACGCCGGCCTCGGCGCCGCCCGCAACGCCGGCCTGCGGCTGGCCACGGCCGACCTGGTCGGCTTCGTGGACGGCGACGACGTCCTCCTGCCCGGCTACCGCGCGCTGGTAGCCGCCGCGCAGTCCCGCGGGTATGCCGTGGCCACCGGCCCGGTGCTGCGCACCGACGGCCGCCGCACCTGGGTCTCCGCCCTGCACGCCCAGGCGCTGGACCACCTCGGCGACGTGGCCGACGTCACGCGCGACCCCGCGCTGGTCTACGACACGACGGCGTGGAACAAGGTCTACCGGCGCGACTTCCTGCGCGAGCACGACCTGGAGTTCCCCGAGGGCGTGCTCTACGAGGACCTGCCGCTGACCATCCCCGCGTACTGCCTGGCCGGTCCCGTCGCCGTGGTGCACGAGCCGGTCTACGCGTGGCGGGCCCGCACCGCCGGCCTGTCGATCACCCAGCGCCGCTACGAGGTCGACAACCTGCGCGACCGGTTCGCCGCCGTCGCCGCGGTCGACCGCTTCCTGGAGCAGCACCAGCTGCACGACCTGCGCGTCGCCCACGACGACAAGGTGCTGCGGGTGGACCTGCCGCTCTACACCGCGGCCCTGCCGGAGGGGGACGAGACCTTCCGCGCGGCATACCTGTCCTTCTGCGAGCACCTCCTCGGAGCCGTGAGCGAGGAGCGCCGGCGGAGGCTGCCGCCCACGCTGCGCCTGTACGTCGAGCTCGCGGCGGCGGGGCGCATGGAGGACCTGGTCACCGCGGTCCGGGGGCGTCGCGGGCCGCGCGTGTGGGCCCCTGACACCCGTTCGGGCTGGCAGCGGGTGCGTGACGACCTCGCCGTCTACCGGCTGGAGCGCGAGCTCGGGCTGGCCTCCTGGCCCCAGGTCCTGCGCCGGGCCCCGGTGCGCGCGGCCAGGCTGCTGCTGCCGGAGGACCGGTGGCGGCGCGTCGGAGCGGCCCCCCGTCCGCGGCGGTCCCCGGCCCGGACGCAGGCTGCCGCCCCACCTCCGGTTGGCGTACCCTCGGTCGCCGGCGCCAGCCGCGCTGCTGGCACCCTGAGCACGGAGACGGACCCCCGCCGCTCCCCGGAACGACAGGCAACGAACGAATGACGCTCCTCACCCGCACCGGCGCGGTCATGGCCCGCCGGCAGGTGTTGTGGACCCTGGTGGTCCGTGACCTCAAGGTCCGCTACTCCCGTAGCGTCCTCGGCTACCTGTGGACGATCCTGGACCCGCTGGCCATGGCCGGGGTCTACTTCTTCGTCTTCACCTTCATCTTCAAGGCCCGCAAGATCGGCGAGCAGCCCTACATCCTGTTCCTCATCGCCGGCCTGCTGGCCTGGCAGTGGTTCTCCGGGTCGCTGACCGACACCTCCCGCGCGCTGCTCGCCGAGGCCAAGCTGGTCCGCTCGACGAACCTGCCGCGCGAGCTGTGGGTCGTGCGGGTCGTCATCGCCAAGGGCATCGAGTTCCTGCTGTCCCTGCCCGTGCTCGCCGGCTTCACCCTCTTCTACATCGTCAAGGGCCAGACCCACGTCAGCTGGGGCCTGCTGTTCATCCCGGTGGGTTTCGTGCTGCAGTTCTTCCTGCTCGTCGGCATCGGGCTGCTGCTCGCGCCGGTGACCGCGCTGGTGACCGACACCCAGCGCGTCGTGCGGATCTTCCTGCGCATGTTCTTCTACCTCACACCGGTGATCTACGGCGTGCACGCGGCTCCCAAACGGGTGCGGGTGCTGCTGGAGCTCAACCCAATGACGGGTGTGATGGAGCTCTACCGTGCCGGGCTGTTCGCCCGAGAGGTCAACTGGGAGTCCGTGGCCGTCGGGTCCGCCGTGACGGTGCTGATCATCGCCGCGGGCGCGATCGTCTTCGCCCGACTCGAGCGCGCCGTGCTCAAGGAGATCTGAGCCATGTCCGTGGTGATCAAGGCCGAGAACCTCGGCATCGAGTTCTACCGTTCGCGCCGGCGCAAGATGCAGCTGCGCGAGATGATCTTCCACCAGCGCAACAGTGCGCCCAGGGAGACGTTCTGGGCGCTCAAGGACGTCAACTTCGAGGTCAAGGAGGGCGAGGCGGTCGGCCTCGTCGGCGCCAACGGTGGTGGCAAGAGCACGCTGCTGAAGATGATCGCCGGGGTGCTCATCCCCGACACCGGCACGGTGACCGTCAGCGGTGGCGTCGCCCCGCTGATCGAGCTCACCGGTGGCTTCATCGGCGAGCTGTCGGCACGCGAGAACATCTACCTGACCGCCGGCCTGCACGGGCTGTCCCGCGACCAGGTCGACGAGCGCTTCGACGACATCGTCGACTTCGCGGGGCCGCAGGTCCGCGAGGCGCTCGACACCCCCTACCGCCACTTCTCCTCGGGCATGCAGGTGCGCCTCGGCTTCTCGGTGATCACGACCCTCGACGAGCCGATCGTGCTCGTCGACGAGGTGCTGGCCGTCGGCGACCGCAACTTCAAGGAGAAGTGCTACAAGCGCATGGAGACCCTCCTGGAGGGTGGGCGCACGCTGTTCCTGGTGTCCCACAACGAGAACGACCTGCGGCGCTTCGGCACGCGGGGCCTCTACCTCAACCAGGGCGAGCTCGTCATGGACGCCCCGATGGAGGACGTCCTGGACCGCTACAACGCGGACGTGGACGCCGCACGGTGAGCCCGGACCCGGCCGCCACGGTCGGCAACGAGGCGGCGCGTGCCGTCCACGGGCTCTCCGCCGGTGCCGACCTGGCCCTGCTCGGGTCGTGCGACGCCGCTGGCCTGCGCGGCGAGCTCGCCGGCGCCGGGGTGCACGGCGCCGCCACGGTCATCACCGGGTCGGCCGCCGAGGTGCTCGAGCAGCTGGCCGACCTGGCCGAGTCCGACCCCGCCGAGGTGCTCGTCGTGGCGGCCGCGGACCTGCAGCTGAGCCTGCCCGCCGTGCTGGACCTGCTCGACAAGCCCGGCGTGCGCACCGGGGTGCTCACCGCCGCCCCCGAGGTGCTCGAGAGCGGCCGTGCCGTGGCCGTCCGCGCCCGCGTCGGCGGCGACGGCAAGCTGGTCGAGTCGGTCGGCACCGCCGTCCACGAGGTGACCCGACCCAACCGGGCACTGCCCGGGCTGCTGCGCGTCGACCCCGCCGACCGCCTCCTGGCCGCGCGCACCTGGCGTGCGGCGTCGGCGGAGGCCGCGGGCTGGGACGTCGACGGCTTCGCGCTCGCGGTCCTGGCCCTCGTGCGCGACCAGGTCCGCGTGCAGTCGGTGGCCATGGGACCGTTCACCTGGTCCCGCGGCCCCGTGAGCGCCCGCGGCGCGGCCGGCAGCCCCTGGCGGCAGCGGCTGCGCGGCGCCTCCCGCGGCGGCGACGGCTTCGTCTCCACGTATGCCGTGCGCCCCCTCTCGCGCCGCCTCACCGGGGTCGGGCTGCGGCTGGGCTGGTCGCCCAACGCGGTGACCGTCACCAGCCTGGCCGTCGGGGTCGTCGCGGCCCTGCTCGTCGTCACCGACAACCGCTGGGCGTGGGTCGCCGCAGCCGTCCTGGTCCAGCTCGCGCTCGTCATCGACTGCGTGGACGGGGAGATCGCGCGCTTCACGCGGCGCTTCAGCGCGCTCGGCGCCTGGCTCGACGCGGTGGGGGACCGGGTCAAGGAGTACTCCGTCTTCGCCGCCTGCGCCTACGTCGGGGTGCGCCACGGAGCCGAACTGTGGCTGGTGGCCACCGCGGCGATGGCCCTGGTGACCCTGCGCCACCTCGAGGACTACGCCTACGACCACCGGCTCGCCCCCACCCGGGTGAGCCGGCCGGACGGCATACCGCTGGTCGCGCCGCGCGACCTCGGGCCGCAGGACGCGCGCACGGACTTCGCACCCGAGCCCTCCGCCCGCTGGTGGCGCATCCACTGGGCCAAGAAGGTCATGCACATGCCCATCGCGGAGCGCTACCTCGTGATCTCGCTGGCGCTGCTGACGTTCAGCCCGCAGGTCGTGCTCTGGGCGATCATCGTCTCGGTCGGTGCGGCCATGGTGTGGACCATCGGCGGGCGGACGCTCAAGGCGCTGACCGGCCGCGACGGCGTCCCCGCGCTGCAGCCGTCCGGAACGGCGTGGGGGCACCTGGACCACCAGACCGACCTCGGGCCGGTGGCCCGCCTGGGGGGCCGGGTGCTGCGGCTGCCCTTCCTCGCGACCCCGGTGGCCGGTGCCCTCCTGCTCGTCGCGGTCGTCGTCGGCGCCCGGTCCGACCAGCTGTGGGTCGGGCTCGTCGCGGCGGTGGCCGCCGCGCTGGCCATCGGCGCGGCCACCCGGCCGCCGATCCGGCACACCCTGGGCTGGCAGCTGCCCTGGCTGCTGTGGGTGGCCGAGGTCGTGGTCGTCGCGGTCGTGGCCCGGGACCAGCTCCCGGTGCGCGAGCTGGGCGTCGTGTTCGCGTTCCTCGCGGCCGTGGCCTACCACCGCTACGACACCGTCTACCGGCTGCGCGACACCGGGGAGGCGCCCGCGCCGTGGCTGTCGGTGCTCGGCCTGGGCGTGGACGGGCGGGTCATCCTCGTGCTGGCCGTCGCCACGTGGGGGCCCGGCGCCCTGGAGCCGCTGCTGGTCGTCGGGGCCCTCTGGCTGGCCGCCCTCTACCTGACCGAGTCGACGGCCGGCTGGCGCCGGTGGATCCGCGGAGCGGCCGCATGAGCAGGACCCTGAACCACGACCCGCTGGACAACCACCCCACGCTGGCGCAGCTCAAGGCCGTGGCGCAGCCCGAGGCGCACATCGCCCGCTACAACGCCGAGCACTGGTCCGGGGGCCTCTACGTCCGGCACCTGAGCATCCGCACCACCAGGCTGCTGCTGCCCACCGGGATCAGCCCCAACGGGGTGACCTGGTTGATGATCGTCCTCGGCGTCGTCGGCCCGCTCGCCCTGCCGCTGCCCGGGCTCCTCGGCCCGGTCCTGGCGGTCCTCGCGATGCAGCTGCAGATCGTGCTGGACTGCAGCGACGGCGAGGTCGCCCGCTGGCGTCAGCGCTTCTCCCCGGCCGGGATCTACCTCGACCGCGTCTGCCACTACGTCACCGAGGCCGCGCTGCCCGCGGCGCTGGGCCTGCGCGCCGACGGCTGGACGCTCGTGCACCCGCTGGACGTCGGCGGCTGGACCGTCCTGGGCCTGCTCACCAGCGTCATCGTGCTCGTCAACAAGGCGCTGACCGACCTGGTGGTGGTGGCTCGCGCCAAGACCGGCCGGCCGCTGCTCGACGACGTCGCGGCCACCACGCGCTCCAAGGTCTCCGGCGTTGCGCGGGTCCGGCGGGTGTTCGGCTACGTGCCGGTCTTCCGGGCGTTCGTGGCCTTCGAGTTCTCCCTGCTGACGCTGGTGGCGGGAGTCGTCGACGTGCTCGCCGGAGACCTGGCCGGCACCCACGCGCTCGCCCTCGTCATGGTCCCGCTGGCGCTCGTCACCGCCGGCGGCCACCTCGTGGGCGTGTTGACCAGCTCCCGGCTGGACTGAGCCGTGGCGGACCAGAGCGTGCACGTGTTCCAGTGGGCCCAGGTGCCCGGCCCGGTCGGGGGAGTGACCCGTAGCGTCCACGACCTCACCGCGGGGCTCGTCGACGCCGGCGTGACGATGCACCAGGTCGACACCGGTTCGGCGCCCCGCGCCGCCCGGGTGGTGCCCGCGCTGCGGGCCCGGCGCGCGCTGCACCTGTTCCACATCACCCGTCTGTGGCGGGCGATCGTGCTGGCCCCGGTCTTCGCGGTGCTGCCGGGGCGGACCGTCGTGGTCCTGCACTCCGGCTCCACCCGCCGTCAGGTCGAGTCCATGCCGGCCTGGCGCTCGCGGCTGCTGCGCAGCAGCCTGGCCGCCTACGACGAGATCTGGGCGGTCAACGACGAGATCCGCGAGGTGCTGCCGGAGCGGCTGCGTGACCGGGTCGTCGTCGTGTCGCCGTTCGTCCCCTCCCGCCTCACCTCGGCCGAGCCGGTGGCGCGCGACCCCGACCTGGTCACCGTGGCCACCAACTCGGGGCTGGCCCACTACAACGCCTCGCTGGCGGTCGAGGCCGTGCGCCGGGCCCGGGCCGAGCGCCCCGGGCTGCGGCTGTGGGTCCTCGCCTACGACCAGGACGGCCCGCACATGGCGGCGCTGCGCCGCGAGGTCGAGGGCCTGGACTGGGTCGAGGTGTCGATGAACCTCTCGGCCGCGGAGGTCTCCGCGGCTCTGGCCCGCTCGGCGGCCTTCCTGCGCCCGACCACCTGGGACGGCGACTCGGTCATCGTCCGCGAGGCCCTGGCCATGGGCGCCCGGGTCGTGGCCAGCGACCTCGTCGCCCGGCCCGTGGGCGTCGAGCTCGCTGCCCTGGACGCGCAGGCCCTGGCCGACGCGCTGCTGCACGGGGGCCGCCCCAGCGACGGCGCCGGGCTGGCCCGCCAGTCCGTGGTTGACGCGGCCCTGGCCGCGCTCGGGCGCGTTCAGGTCGACTGAACCTCGGGGCAGACGGGCAACGGACGTCGCCCGTTCACCTGACGGTAGGCTCGGCGTTCAGGTTTCTTTGATGTTCCGCGCCTCGGGCGGACGTCGGCCCCGAGGCGATGGGAGCGAGTCCTTGAGCAAGCGCACGGTGATCACCTTCGGCACCTTCGACGTGCTGCACGTCGGGCACATCCGGGTGCTGCAGCGTGCGGCTGCACTGGGCGACCGGCTCGTGGTCGGGGTCTCGGCCGACGAGCTGAACATCAGCAAGAAGGGTCGCGCCCCCGTGTTCTCCCAGGAGGAGCGGCTGGAGATCGTCGGCAACCTGAAGATGGTCGACGAGGTCTTCGTCGAGGAGAGCCTGGAGCTCAAGCGCGACTACGTCACGCAGTTCCAGGCCGACGTGCTGGCGATGGGCAACGACTGGGAGGGCAAGTTCGACTTCCTCAGCGACATCTGCGAGGTCGTCTACTTCCCGCGCACGCCCTCGGTGTCCACCACGGCCCTGATCGAGCACATCGCGCGGATCGCCCCCGAACCTGCCTGAGTGGCGTGAGCCGCGGGTGCCGCGACCCTGGGTACCGGGCACACGGCATACCGGCGTGCGGACTCAGTCCTGGTGCTCCGGGCTGGCGGCGCGGGCCTCGTCGAGCGCGAGGCGGCGGGCCAGCTTGGTGTAGCGCGCCTCGAAGTCGCGGAAGCGCAGGTAGGTGGTCAGCGTGAAGCTGAGGAACGCCACGACGAGGGCATAGAGGACCAGGTCGGTGCCGCGGCCGACGCCGACCACGTGGGCGATGCGGGTCCAGACGCCGGGCACGAGGATCGACCACACCGCGAACGCGGCGAACACGAGCAGGCCGAGGCGGCGGATCGCCTGGGTGCGGGCGCCCTGTCCGCGCAGCAGCCGGGCCGCGACCACGATCACCACGGCGATGAGCAGGACCTGGATCAACAGGATGGTCATCGGAGCACTCCCCGGGACGAGACGGTCGGGCGGGTCATCGCAGGATCAGCTCGGCCAGGATGTTGATGGAGTTCCACAGCGACTGCCCCTTGGAGCGGGAGTAGTCGGTGTAGAGGATGTGGACGGGCTCCTCGACGTAGCGGCAGCCCGTGGCGCCGATCTGGGCCACCAGCTCGGAGGCGTGCGCCATGCGGTTCTGGGTGATCTGCACCTGCTCCAGCACCGGCCGGGAGATCGCGCGGAGGCCGTTGTGGGCGTCGGTCAGGCGGGTGCGGGTCGTCATGTTGGTGTAGCCGACGGCCGCCCGCAGCACGAGCTTCTTGGCCAGGCTCGGCTGGGTGCGCTCGTCGAGGAACCGCGAGCCGAACACCGCCTCGGCCTCGCCGGCACGCAGCCGGGTCACCATCGCCTCGGCGTCGGAGACCTGGTGCTGCCCGTCGGCGTCGAAGGTGACCACGAAGCGCATCGCCGGGTCGCTCAAGGCGTAGTCGAAGCCGGTCTGCAGCGCCGCGCCCTGGCCGAGGTTGACCGGGTGGCGGACCACCCGGGCGCCGGCCTGCTCGGCGATGTCCGCGGAGCGGTCACGGCTCCCGTCGTCCACGCAGACCACCTGCGGGAAGGCCGCGCGCACGTCGCGTACGACGTCGGCGATGACCTCCTCCTCGTTGTACAGGGGTATGACAACCCAGGTGTCGTCCACGCCGCTTCCTGACTCCTCCACGCAGGGCAGTCTAGGTCCGCCGGCCACGGCGCGAGGCCCCGGGTGCGGCCGGCGGACGGCTCGGTGCGCGGCTCGGGGCGTACCGGCGGGTCAGTAGAGTGACGTCGTCACAAGACCGGGTGCCGGTGACCGGGCCCCGACCCCGACCTGGAGACCGTGTGCACATCCGCGAAGACCGCTCGCCCGGGGGGCTCCTGCGATGAGCGGTGGGCACCCCCACGTCCTGTTCGTCGTGACGAACTACCCGCCGCACCGCGGTGGCGTCGAGCAGCACGTCTCCTCCCTGGCCCACCGGCTGGTGGCCCGTGGGGCCGCCGCGACCGTGGTGTGCCTGGGCGATGAGGACGGCGTCCGCGACGACGACGGCGTGCTCGTGCACACGCTGCGACGCCGCCTCGACGTCGGCGACGTGCTCGCCCTGCCCGAGCCGCTGGCCTGGCGCAGGCTCGCCGGAAGCCTGGCCGACGGTGTCACCCACGTCTCCACGCACACCCGCTTCTTCCCCATGTCCTGGCTCGGCCTGCGCCTCGCCCGGCGGGCCGGGGTGCCCCTCGTGCACACCGAGCACGGGTCGGACCACGTGCGCACGCCCTCCGCGGTCGTCAACGCCGGGGCCCTGACCGTGGACCGGACGATGGGCCGCGCCGTGCTGCGCGGCGCCACCGAGGTGCTGGCCGTGTCCGACCGCGTCGCCGACTTCGTGCGCCGCCTCTCCGGGCGGGAGGCCGAGGTGTTCGGCAACGGGGTGGACGTCGCCGCCTGGCGCGGCGCCGACCCCGTCGAGCCGGCGCCGAGGCTGGTCTTCGTCGGCCGGCTGGTCGACGAGAAGGGCTGGCGCGCCTTCCTGGACGTGGCGGCCCGGCTCGCCGGCGAGGTGCCCGGCCTCACCGCGGTCCTGGCCGGTGACGGCCCCCGTCGTGCCGAGGTGGAGGCCGAGGTGCGGCGCCACGACCTCGGCGGGGTGGTCCAGGTGCTCGGCATGGTCGACCACGCGGAGCTGGCCCGGCGCCTGCACGGCGGCGTCTACGTCAACCCCACCACGGCCGCTGAGGGCTTCCAGACCACGCAGATCGAGGCCCTGGCCGCGGGTGCGCGCGTGGTCTCCTACGACGTGGCCGGGGCGCGCATGCTGCGCGATGCCGGCGCACCGCTGGCGGTCGTGACCCCCGGCGACGAGCAGACCCTGCTGACCGAGGTCCGTCGCGAGCTGCTGGCCCCGAGCCCCGCCGCGACCCTGCAGAGCCTCGCGCCGTGGGACTGGGAGGTCCTCACCGACCGCTACCTGCAGGTCCTCGCCCGCGCCCGCACCGCCTGACCCCGCACGACACGACCAGCGCACGACCCCGACGACGGCCAGGAGATCCGCCCGTGGACACCCAGAACCACTTCTACAGCCACAGCGCCGTGCTCGCGGAGTACTGCGGGCTGCGCCGCCCCCGGCACATGCGCGGCCTGCTGCAGCACGGGTGGACGCTCATCTCGCCGGTGTCCGCCAACTTCGGTGACTTCCCCTGGGTCGACGGGCGCGGCAACCGGCGCCTGTTCGTGTGGTCGCACGAGTCGCGGGCGTGGGACCCCGCGCAGGAGCCGTCCGAGACGGTTGCCCTGGGCGCCCCCTGGCTCTACCTGCACCGGCTCGCCGGGTCGCCGGCGCCGCGCGGGGGCGACGCCCCGACGGTCGTGCTCCCGGTCCACGGCACCCGGGTGATGCGCTGGCAGGGCGACCACGCCCGCCTCGCGCAGCAGGTGCGGGAGCAGGAGGGCAGCGTGCTCGTCTCGGTGCACCACGAGGACCTCGGCGACCCCGACATCGTCGGCGGCTGGCGCTCGGCCGGCCACGAGGTCGTCTCCTCGGGCGCCCGGCAGGACGTGGCCTTTCTGCCCCGCCAGATGAGCCTGTTCACCTCCGCCGGGCGCGTCGTGTCCAACCGGCTCTCCACGGCCGTCCTGTATGCCGCGGCCCTGGGCATCCCCGTCGCCGTCTACGGCGACCCGTTCACGATCACCGGCGGCGACCGGGAGGCCTACGAGGCCGTCCGGGAGCGCTGGCCCGAGTTCCACGGAGAGCAGACCGACACCGCGGTGACCACACAGATCGCCCGCCGCGAGCTCGGCGCCGCCAGCGTGCGCCAGCCCGCCGAGCTCAAGGCCCTGCTGGGCTGGGACCACCCGGTGAGCCTGGGCGCCGGCGCGGACTACTGGCTGCGCGGCCCGGTGGAGAAGGCCCTGCGCGT
This sequence comes from Oryzihumus sp., assembly GCF_036391795.1. Classification (GTDB taxonomy): domain Bacteria; phylum Actinomycetota; class Actinomycetes; order Actinomycetales; family Dermatophilaceae; genus Oryzihumus. Next base: position 19,531 of record NZ_DASVZH010000248.1, read on the forward strand.
CCTCGGTGTCCGGGAGCGGGTCAGCGGCGGTCAGGGCCTCGAGGCCGGCCTCGGCGCCGGGGCGTGGCTGCGGCACCCGTTCGAGCACCTGCCCTCGCGGCTCGAGCGCACCCTGCCGCCGGTGCACCCGCTGCCCGAGCCGCTGCGCCCGGGCACGACGCCCGGCGCCTGACCACGCTGCAAGGGGTCTGCCCCGGCCACGTGCGGCCCGGACAGACCCCTCGACGGCGTCAGGACCCGGTCTTCTCCATGAGGAACCACGTGGAGTCGTCCAGCGGGAACTGCGGGTCGCGGTGGTAGGTGAAGCCGTAGTCGACCAGCCGCAGGTCGGGGAAGCGGTCGAGGATCTCGCCGGCGAAGTCCCGCTTGAACAGCGCGTGCTCGTGGCCCCGGTAGAGCACCTCCACCGGCGTCGGGTTGTAGTACTCGCAGACGAGGACGAACCGGCGGCTGGCCTCCACGAGCGTGCGGTAGACGTCCTCGAGGTGGTCCGGGGGCAGGTGGATGAGCACCCCCTTGGTGAAGGCCAGGTCCCACTGCCCGTCGAGCTCGACGTCGAGCAGCGACCCGACCTGGACGGTCGCCCCACCCCAGGCCTCGACCTCCGCGGCGGCGTCGGGGTTGATCTCGACCGAGTGCAGGTCGGCGTCGGGCAGCAGGCCGCGCAGCGCCCGCAGGTTGTTGCCGATGTTGGCGCCGAGCTCGACGACCGATGCCAGCGGGCCGGTGCGCTCGAGCACCTTGCGGAACAGCTCGCGGTTGCTCTGGACGAGGGCGTCGCCGCGGTTGCGGGTCATGTAGTCGCGGCCGAAGTCGCCGGCCCAGAGGTCTTCCTGGCTGGTGCGGCCCACGCGGGCGGGAGGTTCCATGGCGCCCACCGTTGCCGATGACCCGCCGGGGCACAAGGCCAAACGCCGGATCAGCCCCGGATCACCCGGCGGCCCAGCCACAACGTCCCGACCCCGGCCGCGCCCGCGACCAGCAGGCGGCTCAGGCTGGGCAGCCCGGTGACGGGCAGCAGCGACCCGGCGGCGCACAGCACCGCGCCGACGAGGAACGGCAGCACCAGGACCCGCTCGTTCCACCGGGTGCTGCCGACGCGGCGCCGGAGCACCGCGGTGCCGACCGCCAGGGAGGCGTACGTCGCGGGGAAGCCGACGGCGAGCAGGACCAGGTCGCTGCGGCCGACGGCCAGGGCGACCAGGAGGCCGACCAGCAGGCTGCACGGGGTGACCACGGACAGGCCCAGCGAGCGGCCGGAGGCGAAGACGAGGTGGACGTTGGCCAGGTAGGCCACCGAGACCACCGTCCCGAACGTGACGATCGCGACCGCGGGGACGAGCTCGTCGGGGGCGAAGGGCGCGTTCGCCACGAGGCGCAGCAGCCACGGCGACAGGGTCGCCACGCCGCCGGCCACGAACGCCGCCAGGGTGCCGATGTCGCGGGCCGTGTGCGCGAGCACGGCGCCGCGCTCGTTTTCCGGTGTGCGATAGACGATCGGGGCCCACGAGTTGTTCAGCGCCGAGGTGATCACCCCCGGTGAGCTGCCGACGAGGAGGGCCAGCTGCAGCCGGCCCGCGGCCGCGATGCCGTAGAGCTGGCCGGCGAGGAAGACCAGGGCGCCGTTGGCGAGGAACAGGGCGACGAGGTGCGGGATGACCGGCAGCCCGATCCGCAGGGCCGCGCGGGTGTCACCGCGCTCACGCTGGACCCGGCCGCCGCGCAGGCACAGCACCAGGCCGCCGAGGGCGGCCACCGCGTATCCCGCGGCGACGCCGACGAGGTAGCGCTCCGGTGAGCGGTCGGGCACCAGCAGCGCCAGCCCGAGCGCGGGGCCGCCGAGCGTCGCGGCCGCCGACAGGGCCGCGAAGGCGCCGGGGCGGTCCAGCACGCGCAGCAGGGACTGGGCGTTCTCCACCACGACGAAGAAGGCACCGGCCACCAGGGCCAGGGGGATCGCGACCCGCAGCGGCTCGGCGAGCATCCCCGTCCACCACGGCGCCGCGAGCAGCACGACGGCCGTCAGCCCCATCGTCATCAGCGAGCCGCGCACCAGCAGGGCCCGGGCGCCCGGCACCCCCGAGCTGGTGAGGATGCCCTGGCGGGTGATCACGGACGGCATACCGAAGCTGCCGAGCATCATCGCCACCTGGATCACGACGACCGCGGTGGCCACGACGCCGTAGGCCTCCGCACCGAGCATGCGGGTGACCACGGGGACGACCGCGACGTTGGCCAGGATCGGGGCGGCCGTGCCCAGGGTGTAGATCGACCCGCGTCCCAGGACGCCCCGGCTGGCGGCGGCGCCGGCTCCGGAACCGGACACCGCGCTCACGCGTGCAGGAAGCCGCGCACCAGGTCGACGACCCGGTCCACGTCCCCGTCGGTCAGGTCGGGGAACAGGGGCAGCGAGATCTCCTGGGAGTAGTACTCCTCGGCGACCGGGCACATGCCCCGCTGGTAGCCCAGGTCCTCGAAGACCGGGTGCCAGTAGACCGGGATGTAGTTGACCTGGACGCCGATCCCGGCGTCCCGCAGGTGGTCGAACAGCGCCCGGCGACGGCCCTCGAGCACCCGCAGCGGGTAGAGGTGCCACGTCGGGTCGGCGCCCTCACGGCGGCCCGGCAGCCGCAGCCCCTCGACGTCCGCGAGCCCGGCGTTGTAGCGCGCGGTGATCTCGTCGCGGCGGGCCTTGAACCGCTCCAAGCGCTGCAGCTGGCTCGAGCCGAGCGCGCAGAGCAGGTCGGGCAGGCGGTAGTTGAGGCCGAACTCGTGGACCTCCTGGTGCCACGGGCCCTCGTCGGGGTAGCGCAGCCGCTCGGGGTCGCGGACGAGGCCGATGGTGCGGAAGGTCCGCGCCCGGGCGACGAGCTCGGGGTCGGTGCCCACGACGGCACCGCCCTCGGCCGTGGTGAGGTTCTTGGTTGGGAAGAACGAGAACGTCGTCAGGTCCGCCAGGGAGCCCACCGGTCGGCCGTCGAGGGACCCGCCGATGGAGTGCGCGGCGTCCTCGACCAGGACCGCGTCGTGGCGGTGGGCCAGGTCGAGCAGGGCCGGGGCGTCGATCGGGTGCCCGGCGTAGTCGACGCCGGTGATGGCCCGGGTCCGCGGGGTGACGGCAGCAGCCGCCGCCTCGGGGTCGAGGTTGCCGGTGTCCTCGCTGACGTCCGCGAAGACGACCCGGGCGCCCAGGATCGCGGCGCAGCTGGCCGTGGCCACGAAGGTCAGGGGAGTGGTGACGACCTCGTCGCCCTGGCCCAGGCCGAGCGCGGCGTAGGCCACGTGCAGCGCAGCGGTCCCGGAGGTGACCGACACCGCGTCGACGGCGCCGGAGACCTTGGTCAGGTCCTGCTCGAACTGGGCGACCGCCGGTCCGGTGGTGAGCCAGTCACCACGCAGGACCTGGGCGACCGCCTCGATGTCGGACTCGTCGACCGACTGGCGTCCGTAGGGCAGCAAGGTCAGAGTTCCGTCTCGATGATCTTGGCGATCTCCTCGCGCGTGAACCACTGGTCGTTGAGGTCGGAGCGGTAGGCGAAGCCCTCCGGCACCGGCACACCGTCGGCGGGCGGCTCGTAGCCCCACGAGGCCAGGTCGGGCTGGAGCACGTAGCGGTCGCCGATGCGCAGGGCCCGGCGCCCCTCCTCCGGGGAGATCATCTCCTCGTGGAGCTTCTCGCCGGGGCGCAGGCCAGCGTCGTGCATCGCGGCGCCGGGGGCGATGGCCTGCGCGAGGTCGGTGATCTTCATCGACGGGATGCGCGGGACGTAGAGCTCGCCGCCCTGCATCATCTCGAAGGAGTCGACGACGAAGTCCACGGCCTGGGGCAGCGTGATGAAGAAGCGGGTGCAGCGCAGGTCGGTGATCGGCAGGGACTCACCGGCCTCGCCGAGCTTGCGGAAGAACGGGATGACCGAGCCACGGCTGCCCATGACGTTGCCGTAGCGGACCACGGCGAAGCGAGTGGGGTAGGCCGCGGCGTAGTGGTTGCCGGTGATGAACAGCTTGTCGGCGGTCAGCTTCGTGGCGCCGTAGAGGTTGATCGGGCTCGAGGCCTTGTCGGTGGAGAGGGCCACGACCCTCTTGACGCCCGCGTCGATGGAGGTCTCGATGACGTTCTGCGAGCCCACGACGTTGGTCTGCACGAACTCCCACGGGTTGTACTCCGCGGTGTCGACCTGCTTCAGCGCGGCGGCGTGGACGACGTAGTCGATGCCGTGCATCGCGCGGTGGAGGCGGTGACGGTCGCGGATGTCGCCGATGAACCAGCGCAGGCGGGGGTCGTTGCCGAACATGTTCCGGACTTCGTACTGCTTGAGCTCGTCGCGGCTGAACACCACAACCCGGCGCGGGTCGAGCTCGTCCAGGACGTGCCGCAGGAAGGCCTTTCCGAAAGACCCCGTCCCCCCAGTGATGAGGATCGAGGAACCGGACAGGACCGACATTGTGCCTCCTTGGTGGCGCTGGCGTTTACGGCATGATGTCACGGC
>NZ_DASVZH010000249.1:0-1819 GCF_036391795.1 Oryzihumus sp.
GACGACGAGCGAGGGGAGGCGTGACGTGGACATCGACATGCAGGCGCTGCGACTGATCGAGCGCGAGAGGGACATCAGCCTGGACGTGCTGGTCGAGGCGATCGAGCAGGCGCTGCTCTCCGCGTACCACCGGACGCCGGGCGCATACCCACGGGCCCGGGTGGAGCTCGACCGCCAGACCGGCCACGTGACGGTGTGGGCGCGCGAGCCGCTGCCGGCACCCGAGGTCCCGCCGGTCGACGCCGAGGAGGAGGCCGTCCCGGCTCCGGTGGAGCTCGGACCCGAGTTCGACCACACCCCGGCCGGCTTCGGGCGGATCGCGACGTCGACGGCGAGGCAGGTGATCGTGCAGCGCCTGCGCGACGCCGAGGACGACGCGGTGCTCGGCACCTTCCGCGGCAAGGAGGGGGAGGTGCTCGGCGGCGTGATCCAGCAGGGCCGGGACCCCCGCACGGTGCTGGTCGACATCGGCGGCACCGAGGCGGTGCTGCCCGCGCACGAGCAGGTGCCGACCGAGCAGTACGTGCACGGCGAGCGCATCCGCGGGTACGTGCTCGAGGTGGCCCGCGGCAACCGTGGTCCGCAGGTGACCCTGTCCCGGACGCACCCGGGGCTGGTCCGCAAGCTGTTCGCCCTCGAGGTGCCCGAGGTGGCCGACGGGACCGTGGAGATCACGGCGATCGCCCGCGAGGCGGGTCACCGGACCAAGATGGCGGTCCGAGCCACCGTCCCGGGGGTCAACGCCAAGGGAGCGTGCATCGGCCCGCTCGGCGGTCGCGTGCGCGCCGTGATGGCGGAGCTGCACGGCGAGAAGATCGACATCGTCGACCACTCGGACGACCCGGCGGAGATGGTGGCCAACGCCCTGTCGCCGGCCCGGGTCCTCTCGGTCACGGTCGTCGACCCCGTCGCCCGGGCCGCCCGGGTCGTCGTGCCCGACTACCAGCTGTCGCTCGCGATCGGCAAGGAGGGGCAGAACGCGCGGCTCGCAGCGAAGCTGACGGGCTGGCGCATCGACATCCGCTCCGACGCGGAACCCGCCGCGGGCGCCGCAGCAGGACAGCCGGGTGCGGCCGACGAACGCTGAGGAGAGTGCGCTGCCCGGCGGCGTGTCGTCCCGACCGGCCGCCGACCAGGCGGTCCGGGGTAGACTTGCCACGCCTGGGCGGCGCGCCCGGCGTCCCTCGTCCTCCGGTGCGGGCTCTGGCCCGCTCCGGACGTGCGTCGGCTGCCGTGCGACAGCCCCCCGGTACGCCCTGCTGAGGGTGGTCGCGAGCACCACCGGGACCGGAACGCCGGTCCTCGTGGTGGACACCGGCCGCCGGATGCCGGGAAGGGGTGCGTGGCTGCACCCCGATCCGCACTGTCTCGAGCTCGCCGAACGTCGGCGCGCGTTCGGGCGGGCCCTGCGAGTGCCGGGTCTGCTGGACGTCACCGTCGTCCGCCGTCATCTCGAGGGGTCGGAGCAGGACCCCACCGGGCCGGTCCCGGAGGGGTAGCCACCGTCGATGAGGAAAGCGGGTCAGGAAGCCGATGGCTGCCCGATGAGCGCGCACCGATGAGTGCCCAGCTATGAGTGCCCAGCACTAACGACGGTCCGACCTGTCCGGGGCGGACCGAGACAGGAGAGATGTGCCCAAGGTCCGCGTCTACGAGCTCGCGAAGGAGCTCGGGGTCGACAGCAAGACCATCATGACCAAGCTCAACGAGCTGGGGGAGTTCGTCAGGTCCCCCTCCTCGACCATCGAGCCCCCCGTCGTGCGCAAGCTGCGCGACACGTACCCCGCGGCGACCAGCGCCGCGCCTGCGGCTCCGGTCC